>NZ_JBITBT010000001.1:243296-294662 GCF_044452505.1 Amycolatopsis sp. NPDC051903 | reverse complement strand
CGGGGCGACCGGTCCCCTCGCGGGCGGGAATGCGCGCGAGCGGTCCCTTGGCGCACAGGGGTCGGCGCGAACGGTCCCCTCGCGCATTGGGTCGGGGCGACCGGTCCCCTCGCGGGCGGGAATGCGCGCGAGCGGTCCCTTGGCGCACAGGGGTCGGCGCGAACGGTCCCCTCGCGCATTGGGTCGGCGCGACCGGTCCCGATGCGGGCGGGAATGCGCGCGAGAGTGCCCTCGCGCGCGGGCGCGCGCGAATCAAGCGGTCCTCTCGCATCGGGCGCGCGCGACCGGTCCAGTCACGCACCCGTTCCGGCGCGGAAGGTCCCTTCACGCCGCCAACCGCGCGCCACTGGTCCCTTCACGCAGACGAGGCCGCACCAGCCCATCGCGAGCGGCACGAAGGGTCCCATCACGCCACCAACCAGGCGCCAACGGTCCCCTCGCACAGACGAGCCCGCACCGGCGATCCACTCGCGCAGTCGGCGCGGCACCGCAGGTCCATTCGCGGTCGGGCGGCGTTAGCGGTCCACTCGCGTGTTCAAGGCGGCACCAGCGGTCCACTCGCGAGCGGGGCAACATCAGCGGTCCCCTCGCGCATTCAGCACGGCACGAACGGTCCACTCGCACGGCCAGCGCGGGGCCAGCGGGCGTTGCACTCGCGCAGCAAGGGCGGCATCAGTGGTCCGCTCGCGTTCGAGCAGCACCAGTGGTCCACTCGCGAGCGGGGCAACATCAGCGGTCCCCTCGCGCATTCAGCACGGCACGAACGGTCCACTCGCACGGCCAGCGGCCCACTCGCGCAGCAAGGGCGGCATCAGCGGTCCACCCGTGCGGCCAGCGCGGGGCCAGCGGTCCACTCGCGCAGTCAGCGCAGCACCAGCGGTCCACCCGTGCGGCAGGCGCGGCGCCAGAGGTCCACTCGCGAGCAGGCTCCGGCGGTCCCTTCGTGAGCCGGACCGGCGTGAGTGGTCACCTCGTGCTGTCGGGGTGGTGCGAGTGGGCCGTTCGCGCGGGAAGGGGCCAACCGGAGCCGTGAGTCAGCCCAGTGCGGCGAGCATGCCGCGCACCGATTCCGGCCACGCGAACTCCTCCGCTCGCGCGCGGGCGGCGGCGCGGCGGAGGTCTTCCGGACTGTTAAGGAGGCCCGTGACGGCGGAGGCGAAGGCCGGGGCGTGGTCGTCCACGGCGGCGCCGCAGCCGGGGCGGACGATCTCGCGCAGCGCGGACGAGGCGGAGACGACCACGGGGGTGCCCGAGGCGAGCGCCTCGAGGGCGGCCAGCCCGAAGGTCTCGTGCGGACCCGGGGCGAGCGAAACGTCGGCGGTGGCCAGCAGCCGCGCCACTTCGTCGCGGCCGGACAGGAAGCCGAGGAACGTGACGGGCAAGCCGCGGGCGCGGCGTTCCAGCGCCCGTCTTCGGGGCCCCTCTCCCGCGATCACCAGGCGGACCCGCGCGCCCGACTCCGTGAGTTCCGCCACGGTGTCCACGCTGCGCTCCACGTGTTTCTCCGGAGACAGGCGTCCACAGTGGACCAGTAACGCGTCCGCGCCACCGGCCAGCGAAAGGCGCCAGGAGTCCGAGCGCATCGAGGGCGCGAACGTGGACAGGTCGACTCCCAGTGGCACTCGGCGGACGTTCGGCGCCGAGATGCGGTCGAACTCCGCGCGGGCGAAGGCCGTGGTGCACACGACGGTGTCGTAGCTGGCGGCCATGCGGCGGTTGGCGACGTCGGCGACGGACCGGGCCATCGGCCGGGGCAGGAAGAACTGTTCCAGCAACCGGTCGAGGCGTTCGTGGGAGATGACCGTGCTCGGGACCCCGTGGCGGCGGGCCCAGGTGCCCATGCCGCGCAGCGTCAGGCGGTCCGACACCTCCAGCCGGTCCGGCTCGAGCCGGCGCAGCACCGCCCGCACGCGGTGCGGGTCGACCGCCCGGTACCCGCCCGTGCCCGGGATCCGGGGCGCGGGCAACGAGTACCGGCGCACCCCCGTCGGCAGCGTCTCGACCGCGTACCGCGTGCCCGGCACGACCAGGGTCACGCGGTGTCCACTGGCGACGTACCCGGCGCCGAGGTGGTGCAGCGCGGTCCGCAACCCACCGGAGCGCGGCCCGTAGAAGTTCGCCAGCTGGACGATGTGCATCGCTCAGGCCGCGCGCGCGGCCCGGCCCTGTACGGCCTCGTAGTGCCCCACCAGCTCGTGGCACACGGCGGGCCAGGTGCGCCCCAGCACGACCTTGCGCGCCTTCTCCCCCAGGCGCGCCCGCAGCGCCGGGTCGCGCAGGTCGTCGAGGCGTTCGACGAGTGCGCGGCCGAAGCTCTCGCGCTCGGCGGGCAGCAGGTAGCCCGTGCGGCCGGGCAGCACGAGGTCCTTCGGGCCGCCCGCGTCGGGGGCGAGCACCGGCAGGCCGGAGGCCATGGCTTCTTGCACGGCTTGGCAGAACGTCTCGTGCGGTCCGGTGTGGACGAACACGTCGAGGCTCGCGTATGCGACCGACAGCTCATCGCCGTACTTCGCGCCGAGGAACGCGGCCCCGGGGAGCCGCTCGCGCAGCGCCGGCAGCTCCGGACCGTCGCCGACGACGACCACGCGGATGCCGGGTACGCCCGCGAGCGCGGTGAGCCGCTCGACCTCCTTCTCCGGCGCCAGGCGGCCGACGAAGCCGACGAGCAATTCGCCGTTGGGCGCGAGCTCGGCCCGCAGCGCCGGGTCCGCGTGTTCGGGCGAGAAGCGGTCGACGTCGACGCCGCGCGCCCACCGGTGCACGCGGGGCACGCCGTGCAGGCGCAGCTGCTCGACGGAGTGGCTGGACGGCGCGAGCGTCCGGTCGGCGCGCGAGTGCACGCGGCGTACCCAGCGCCACGCCGCCCGGGCGCCGATGCCGAAGCCGTACGACGTGGCGAAGCCCGCGATGTCCGTCTGGTAAACGGCGATCGACGGCACCCGCAGCCGCCGGGCCGCGGCGAGGCCGCGCGCGCCGACGACGAACGGGGAGGCCAGGTGCACCACGTCGGGGCGGAAGCCGGTCAGCGCCGTGAGCACGGTGCGTGTCGGCAGGCCGATCGGCAGCGAGTGCACGCCGGGCACGTCGAAGGCGGGGATGCGGACGACCGGGGCGCCGCGGTAGGACTCCGGACCGGGTCCCGGCGCCACCACGAGCACGTCGTGGGCGCGGTCGACCAGGTGCTCGACGACCCGCAACACGGAGTTCGTCACGCCGTTCACCTGGGGCAGGAAACTTTCGGTGACAATGGCGACTCGCACGTGGTCACTGTGACAAAGGCGTGCGCGAACCGGACCAATCCCGTGTGACAGGTGGGCCAACGGTGTCCGAACACTCGCATGCGGTGTTCACGAGGACACAGTCCGTCGACAGATTCGCCACGACATGTCACCTCAAGGTCGTGTCCCGGAAACCAGGACGGCCCAGACTAAGCAGGCATGACCCTCTTGTCCTCCAGGCCGTCGCAGCCCGTGGAGCCGGGGCTGCTCTCGAGGGCTCTCGAGGTGGCCGGCCGGCTGGCCAACGACGCCACCGACGTGATCACCGCGACGGCAGGCCGCGGCGCCCACCCCTCGACCCTGGACTCCCCGTTCGACTGGGTCACCGACACCGACCGCATCCTCGAGCGGCACACCCGGCGGGTGCTGACCGCGGAGTTCCCCGGGATCCCCGTCGTCGGCCACGAGTTCGGCGCCGACCACGGTGCTGACGTCGCCGAGTACCGGTGGGTCGTGGACTCCGTCGACGGCACGGCCAACTACGTCGCGGGCGTGCCGTGGTGCGCCTACAGCCTCGCCCTGATCGACGCGTCGGGCCCGGTCGTCGGGGTCGTCGCCGACCCGTACCGGGCGCAGATCTACGCCGCCGCCCGCGGCCGGGGCGCCCGCGCGAACGGCAAGCCGATCCAGCTGGTCGACCGCCGCGTGACGGCCGGCGCGATCGTTTGCACGGAGCTCGCCCGCAAGGGGCCGTGGCCCGGCATGGGCGGGTTCATCGAACGCGCCGCCGCCGCGCACGCCGGGGTGCGGGTGCTGGGGTCGGCCGCGCTGTCGATCGCGCAGGTCGCGCTCGGCCACGCGGCCGCCGCGGTGCTCCACAGCTACCACGAATGGGACGTCGCGGGCTCCGTCGCCATGGCCATCGAGGCCGGCGCGGTGGTGCTGGACAAACACGGCGAAGACACCGCCCTGCCGACCGACGGCCTCCTCGTCGCCGCCCCCGGCGTCGCCGACGAGGTCCTGCGCTGGTGGCAGGAAACGGCGACGGTCGCGAGCTGAGGCGGGTTCGGCGGTTCTGAGCGGCTGCGGTCGGGCGGCTGTGCGGGCTGGGACAGCGCCTGTTCGACCTTGATCACCGATTGGTCGCAGTCGGCCGGCGATTGTTCGAACCTGGTCCTGACCTGTGCGTGCTGGGTCGACGCCAGTCCGAACCTGACCCCGCCCGTGCGAACCTGATCCCCGCCTGTGCGGGATGGGTCGACCCCGCCTGTCCGAACCCCGCCCCAGCCGTCCGCGCCTGGCCCCACCCGTGCGAATCGAGTCGCCGGCTGTGCAGATTCGGGGTGCCGGCGGTGCGACCTGGGCCATTAGCTGTGCGAATGGGGGCGTCGGCTGCTCAGATCAGATCGCTGCCTGTTCGAATCTGAGCACCGATTGGGCGGTCCCGGCCATCGACTGTGCGATCACGGTCGTCCCCTCTTGTTCCGAGCGGGTGGGCGGCTGTGCTGCCCCAGACAGCCAGCCGTTCGAAGCGCAGCACCTGCTGTGCGGAGTCGACCGCCGACCACCTGAACCAGACCATCGACTGCGCGTCATCGGTCACCAACTGTGCGAGTTCGACCGCGCACTTAATCGGGCTCAACACCAGCTGCGCGAAGCCGGTCACCGGATGTGCGAGCAAGAAGGCCCAGCCGGTCATACTGGATCAGCAGTTGAGCGGCCAAGGCTGCCCCGCTGTTCGCAGCTGGGCGCCGGTTGTGCGATTCGGGACGCTGGCTGTTGTCGGCGGGGTAAACGATGTGCGAAGTCGATAGCCAGCCGCGCGAATTGGGCCGCTGGTTGTGCGGCGTCAGTCACCAGACTGGGCCGCCGAGCGCTCCGGGTGTTCCGGATGGGTCGCGGACCGTGGCGATCAGGACACTAGATGTTCGAACCTGATCATTTGTTGCACGGCGGCGGTCGTCGACAGTGCGGAGGGCGACGCCCGGCTGATCGGGCAGGGGCGCCGACTGTGCTCTGGTGACCAAGTGCTGCGGCGTTCGAGGCTGATCGTCGGCTGTGGGTGGAAGGCCGTCGTCTGGATGGAGCCGGTCGCCGGATGCGTGGATCCGGACGATCGCTGTGCGGATCCGATCACCAGCCGTGCAGATCGCGACCGAAACTGCGCGAACCCGCTCAAGCAGCCGTAACTTCAGGCACCTCGGCAGCAGCCCGGGCAGCCCGATCGCGCTTGAGCAAGCGGCGGAGCCACCACATGAGCGGGCCCGCGACGGCCCACGTGACGAGGATGGTGGTCCCCAGGGGCAGCAACGTGAGCGTCGCGGTGCGGCCGGCGACGCGGGCGAGGCGGTCGGGGTTCGTGGTGTCGTACTCGATGGCCACGAGCTGGCCCGCGGCGAGGCCGGAGGGGTAGAGCACGCCGTTGGCGGGGCTGTGGACGATGCCGTCCGGGCTCTGGAACTGGATGATCGTGCGGTCGAAGCCGACGGACTCGACGGTGGCCGTGGCCGTGCCGAGGTGGTCTTCGATGGCGTTGTCGTTGCGGATCGCCGCGAAGAGCAGGCTCACGCAGAGCACAGTGAGGAGCGAGGCGACACCGAGGACGGCATACCACCCGATGCGCCTCGCCCGCTCACTCTTGGCCGTCACACCGCGAGCTTAGAGCCTCAGCGCTCGCCCGCGGCGGCGAGCATCCGGTGGTTGGCCCGGATCTGGTCGTACGACTTGGGCTTCACCACCGCGTGGGCCGCCCGCACCCCAGCCGGAGCGGCACCGTTCGGGCCGGCGGCCGGCTTGCCCTTCGTGAAAAGCCACGTCTGGAACAGCGCCTGCAGCGGCTTGCCCGACACCTGTTCGGCCAGCGCCTCGAACTCCGGGATCACGCCGTGCCCACCGGCCTTCACCACCTGCCACTTCTTCAGGATCGCGAAGAACGCGTCATCGCCGACAGCCGTGCGAAGGGCCTGCAGCGCCATCGCACCGCGGTCGTAGACGGCGCCGTCGAACTGGTTCTCCGCGCCCGGGTCGCCGGGCAGGACCTGCCAGAACGGGTCGTCGGCGGCGTAGGAGTCGTAGGCGTACTGGGCGAGCTCGGCCGTGGTGCCCTCGCCCTCGTGCTCGGACCACAGGTACTCGGCGTACGACGCGAAGCCCTCGTTGAGCCAGATGTCGCTCCACTTGCCGAGCGAGACGTTGTCGCCGAACCACTGGTGGGCGTTCTCGTGGGCGATGAGCGTGGTGTTGGACCCGGCGAGGAAGTTCTTCAGGCCGTACGTCGGACGGGTCTGGTTCTCGAGCGAGAACGTGATGCCGCTGGTGACCACACCGCCCTCCGCCTCGAACGGGTAAGGCCCGAACTGCGTGGCGAGGAACGCGTCGATCTCCGGCGTCCGCTCGACGCTCGCCTTGGCCGCGTAGAGCGAGTCACCGAGGTCGGCGCCGTAGGCCGTGATGAACGGCTTGTTGTCGGGCGTCGTCGACTGGACCACCTCGTACTTCCCCACGATGAACGACGTCAGGTACGTCGCCTGCGGTTGAGTGCTCCGCCAGTTCCACCGCGTCCACCCGGCGCGCGACTGCGTTTTGCGCACGAGCGAGCCGTTCGTGATGGCCGCGAGACCGTCCGGGGCTTCGATCGAAACGTCGTACGTCGCCTTGTCCGTCGGGTGGTCGTTGGACGGGAACCACCACTGCGCGCTCTGCGGCTCGTCGACGCCCAGCGCGCCGAACGCGCCGTGCTTCCACCCGTGGATCCCGTCGACGGTCTCGGTCGAAGGCGTGTCGTCGTACGCCACGACGACGGTGGTGGTCTGCCCCTTCGCCAGCGGGTGGGCGGGGGTGATCACGAGCTCGCCGTTGCCGTTCTGGTTCCGGAACCCGGCGGCCTCGTTGCCGACCAGCACGCTCTTGGCCCTCAGCGCGAAGTCCAGGTCGAACCTCGACAGGTCCTGCGTAGCGGTGAGCAGCAGGGTCGTCGAGCCGGCCAGGCGGTCGGTGTCGGGCTGGTAGGTCAGCCGGATGTCGTAGTGCAGCACGTCGGTGCCGCCGTTGCCCGCGTTGGGGTAGTACGGGTCCCCCACGCCGGGCGCCCCGTGCCCCGGTGCGGCGGCCGCCGCCCCCGACACCAGCACCGACACCACTCCCGCCGCGACCAACCCGAGTCCGGCCCGTCTTCCACGCATTGGCGTTTCCTCCCAGAAGGCGATCAACGCGCTCGAACGTAGCCAGCGTTGGAGTTGCGAGGTACATCCGTTGGGAGGTTCTTACCCGCTGAGATCTTCAGCGGTTATCGGTTCGGTTGACTGGACCACCAGAATCGACCCGTGACCGAGATCCCGCTGACCGGCAACGTGACGGCCGGCGTCGTCCGCGTCGGCGACACCGTCCGGCGCCCGGCCGGGCCGTGGACGGACGCGGTGGACGCCGTGCTCACCCACCTGCACGACGTCGGGTTCCCCGGCTCGCCGCGGCCGCTCGGCCGAGATGAGCGGGGACGCCAAGTGCTGGAGTTCGTGCCGGGCAGCACCGGGGCCGAGGCAGGGCTCTACGCACCGGCTGAGCTGCGAGAGCTCGGCCGGCTGCTGCGCGAGCTGCACGACGCGCTCGCCGGGTTCACGCCACCGCCGGGCGCGGTGTGGCAGCGGCTCCTCCCACCGGATCGGGAGGAACTGGTGTGCCACAACGACGTCGCGCCGTGGAACCTGGTGCGGAACGACCGCGGCTGGGTGCTGATCGACTGGGACTGCACCGCCCCGGCGTCACGGGAGTGGGACCTGGCTTACGCGGCGCAGACCACCGCGGGCCTGCGCGCCGATCGCGGGCTCGCGGAATGCGCGGCGCGGCTGCGGGCCTTCACCGACGGCTACGGACTCGAGGACCGCCAGCGCGCGGAGCTCCCGGCGACGCTGGGCCGCCGCGCCCGCGCGATGCACGATTTCCTCCGGGCCAACGCCCACCGCCCGCCGTGGGCCCGCATCTGGCTCGAGGACGGCGCGTACTGGCGCGAGACCGCCGAGCACCTCGACGCCCACCAAACCGTCTGGCGCGAAGCGCTCCGCTGATTCAGACCTGTCCGACCGCCGACGCAACGGCTTTCCGCAGCCGGGCGTGGAGACCGCGGTGCTGGGTCCGGTCCACGCGCACCTCGACGACGCGCAGCCCCGGCGCGGGAACCAGCGCGGCGCGGAACTCCTCGACCGTCGTGGCCAGGGTGTGGGGCACGCGGTACCCCGCGCACAACGCGCCCAGGTCGGCGCCGTGCGGGGTGCCGAAGACGCGTTCGAAGCTGGCCGCGTGTTCGGGCGCGCCCTGTTCCAGCAGGGAGAAGATGCCGCCGCCGTCGTCGTTCAGCACGACGATCGTCAGGTCCGGACGTTGCTCCGCGGGGCCGGTCAGCAGGCCCGACGCGTCGTGCAGGAAGGTCAGGTCGCCGAGCAGCGCGTACGAGGGCGCGCGGTGCACCGTGGCGGCGCCGAGGGCTGTGGACACGGTGCCGTCGATGCCGGCCACGCCGCGGTTGCGGTGGACGAGGACGTCCGGGCGCAGGGAACCCGCGAGTGCGACGTCGCGGGTCGGGTTGGAGGAGCCCACCACGAGGAGCGCGCCTTCGGGCAGGGAGTCGATCAGCGCGGCGGCGACGGTCAGGCCGTTGGGCCACGGCTCCCCCACCAACGCCGCGGAAACGGCCGACGCGGCGGCGGCGTCCGCGCGTTGCCAGGCGGCGAGCCACTCCGGGTCGGCGGGTTTGGTCGGCTCGGCGAACCACTGGCCGACCTGACGCACGTTGTGCGCGGGCGCCGGCCAGTCCGAGTCCGGGCGCACGAGCAGGACCTCGACGGCCGGGTCGGACAGGACCTTGCCGACCTGGCGGAACACGGTCGGGCGGCCGAGGCACAGGACCTGCTCGGGCTTGTGCTTCGAGATGAACTCCTCGACGCCCAGCAGCCACGCACCCGACGAGATCGCGGTGGTGCCCGAAAGGCCCAGGCCACCGGTCTCCGACACCACGGGCCAGCCGTGTTGTTCAGCCCATTCGCTGGCCGCCTGCACGCCCGTGTCGCACGCGATGACCAGGCCGTGGCGGGCCGAGGGCACCACGAACGACGGCAGCGCGCCGAAGTCCGGCAGCTCCGTCCAGCGCTCGCCGTCGGCGCGGCCCTCGATGGATTCGTACCACTCGCCGTCATCCCCGACGTCGGGCACGAGCGGGTCGCGGAACGGGATGTTCAGGTGCACGGGCCCGCTGCGCCATTCGCCGTACGCGGCGTTCCACGCGCGGCAGATCTGGCTGCGCCAGTACGAGTTCTGCCCCGGCCGGCGTTCCGCGACGGCGAGCTCGTCGAAGTAGCGCACGGCGTCGCCGTAGAGCCGGTACTGCTCGATGACCTGGCTGGCCCCAGCGGCGCGCAACTCGGGCGGGCGGTCGGCCGTCAGCACGATCAGCGGCACGCCCGCACGGTCGGCTTCGAGCACGGCCGGGTGGAAGTTCGCCGCGGCGGTGCCGGAGGTGCAGACCACGGCCGAGGGCCGGCCCGTGCGCGCGGCGATGCCGAGCGCCAGGAACGCGGCGCCGCGTTCGTCGATGCGCACGTGCAGCTTGAGCCGTCCGGCCGCGGCGGCGTCGTAGAGCGCGATCGACAGCGGCGCGTTCCGTGAACCGGGGCACAAGACCACGTGGGACACGGTGTTGCGGACCAGTTCGTCGACGATGACCCTGGCCTGCGCGGTCGACGGGTTCACCGGCGGGCCCCTGGTGCGTCGACCGCCGACGCTCGCCCTTCCGGGGAGGCGGCATCAAGCACAGCACGAGTGTCCACAGGTCCTATTCTCCCAAACGTGGATGACGCCCGAGTTTCCGAGCTGTTCGACCCCGCCGCGTGGACCGAGGTCGAAGGTTTCGCCTTCACCGACATCACCTACCACCGCTCCGCTGAGAGCCGCTCCGGCAAACGGGTGGTCCGCGTGGCGTTCGACCGTCCGGAGGTCCGCAACGCCTTCCGCCCGCACACGGTCGACGAGCTCTACCGCGCCCTCGACCACGCCCGGATGAGCTCCGACGTCGGCTGTGTCCTGCTCACCGGCAACGGGCCGTCGCCCAAGGACGGCGGCTGGGCGTTCTGCTCCGGCGGTGACCAGCGTATTCGCGGACGGTCCGGATACCAGTACGCGGCTGGGGAGACCTCCGACACGGTCGACGCGGCGCGTGCGGGCCGGCTGCACATCCTCGAGGTCCAGCGCTTGATCCGGTTCATGCCGAAACCCGTGGTCGCGGTCGTGCCGGGGTGGGCCGCGGGCGGCGGGCACTCGCTGCACGTGGTGTGCGATCTCACGCTCGCCTCGGCCGAGCACGCGCGGTTCAAGCAGACCGACGCCGACGTCGGCTCGTTCGACGCGGGCTACGGCTCCGCGTACCTCGCGCGCCAGGTCGGCCAGAAGTTCGCGCGTGAAATCTTCTTCCTCGGCCGCGACTACACCGCCGAGCAGATGCACTCGATGGGCGCGGTGAACGAGGTCGTCCCCCACGCTTCCCTGGAGACCGTCGCGCTCGAGTGGGCCTGGACCATCGTCGGCAAGTCGCCGACGGCGCAGCGCATGTTGAAATACGCGTTCAACGCGATCGACGACGGGCTCGTCGGCCAGCAGCTGTTCGCCGGTGAGACCACGCGGCTCGCGTACATGCAGGACGAAGCGGTGGAAGGCCGCGACGCCTTCCTGCAGAAGCGGGACCCGGACTGGTCCGACGTCCCGTACTACTACTGATCCCCCGGGAGGACTTGTGCGGGTCGTCTGGCTCGACGGGAGCGCGGAGGCCGTGTCCGCGCTGGACTCGGCCGTCGCGGCGGCGCTCGACGGCGGGGACGCCGTGCTGCCGCTGTCCGCGGGTGACCCGGCGGCGCCGGCGTTGCTCGAGGCCATGGCGCCGGACACCCCGGTGGAGCCGGACACTGCGGTGATCATCGCCACGTCGGGCTCCACCGGGGCGCCGAAGGGCGTGCTGATCTCGCCGGGCGCGCTGACGTCGTCGGCCGTGGCGACGCACGCGCGGCTCGGCGGTCCGGGCCACTGGCTGCTCGCGACGCCCGCGCACTACATCGGCGGCCTGCAGGTCCTGGTCCGCGCCCGGCTGGCCGGCACGAAAGCGGCGTACCTCACCGGCACGGGCTTCCGGACCGACGACTTCGCCGCGGCCGCCGCGCCCGTGCTGGCCGAGGACGGCCCGCGGTACACGGCGCTGGTGCCGACGCAGCTCGCGCGGCTGCTCGACGACGGTGGCGCGGGCCTGGCCGCCGCGCAGGGCTTCGACGCGATCGTGCTGGGGGCCGCCGCGACGTCGCCGAAGCTGCGCGAACGGGCCCACGACGCCGGGGTGCGGATCATCCCGTCCTACGGCATGAGCGAGACGGCCAGCGGCTGCGTCTACGACGGCGTGCCGCTGGACGGCGTGCGGGTCGAGCCCGACGCGTCCGAGCGGTTGCGGATTTCGGGCCCGGTCCTCGCCCACGGCTACCGGCTGGCTCCCGAGCTGACGGCCGAGTCGTTCCAGGACGGCTGGTTCCGCACGTCGGACCGCGGGCGGCTGTTCCCCGACGGCCGCGTCGAGGTCCTCGGCCGCGCCGACGACGTCATCAACACCGGCGGCGTGAAGGTGTCGGCGGCTTCGGTCGAGAAGGTGCTCGGTGCGGTCGCGGGCGTGCGCGACGCGTGTGTGGTGGGCGTTGAGTCGCCGGAGTGGGGCGAAGCCGTGGTGGCGCTGGTGGTGGCGGAGGGTGCGGTCGACCCCGCCGCGTTGCGCGCCGCCGTGCGCGACGAGCTCGGCGCCGCGGCGGCGCCGAAGCGGATCGAGTTCACCGGCGAGCTGCCGCTGCGCGGACCGGGCAAGATCGACCGATCGGCCGTCAAGGCACTGTTCAGCTCCTGAAACGACCTACAGACGGCTCGAAAACCGCCCGGATCGTTGACAGGGTGCCAGTGATCGCGGTTGCCTCGGGGGATGAAGACCTGGACGAAGGCAGCGCTGGCGGTGGTGGCGGTGGTCGCCGGGCTCGTGCTCGGCGCGGGGGCCGCGTCGGCGGACGAGCCGGACAGCAGCGGGACCCTCACGTGGGAGGTCACGGGTTCCTGATCGGGTGAAGATCGCATGGCGTTGAATAACGCCCATGGCGACAGTGAGTGAGTGGATCGAAGGCGCCCGCCCGCGCACCCTGCCCAACGCGATCGCCCCGGTGGTCGCCGGGGTCGGGGCGGCGATCGCGCTGGACGCGTTCTCGTGGTGGCGTTCGGTGCTCGCGCTGCTGGTCGCGCTCGCGCTGATCATCGGCGTCAACTACGCCAACGACTACTCCGACGGCGTCCGCGGCACCGACGAGAACCGCGTCGGCCCGCTTCGCCTGGTCGGTTCCGGCACGGCCGCCCCGAAGGCCGTCCTCGCCGCGGCGCTGGTGTGCCTGGGTCTGGCCGGCGTGCTGGGCCTGCTGCTCGTCGCGCTCACCGGCTTCTGGTGGCTGCTCGCCATGGGCGCCCTGTGCATCCTCGGCGCGTGGTTCTACACGGGCGGCAGCAAGCCCTACGGCTACTACGGCTTCGGCGAGATCGCCGTGTTCGTCTTCTTCGGCCTCGCCGGCGTACTGGGAACCGTCTACGTGCAAGCCGGCCGCGTCAGCTGGGCCGGCCTGGGCTGCGCCGTCGCGGTCGGCTGCTTCTCCACCGCGGTCCTCACGGCCAACAACCTCCGCGACATCCCCACCGACCTGGAGTCCGGCAAACGCACCCTCGCCACCCGCCTGGGCGACAAGGGCACCCGGCGCTTGTATCTGGCCCTGGTGACCGTGCCGTACGTCATCACGATCCTGCTGGGCATCTGGCACCCGCTGCAGCTCATCGCCTTGGTCACCGCGCCGATGCTGCTGAAGTCCGTTCGCGCTGTCGGTGGTGGCAAGGTGGGCCGGGAACTCATCCCTGCGCTGCGCGACACGGGGTTGGCGATGCTCGCGTGGGCGATTTTGAGCGCCATCGCCCTGGCCTTCTGAACCACCCCACAAGGCGAGGCCAAGCCACTTGCCGCCAGCCCAACAAGGCTGCAGTTGGTGTTGTGGGGTGATGCGGTCCTGCGCAGGGGCGTGTTGCGGGGCGTAGGCACCCCGAAGCTCAAGTGTGACTACGGCCGCTGACCCCGTGTCAAGGCGGGAAAGCGTGCCTTGACACGGGGTCGGCGGCCGTGTGGAAGCTTCGGATCGAGGTGCCGGGCAGGGACTGGGCGCATCCTCAGTGGGGCGGTCGGGCGGCGGTGTCGTAGGTGGCTTCGAGTCGCCTTTTCAGGTGCCGGGCAGGGGCTGGGTGCAGGACGTTCTGCGTAGGTTGGCGGCGGATTCGTAGGTGGCTTTTCGTCGCCTTTTGAGGTGGTGGGGAGGGGCTGGGTGCTGGCCGAGGGCGAGGGCTCTCAGCCGTCGAACCGGCCGCTGATCAGGAACTCATCGAACTTCGCCCGATAAGGCGCGATGTCGATCCCCTGCTCCGCCAGCCACTCATCGTCGTAATACGTGTGCGCGTACCGATCCCCGCCGTCGCACAACAACGTCACCACGGACCCCGCCTGGCCCTCCGCGATCATCCGCGAGATCAGCGCGAACGCCCCGTACAGGTTGGTCCCCGTAGACCCACCCGCCCAGTGCCCCGTGTGATCCCTCAGCAACCGGATCGCGGCCAGCGACGCCGCGTCCGGCACCTGGAACATCTCGTCGATCACCCCGGGCACGAACGACGGCTCCACCC
Organism: Amycolatopsis sp. NPDC051903; assembly: GCF_044452505.1. NCBI lineage: Bacteria > Bacillati > Actinomycetota > Actinomycetes > Pseudonocardiales > Pseudonocardiaceae > Amycolatopsis > Amycolatopsis sp. NPDC051903. The sequence continues at coordinate 280,677 of NZ_JBITBT010000001.1, read as the reverse complement.
GCGGGCGGCCGATGCCCTCGATGCGCGACGGCATCCCCGTCGAGTAGTCCAGCTGCCCGGTCTCCCACGCGCCGTAGAAGGACGAGTTCTCCGGGTCCACCACCGCGATCTTCGTGGTGTGCCGCTTGTAGCGCACGTACCGGCCGAAGGTCGCGCTCGTGCCGCCGGTCCCGGCGCCCACGACGATCCACGACGGCACCGGGTGCCGCTCCGCTCGCATCTGTGCGAAGACGGACTCGGCGATGTTGTTGTTCCCGCGCCAGTCCGTCGCGCGCTCCGCGTAGGTGAACTGGTCGAGGTAGTGCCCGCCGCACTCCGCAGCCAGCTGCTCCGCTTCCGGGTACATGTCGGGCGCCCGGTCGACGAAGTGGCAGTCGCCGCCGTAGAACTCGATGAGGGCGATCTTCTCCTTGCTGGTGCTGCGCGGCACGACCGTCACGAACTTCAGGCCCAGCATCCGCGCGAAGTACGCCTCGGAGACGGCCGTGGAGCCGCTGGAGGCTTCGATGAGCGTGGTGTCCGGGCCGATCTGGCCGTTGACCAGGCCGTAGAGCAGCAGCGACCGGGCCAGCCGGTGCTTGAGCGAGCCCGTGGGGTGCACGGACTCGTCCTTCAGGTACAGGTCGACGCCCCACTCCTGCGGCAGCGGGAAGACGTGCAGGTGCGTGTCGGCGCTGCGGTTGGCGTCGGCCTCGATGATGCGGACGGCCTCGCGCACCCAGGCGCGGTTGTGGAGCCGGTTCATGCGGCGTCGTCGCCGGCGGGGCCGTCGCCGCGGAGCTCGGCGCGCAGGGCCGACCGGGCGCGGGCGCGGGCTTCGTTGCGCTTGGCCAAGCCCGCCGTGACGCGCGTGTTGAGCGAGCGGAAGAGCAGCAGCCCGAGCGGCAGGCCCACGACGAGCCCGATCAGGAGGGCGACCAGCAGCGGCACCCCGACCAGCGTCAGCACCCAGGCGACCACGGCCACCAGCGCGAAGCGCGCCAAGAGGTAGACCGTCAGGTCGCGGTACAGGTTCTTCGGCGTTTCGCTCACATCGAAGCAGGCTACGCCTTGTTCCCGTCCTCTTCGCCCAGGCCCGCGTTGTTCGGGCGGCCCTCGAAGCGCGTCGAGAGCACCACGGTCGTGTTGGTGCGCCCGACGCCCGGGATGCGGCGCAGACGGCCGAGCGTGTGCTCGAGCTCGTCGACGGTCGACACGCGCACCTTCACCACGAAGGCCTCGTCGCCGGCCACGGCGTAGCAGCTCTCCACCTCGGCCAGCTCGCCGAGCGCGGACGCGACGTCCTCGTCGGTCGCGGTGTCGGTCGGGTGGATGCCCACGAGCGCGGTGACGCCCAGTCCGACGGTGCTGGGGTCCACCATCGCGTGGTAGCCGGTGATCACCCCGGCCGCTTCGAGCTTGCCGACGCGCTCGTGCACCGACGAAGCCGAAAGCCCCACGGACCGGCCGAGGTCGGCGTAGGTGGCCCGGCCGTTGACCCGCAGCGCGGCGATGATCTTCCGGTCCAGCTGATCCACCGGCTCATTATGCTGCGCGGCTCCCCGGGCCCGCAGGCAAGGTAATGCCCGGAGTGTCTACTGCGTCACAACGTCGCCGATGGTCCCGATGGCCCGCGATGCCCCTTTGGCGCGTCTTTACCTGAGTGAGCGCCTCCGCAGAGGAAAACACGCAGGTCAGCGCGATCTGAACGGAGACTTCACGCGACGGAGAGCCGCAGAGGTTATGTCCCTTTTGCACTTTAAGGGCTCTTTACTCTTGGACAACCGTTCGAGTACCCGACGGGTGAAGTGCCACGATTGCCGCGTTGGCTACCCCGGCGCGACGGGCGAAAGGCCCGATGCCTCCGGTATAGCAAGTAGTTCGTTAAGGAGGCGGAAAATGACCGCGACGATGGGCGGAAGGCTGCTCACCCCGGGTGAGGTGGCCGCCTTGTTCCGGGTGGACCCGAAGACGGTCACCCGGTGGGCCACGGCCGGCCGGATCGGCTCGATCCGGACCCCCGGCGGGCACCGCCGGTTCCGCGAGTCCGAGGTGAACGAGCTCCTCGCCGAGCTCACCACCGACGCGAGCGAACCGGCCCGCAAGGCCTGAACCGCCACCAGCACGCAAGGGTCGTGAGTGGTAAGGGGTGACTTCCCGCACCTCTTACCGGTCACGACCCTTCGTCGTACCCGGGGTTCGGGCCGGTTCGCGGATTTCGGGCTGCGGTGCTTCTCGGTACCAATCCGGCCACGGTCACGGCGGAAGCCGCCGGCACACGCAGCAACGTCCGGTCGCGTATCCGCCTACCACCGGCCCGGAGAGGTAACGTGGGGAATCGGCAAGGCCCTGCACGACGGAAGGACCGGGCATGATTCCTCTGCTCGCAGCGGTGGGCGCGATCACCATCGCCGTTCTGTTGTGGCGGGTCTTCGCGGCGGGGCAGCGCATCGGCGTGCCGGACCGCCGGCCCACCCGCGGCCCGGACGACGACCCGGACTTCCTGCGCAAGCTCACCGAAGAGCAGCGCAAACGCCCCACGACCGACGACGGCGACTCCTGAACCGGAAACGAATCGGCGCCCCAGCTCCGCGAAGCCGGGGCGCCGTCGCGCGTCAGCGGTACTGCTGCGCGCCGAAGCCGTCCGCGACCGTGGCCGCCAGCTCCAGCAACGCGAGGCGCGTGTCGCCGCCCAGGCGCTCCAGCTCGATCTCCGCGCCCTCCTCGAGGTGCGGGTCGAACGGGATGCGGCAGACGGCGCGGACCTTGGCGCCGAAGTGGGCCGAAAGCTTGTCCAGGTCGACCGAGCTGCCCTTGGGGCGCACCGAGTTGATGACGACGACCGAGCGCTTCACCAGCTCGCCGTAGCCGTGGGCTTCGAGCCAGTCGAGCGTGGCCGACGCCGACCGCGCGCCGTCGACCGAACCGGACGACACCACGACGAGTGAGTCGGCGAGGTCGAGCACGCCCTTCATCGCCGAGTGCATCAAACCGGTGCCGCAGTCGGTGAGCACGATGTTGTAGAAGTGCTCCAGCAGGTTCACCGTGCGGCGGTAGTCGATCTCCGAAAACGCCTCCGACACGGCCGGGTCCTGCTCGCTGGCGAGGATCTCCAGGCGGCTCGACCCCTGGGACGTGTACGAGCGGACGTCGCTGTACCGGGTGATCTTCTCGGCGTCGCGCAGCAGGTGGCGCACGGTCGCCGTGGTTTCGATGGCGATCTTCTGCGACAGCGTCCCACGGTCGGGGTTCGCGTCGACGGCGACCACGCGGTCGCCGCGCAGCGACGCGAAGGTCGAGCCCAGCGTGGTCGTGGCGGTGGTCTTGCCGACGCCGCCCTTGAGCGACAGCATCGCGATCTTGTAGCACCCCCGCAGCGGCTGGTTGACGCGCGCGATCAGCTCGCGCCGGCGCGTGTCGGCCGGGCTCTCACCCGGGTTCACGAGCTTGCCGGTGCCGACGTACAGCGCCTTGCGCCAGCCCGACTGCGGCGTGCGCTTCGCCTGCTTCACCAGGTGCGCGGTCGCCAGGTCGTCGGGCACCGCCGACGCGGCGCGCCCGCCCGGCTGCGGCAGGTTCGACGGCTGCTGCTGCGAAGGCTGGTAGCCCGCGGGCGGGTACTGCGGCTGGGGTTGCTGCGGCTGGTGGGGTTGCAGCGGGGGCAGGTTCTGGTCGTACTGCTGCTGCGCGTACCCCGGCGGCACCTGGGCCTGCTGCTGCGGCACGGCGTGCGGTCCCGAGTTCGGGTTCGGTGACGCGACGACCTGCGTCGGCTGGGCGTCGTAGGCGCCCGAAGGCGGGTGCGGCGCCGAGTCCGTGCGTTCGTCGGAGAACAGCTCGGCCGCCGGTTCCTGCGCCTGGTCGGCCTTCGCTTGAGCCTCTTCGGCCGTAGCCCGGGCCGCTTCTTCACTGGGTCCGGTCACCGCTGCCTACCTCCCGGGTGCTGCGCCCGTCGAAAGTGCTTTCTGGATCCCTCCAGTATCGACGGTAGTCGGGGGGAGCGTTACCGACCGCGTGGCCCCCCGGTCAGCTGACCCCGGCGTACGAGTGCAGCCCGGCGGTCACCAGGTTGACGAAGAACAGGTTGAAGATCGTCACCGCGAACCCGACGATGTTGATCACGGCCGCGCGGGTGCCGCGCCAGCCCGCGGTGGCGCGGGAGTGCAGGTAGGCGGCGTAGACGACCCACGCGATGAAGGCGACGGTCTCCTTCGGGTCCCAGCCCCAGAACCGGCCCCACGCGGCCTCGGCCCACACGGCGCCGCACAGCACGCCGAAGGTGAAGATCGGGAACGCGATGATCGTGGCGCGGTAGGCGATGCGGTCGAGCACGTCGGCGGCCGGCAGCTTCGGGCCGAAGCCGGGGAACTTGGCCGGGTTGCGGTCGTAGGCGCTGCGGAACAGGTACAGCACGCTGGCCACACCGGGCACCAGGAACACGCCCGAGCCGATGATCGCGGCCGACACGTGGATGTAGAGCCAGTAGGACTGCAGGGCGGGCACGACCGGCGCGGCCACCGTGTACAGCAGCGTGCCGTTGATGAACATCAGGATCACGACGGGCAGCAGCACGAAGCCCGTGAGGTGGCGCACCGGGAACTTCTTGATGACGACCAGCCACGCGACCACCGTGATGAAGGTGACCGCCATGCCGTACTCGTACATGTTGCCCCACGGCGCGCGGTGCACGGCGAGACCGCGCAGCACGATCGCGGTGAGCTGCAGCAGGGCGCCCAGCACCAGCAGCGCCGCACCCATGCGGCCGATGCGCTCGGGCCGGCCGATCTCGCGCGGCACCTCGGGTTCGGCGGGCTTGTCGACGTCCTCGATCACCGGCGCGCCGGCCCCGACGAGGGTCTTCTGCGCGCTGCGCTCGTGGGCCAGGCGGCCCTTGGCGCCGAAGGCCTGCTCGAACAGCGAGAGCAGGAGCGCGAGGACGTAGATCGCCACCGTGGTGGTGTAGAACCAGTCGCTGTACTGCGACAACGTCTCGTTGATCTGCATGCCTCAGCTGCCTTTCCGGCCCGTGACCAGCCGTTCGCCGATCCGCTGGAACTCTTCGCCGTACCCTGCTTGGTCGGTGCGCGCGAGGCCGGCGACCTCGATCACGGTACCCGCGTGCCCGTCGTCACCGCGGCTCACCCGCACCCACACGCGACGCCGCTTGACCAGCAGCGACGCACCGAGACCCGCGAACATCACGATCGCGAAGCCGAGCACGTACCCCTGCGTCGGGTCGTGCGAGACCTGGAGGTTCACCCACTCGTTCACGCCGTCGAAGCGCACCTTGGTGCCGTCGTCGAGCGTGAGTTCCTGGCCCACGGCCAGGTTCTGCCGCGCGACGCGCTTGAGGCGGCCGTCGGCGACGCGGTCCTGGTCCACGTCGAACACCGACTGCCCGCGGCCCGCGTCGAGGCCGAGGTCGCCGCGCAGCACGTCGACGGCCACCATCGGGTTGTTCAGGCCCGGCGCGGTGGAGGTGAGCACACCGCCGTGGATGAACGACGTCGGCGCGAAGATCCCGGTGATCGCGAGCTGCTTCGTGCGCCGCTGGATCTCGTCGGTGATCCCCGGGGTGTCGAACTTGGTGGCGCCCTGCGACAGCATCGTGGCCGTGTCGGTGGGCCGCCACTGCGTGTTCTGCGTGCGCTTCTCGCCGTTGGGGAAGGTCACGGTGAACTGGGGCGAGTAGCCGTTGCCGAGCAGGTAAACGCGGTCGCCGACGGTCCGCAGCGGCTCGTTGGGCTGGAGGTTGTACGGGCGCCACGTGCCGGTCTGCAGGTCCGCGCCGGACTGGTACTGGATGTTCGAGTGGTAGTAATCGGCTTCGCCTGCGGGCGTGTAGTGCGCGGTGAAGTCGTTGACCTTCACGCAGAACGGGTCCAGTTTCGTGCCGTCGATGCGCAGGCCGGCTTCGAACGAGTCGTAGTTGTAGATGCCGGAGTTGCAGAACTGGCTGCCGTCGGCCTGCACGATCACCTGGCCCTCGTAGCTGTAGAGCTTGCCGAGGGCGAAGAAGATGATCAGGCCGAGCATGCCGAAGTGGAAGAGCAGGTTGCCCGTCTCGCGCAGGTAGCCGCGTTCGGCGGAGACGCTGAAGCCGCCGTTGTCCTCTTCGCGTTCGACTTTGCGCCAGCCGGACAGCTGCTTGAGCACGTCCTCGCGCACGGCCTCGACGGGGCGCGAGGTGCGGGCGATGCGGTGGTGCGGCATGCGCGCGAGGTTGCGCGGGGTCAGCACCGGCCGCGCGCGCATCTGCTTGACGTAGTCCCAGCTGCGGGGCGTGAGGCAGCCGACCAGCGAGATCATCAGCAGCAGGTAGATCGCGGAGAACCAGACGCTGGAGTAGACGTCGTAGAACTGCAGCTTGTCGAGGAGGGAACCCCACCAGCCGTGGCTCGAGATGTACTCGTCGACCTTGGCGGCGTTGAGGCGGTTCTGCGGCAGCAGGGCGCCGGGCAGCGCGGCGAGCGCCAGCAGGAACAGCAGGATCAGCGCGGTGCGCATCGACGTGAGGCCGCGCCAGGTGTTGCGCAGGAACGCGAGCAGCTGCTTGCCCGCCGACGGCTTGTAGGGGCGCTGGGGGTTGGCCGGGGGTGCTTCGGTGGTCGTCACAGTGGCAGCACCAGGTTCGAGGCGACGGAGTTGCGGAGCCAGCCCATGACGTCTCCCCAGAGTCCGGTGACGAGCAGGATGCCGACGACCAGGAGCAGCCCGCCGCCGATCAGCTGCACGCGGCGGCCGTTGCGGCGCAGCCAGTCGGTGGCGCGCACCGCCCAGCGGGCGCCGAGCGCGATCAGCAGGAACGGCAGGCCGAGGCCCACGCAGTAGATGAGCACCAGCAGGTAGCCGCGCGCGGCGGCGCCGCCGGTCGCGCTCGCGAGGCTCGTGACGGCCGAGAGCGTCGGGCCGATGCAGGGCGTCCAGCCGAGCCCGAAGACGGCGCCGAGCAGCGGCGCGCCCCAGATGCCGCCGCCGGGGACGTGGTGCGAGCGGAACTCGCGTTGCAGGCCCGGGATCCAGCCGAGGAACACGAGCGCCATCGCGATCGTGAGCACTCCGCCGACGCGCTGCAGGAGGTCCTGGTTGATCAGGAGGGTGTCGGCGAGCCAGACGAGCGTGCCGAGCGTCGCGACGAACACCACGGTGAACCCGAGCACGAACAGGCCCGCGGCGCCGAGCACGGCGTAGCGGCCCTTCTTGCGTTCCTCGCCGGCGCGCACCGCCGGGGCGTCGGCACCCACCAGCGCCGCGAGGTAAGCGAGGTACCCGGGCACGAGCGGCACCACGCACGGCGACGCGAACGAGATCGCGCCGGCCAGCAGCGCCACGCCCGCGGCGAGCAGCAGCGGTCCGGAGATCGCCAGCTCGGACACGGAGTTCACGCACTTGAGAGTAGGCAGTGAGCTTCGCGTGAGACGGGCGGGGGCAGCTCACAGGACCTACGCCACACCGCAGCGGGACCTTCGTCCCGCCTGGGCTTTCCGTGTGGTTGTCGCCGATCGGCCTGCCCCGCCCGGGTGATCCCGGTAGCGTCGGGCCGATCTTGCGTGCCGTCTTCTGGGGAGGAGCGCCCACCATGCCGACCGTCTCCGTGCTGCTGACCGTGGCGTCGGAAGGCCCGGAGCTCGACGCCGAGGAGCGCGACGAGCACGCGGCCGAACTCGGCCGGGCGCTGCGCGAGCTCCCCGACACCGCGATCGGGGTCCCGGACGGCGGGCCGGCGCCCGAGGGCAGCAAGGGCGTGAGCGGGCTGCTCGGCGTGCTGTCGGTGACGGTGGCGGTGTCGCGCAAAGCGCTCGGTGCCGTGGTCGAGGTGGTCCGGCGCTGGGTCGCGCTCGAGGCGTCGCGCAAGGTCGTGTTCGAGGTGGACGGCGACAAGCTGGAGATCAGCGGCGCCACCAGCGACCAGATCGACAGACTGGTGGCCGTGATCGTCGATCGGCACGGCCGGCCGAAGCCGTGACCCGCGCGGCGCTGCTCGCCGGGACCGGCACCCACACCGATCCCGCGCTGAGCCGGCTGCGCGCGCCCGGACCGGACGTCGACGGGCTGGCCCGCGTGCTGGCCGACCCGCAAGTCGGGGCGTACGGGGTCGACCGGCTCGTCGACCGCACGGCCGCGGAGCTGAGGTCGACGCTGCGGGCGTTCTTCGCGAACCGCGCGCCCGACGACGTGCTGCTCGTGTACTTCTCGGGCCACGGCGTGAAGGACGTCGCGGGCGAGCTGTACCTCGCGGGCACCGACACCCGGCTCGACGACCTCGACGGCACCGCGGTGTCCGCGGCCGAGCTGAACCGGTGGATCCGCGCGTGCCGGTCGCGCCACGTCCTGCTGGTCCTGGACTGCTGCTACAGCGGCGCGTTCGGCCGCGGGATGTTCGCGAAGGCCGGCGACACCGTGCTCGTGCAGGAGAACTTCTCCGGCCGCGGCCTCGCGATCATCACGGCGACCACGGCGATCGAGTACGCCTTCGAGGGCACCACGTTGCGTTCGGACGCGCCCGCCGCGTCGGCCTCCGTCTTCACCGAAGCCTTGACCCGCGGCCTCGACACCGGCGAAGCCGACGACGACCTCGACCAGCGCATCACCCTCGACGAGCTCTACTACTACGTCTTCGACACCGTCCGCGAAGCCAACCCGGCGCAGACGCCCTGCTGGTGGCTGATCGGCGGGCAGGGCGAGTTCGTCGTCGCCGCCCGCCGGCCGGGTACGTCGGCGCGCCGGGTGCGGTCCGCCGAGCCGGTGCCGGCGGTCGAGCTGAAGCCGGACCGGGGCGCGCTGGCACTGACGGTCCCGGTCGCGCTGGCCGGCGGCGCGCTGGTGTGGGCCGGGCTGGCGGGCTTTTCGTCGGGGCGGTTGTGGTCGTTGGTGGCGCTGGGGCTGGTGGTCGTGCTGGCCGCGGTGGTGCGGACGGCCGTCGCTTTCCTGGGCCGCGTGCGGCTGGAGGACCACGGGATTCGCGTGTCGCTGCTGCGGTCCTCCGCCGTGCCGTGGCCGGCGGTGCTCGCGGTGGAGACGCGCGCGGGCCTGTTCGGCCGCACGGTCGCTCTGCACCGCGGTGACCGCCGGCGGCTGCCGCTGCCCGCGCCGAGCGCGTCGTGGACTTCGCGGCGCGCCCGGTTCTCGGCAGGGCTCGACGCCATCCGCGACCACAGCATCAGCCGCGGCTCCCCCACGGCGGTGGCGCGGCGCGGCTGGGCCGTCGCGCCGGCGCGGGTGGTGCCGGTGCTGGCGCTGGTGGTGGTGTTGTTGTTCGCGACGGACCGGCCGTGGCTCTGGGAGGGCACGATCGCCACCTCACCGCCCGACGCTTGTCAGGTCCTGGACAAGAACACCGCTGCGGACTTGGCCGGTATCGGGGACGCCGGCGGAGTAAACGACATGATCGGCCCGCTCTACTCCGCGTTATTCGGTCCCATCAACGAACAACCTCCAGTCAGTGAGCACTCTGACCTCGGCAATCGCTGTACCCGCCGATACGCCGCCAACATAAGTGGGGCGAACGGCGCAATCGCATTGGCCTACGCACTCTCAGTGGCCACTGAATCCGAGTCAGCGCACAACGCTGCAGGCGAAGCCCTTGCCCGATCTCGAAGTTCCGATGGCGAACACGGCCAAATCCACGAGGAGGGGCTCCACCACCCGGGCTACTGGCTCAGCTACGACAACCACGGTGTCGCCCGGGAACTCTGCGGCAACGTCGTCACCACCATCACCTTCGACATGAGCGGTGAGTTCACCGCCCCGGGGCCGAAAGCGCTCGCGCCCGCGGTGGAGAAAGCCGTCCGCACGCTGACCGACGAAAACCCCGGCCTCTGCTGACCCGCTACTTCTCCGCCGCCAGCCGCTGCACCGTCGGCATCAGGTCCGACGCCAGCACCTGCCGCAGGAAGACCGCGGCGACGCGGTGCTTCTTGTCGAGCACGATGGTCGACGGGATGAGGTTGCGGGGGTAGCCCTGCAGCTGCAGCAGCACGCGGCCCGTCGGGTCCCAGATGGACGGGTAGGTGATGTTGCGGTCGCGGATGAAGTCCTGGGCGGCGTCGCGCTCGGGGTCGCGGAGGTCGAGGCCGACGATCTGGCCGCCGAGCGGCGCCATCTCCTGGCCGGCCTTCTCCAGTTCCGGCGCTTCGGCGCGGCACGGGCCGCACCACTGGCCCCACAGGTTGATCACCACGACCTTGCCGGGGAAGTCGGCGATGGACAGCTGCTTGCCCTCGTGCATGAGGTCGTCGCCGGCCAGGACGGGTGCGTTCTGGCGCTGCGCCTCCGGGTAGGTGATGTCGACCTTGCCGCCCGGCGAGACGAAGCTGAACGTGCCGCCTTCGACGACCGCGTCCTTGCCCGTCGAGCACCCCGCCACCAGCAACGCCGCCGCCAGCACCGCACCGAGAAGTCGTTTCACGCGCCTGTCACCTTCGGGTCCGTCGTGCCCGCGGGTTCGCTGTAGACGATCTCCACGAGCGCCTCGCCGTCGAAGACCAGGCTGGTCAGCGACGCGAGTGAGCACTGCCGGTGCCGAGGGTCGTGCCACAGGCGCTTGGCCTCGACGAACCGGCGCAGCGTCCAGATCGGCAGCTGGTGCGAAACGCACAGCGCCTCGCGCCCCTCGGCCTTCTCGCGCGCCCGGTGGACCGCGCCGAGCATCCGGTGCGCGATCTCCACGTACGGCTCGCCCCACGACGGCCGGAACGGGTTCAGCAGGTGCGGCCACGCCTTGGGCTGGCGCAGCGCGCCGTCGCCGACGGCCACGCGCTGGCCTTCGAACACGTTGCCGGCTTCGATCAGGCCGTCGTCGGTCGCGATGTCGAGCCGGTGGGCCGCGGCGATCGGCGCCGCGGTCTCCTGGGCGCGCTGCAGCGGCGACGCGACCACGTACGCGAGGTCGTGGCCCGCCACGGCTTCCGCCACGGTGAGCGCCTGGCGCTGCCCGCGGTCCGACAGCCGGAAGTTCGGCAGCCGGCCGTAGAGGATCTTGTCCGGGTTGTGGACTTCGCCGTGGCGCAGGAGGTGGACGACGGTGGTCACGGCCGGACCGCCTCGGCGGCCGCGCGCGCCGCGGCCGGTACCGCGGCCTCGATCACGCCGAACGCTTCGTCGTCCATCGCGGCGTTCACGAACCACGCTTCGTACGGGCTCGGCGGGCCGTACACGCCGGCGTCGAGCAAAGCGTGGAAGAACGCGGGGAAGCGCCAGGTTTCGGTGGCCTGCGCGCCCGCGTAGTCGCGGACCGCGCCGGAGCCGAAGAACACGCTCACGAGGTTGCCCGCGTACTGCACGTTGTGCGCGACGCCGGCCTCGGCCAGGGCCGAGTCGAACAGGTCGCCGAGCCGCTTCGCGTTGGCGTTCAGCGCCGCGTACACGGCGTCGTCGGCCAAGCGCAGCGAAGTGAGGCCCGCGGCGACGGCGACGGGGTTCCCGGACAGCGTGCCGGCCTGGTAGACCGGCCCGCCCGGAGCAAGCCGGGCCATCACGTCGGCGCGCCCGCCGAACGCCGCGGCCGGGAGCCCGCCGGACATGACCTTGCCGAACGTGTACAGGTCGCCGGCGACGCCTTCGAGGCCGTACCAGCCCGCGCGCGAGACGCGGAAGCCCGTCATGACCTCGTCCATGATCAGCAGCGCGCCGTGCTCGTGCGCGAGGTCGCGCAGGCCGGCGTTGAACCCGTCGTCGGGGGCGATGGCGCCCATGTTGCCCGCGGCCGCCTCGGTGATCACCGCGGCGATCTGGCCCTCGTTCTCCACAAAGGACTTCCGCACGGCGTCGAGGTCGTTGTAGGGCAGCACCAGCGTGTCGGCGGCCTGCGCGCCGGTGACGCCGGGCGAAGTCGGCAGCCCGAGCGTCGCGACGCCCGAGCCGGCCTGCGCCAGCAGCGCGTCGACGTGACCGTGGTAACACCCGGCGAACTTGATGATCTTCGCGCGGCCGGTGAGCCCGCGGGCGAGCCGGATGGCGCTCATCGTCGCCTCGGTGCCGGAGTTCACGAGCCGCACCTGCTCGACGGGCTCGACGCGGCCGATGATCTCCTCGGCGAGCTCGACCTCGCCGATCGTCGGCGTGCCGAACGAGAGCCCGCTGGCGGCGGCCGCGCGCGCGGCCTCGACCACCTGCGGGTGCGCGTGCCCGAGGATCATCGGGCCCCAGGACGAGACGAGGTCGACGTAGCGGTTGCCGTCGGCGTCCCACAGGTGGGGACCCTCGCCGCGAACCATGAAACGCGGGGTGCCGCCGACCGAGTTGAACGCCCGCACCGGCGAGTTCACCCCGCCCGGGACGGCCGCCTTCGCGCGTTCGAACCAAACCTTGGACTGCTCGGTGCCAGTGCTCACCCCTCCAGTCTCGCAAATCCTCCCGCTCGGCCGCCGACCCCCGCCACGCCGACACCGGGCGCGAGGGCGGCGAGCCTCCTAGGATGACGCAGCGGGTGACCGGCGCGAGACGGGAGGGGAACGTGACGAGCCCCACGCACAGGCGCAATCCCTGGGTGGTGCTCGTGGTGTTCTTCGCGCTCGTCGCGGTCGTCGCCGTGGTGGGTTCGCTGGCGGCGACGGCCGCGCCGGAGACGTACTCCCGGCTGGTGCTGCCGGGCTGGGCGCCGCCCGCGTCGGTGTTCGGTCCCGTGTGGACACTGCTGTACGTGCTGCTCGCGTTCGCGGGCTGGGTCTACTGGCGCACCGACGGCGAAACCCAGGGCTTCGCGATGTACGGCGTCAGCCTGCTGTTCAACCTGCTCTGGACCGCGCTGTTCTTCGCCGGCGGCTCCACGCGGCTGGCGGTGGTGGCGATCGTGCTGCTCGACTTCACGGTGCTGATGACGATCGGGCTGTTCTACCGCCGCTCCCGCCCGGCCGCGGTGCTGCTGCTGCCGTACTTCTTCTGGATCGCCTACGCGACCGCGCTGAACGTCGCGATCATCGCGCTCAACGAGGGCCTGCGCTAGCGCCGTAGCACTCGGCCACCGTGGCGAACGCGACCTTCGGTTCCCACGGCAGATCCGGGTAGGTCGTGCCGTTCTTCCCTTCCAGCACCTTGACGATGCCGCCGCCCGCCAGGTCGAGGTCGTCGCGCGGGTCACCGTCGGGGCGGTGCGGGTGCGTGTGCAGCGCGAAGAGGAACACGAACGCGCTGTCGACGCCCTCCTCGGCGAAGATCTCCAGCAGTTCCCCGAGGTACCGGGCCTGCCCGGGTTCGTCGCGCTCGTACACGCCGGTGAGCCGGATCGGCCGGCCGTGCTCGTCGTTCTCGACGATTTCCATGCTGCGCGGCGCGACGTCACCTGAACCGCGCCAGGTGGCGGTGCCGAAGCCGGTGATCGCGACGGGTTTGGCGTGGGTTTCGACGAGGGTGCGCACGCCGTCGCGGAAGCGGTCGGCGACGGCGGCCGAGCGGATGAGCTCCAGCGTCACGAAGTCGAACAGGTCCCAGTCGACGCGCTCGAACTGGATGGCGGCGTAGGTGAGCTGGCCGCCGAAGACCGCACGCAGCGCCGGGACGGTGTCGCGGAAGAAGTCGTTGAGCCTGGTGCTGACCGTGGCGAGCCGGGCGGGTCGTTCGGCCGGCTCGCCGAGGAGCCAGCCGAGGCGCTGCTCCAGCGTGTCGCCGTCGGCGAAGCCCGGGTTCATCACGGACAGCTCGACGCCCGCGACGAGCACGACTTCCGCCCCGGTGCGGCGGATCCGCTCGGCGCGTTCGGCGCAGTCGAGGAACAGCTCGCGCAGCTCGTCGGGACCGCGGTCCAGCGGGTACGGCGAGAACCACACCTCCAGCCCCAGCGCGGCCGCGGCCCGCGCGGCGAGCTCCAGCCGTTCGGGATCGCCGCCGGTGAGCTGGACGGCGGTGCAGTGCAGGTCGTCGCGGATGATCGCGAGTTCTCGCGCGACGACGGCGGGATCGAAGTCGTCCCAGGACGTGCCGCCATCGGTGGTGAACCCGGTGTCGTAGGCCATGCCTTTCGCTCTCATGGCGGCGAGGCTAGCGCCAAATATTGCGTGCGCGCAAGTTTGCGTGTGCGCAGTTTTGTTGGCACGATGGTGCCGTGAGCGGTCTGCGTGAACGGAAGAAGCAAGCGACCCGCGCCGCGTTGAGCGAGGCGGCGCTGCGCCTGGCCGTGGAGCGCGGTCCGGACAACGTGCGCGTCGACGACATCGCGGAAGCCGCGGGCGTCTCACCGCGGACGTACAACAACTACTTCCCGAGCCGGGAGGACGCGATCGTCTTCGCCGTGACCGCGGAGCGCGAAGAACGCGTCGCCGCGGCGGTCCGGGCGGCGTCGGCCCCTCTCGCCGACGCGGTGCTCGACGCCGTGGTCACCGAGTACACCGCCCCCGCGCGGGACACCCTGCTGCTCATCACGACGAGCCCCGCGCTGCGCTCCGCTTACGCCCGCACCGCGACCGCCCTGGAACCCCCACTGGCCGCCGCGCTGACACCCCGGATCCCGGACCCCACGACGGCCCGCGTCCTCGCCGCCGCCGTCGCGGCCGCCGTCCGGGTCACCCTCGAGCACTGGGCACAGCCGACGGGCAGCGCGGGTTTCGTCGTGGTCTCCGGCTCGCTGCCGGACCTGCTGCGCTCGGCGCTGGCGCCGCTGAAACCCGCGCTGGCCGCGGCGGCGGCCTAACGCGCGGGCTGCTCCACGATCGCCTGCGCGGTCACGTTCCCGTCCGAACCCGGGCGGCCCTGGACGGTCACCGTCGCGCCCGGTTTGAGGTCGGAGAGCTTGCCGGGCTGGGTGAGGCCGACGGTGGTGGAGTCCGAAGTGGACACGGTGACCTCGGTGCCCTGCACCGTTTTCAGGGTGACGGTGGAGCCGTCGACCTTCTCGACCGTGCCGACGGTGCCGCGGCCGCCGCCGCGGGCGCCGGCGAAACCGCCCTGCTGGCCGGAACCCTGGCCCGCGCCCTGCTGGCCGGAGCCCTGCTGACCGCCGAACCCGCCGAAGCCGCCGCGGGCGCCGCCGGACTGGCCGCCCGTGCGAGCCGCGGCGCCGCCGCCAGAACCGGAGCCGAACGCCGCGTGCGTCCAGGCGCCGCCGGCGAAGGACAGGGCGATCACGAGCACGCCGGCCAGGATCACCGTCGGTTTGCCGAACGGCTTGGCGACGCGCTTCATCTCCTGGTTCAGGTCGCCCTCGACGGCGGGGGTCGCAACGATCTCCTCCGGCGAGAGCTCGGCCGTCACCGGCAGGAACTCCGTCGTCGGCTCGCCGGCGTCATCGGGGGTCGGCGCGGCACCCCGCGCCTGGGTGGACGAAGACATCTGCGAGCTCCTACTCGTGCCGGAGGGCGTCGATGGGGCGCAGCCGCGACGCGCGGTTCGCCGGGAAACTGCCGAAGAAGAGACCGATCAGCGCCGACACCGCGAAGGCGAGCACGATCGACGACGGCACCACCACCGGGGTGATGCCCGCGAAGCTGAACTGGCTGCCGACGATGCCGATCACCACGCCGAGCAAACCGCCGAAGAGGCTCAGGATCGTCGCCTCCGCGAGGAACTGCCCGAGGATCGCCGAACGCGGCGCGCCGATCGCCTTGCGGATGCCGATCTCGCGGATCCGCTCGGTCACCGTCACGAGCATGATGTTCGTGACGCCGATCCCGCCCACCAGCAGGGAAATCGCAGCGACCGCGCCGAGCAGGACGGTGAACGTCTGCGTCGCCGACGTCCGCGTGGCCAGCAGCTGCTCGGAGTTCTGGATCTGGTAGTCGGGTGTGCCGCCGAGCCGGATGCCGTGGCGCGCGTTGAGGATCGCGGTGATCTCGGCCTGCGCGAGCGACACGGAGTCGGCGGAGGTGGCCTGCACGGCGATCTGGCTGAGGTTGCCGTAGCCGGCCAGGGAGTTCTGCACCGCGCTGATCGGCGCGATGGCGACGTCGTCCGCGTTCTGCAACCCGGTGCTGCCCTTGGCCTGCAGCACGCCGATCACCGTGAACTGGATGCTGTTGAGCAGCACGTTCTTGCCGACCGGGTCGGCCGTGCCGAACAGCGACTGCGCGGTCGTCGGCCCGAGCACCACGACCTTGCGCGCCTGCGTCACGTCTTCGGCGGTGAACAGCGCGCCGTTGGCGATCTGGCGGTTCGTGGTGGTGAAGTACGCCGGCTCGGTGCCCGCGACGCTCGAGATGTCGTACGACGTCTGGCCGTAGGTGGCCGTCGCGCTGGTGTTCACGACCGGCGACGCGGCCTTCACGTCCGGCGCGCCCACCGGGTCGACGAGCGCGTGGGCGTCCTGCACCGTCAACGGTCGCGCCTCGCTGCCCTGCCCGCCACCGCGGGCCGGCGACACGTTGACGACGTCCGTGCCCAGCCCCTGGATGCTCGCCGCGATCGCCGCCGACGCGCCGTTGCCGACCGCCACGAGCAGGATCACCGACGCGACACCGATGGTGATGCCGAGCGTGGTGAGCGTCGAGCGCAGCTTGTTGGCGGTCAGGCCGCGCACGGCGAAGCGCAGCACCTCGAACGGGTTCACGCGACCACTCCGACGCTGCGGTTGAGCTCGTCGGACACGATCCGCCCGTCGCTGACCCGCACCACGCGGTGCGCGTGCTCGGCGACCTCGTCCTCGTGCGTGATCACGACGATCGTGCGGCCCTGCGCGTTGAGGCGGTCGAACACGCCGAGCACGTCGTCCGTGCTGGCGCGGTCGAGGTTGCCGGTGGGCTCGTCGGCGAGCAGCAGCGCGGGCCCGGTCACCAGCGCCCGCGCCACGGCGACGCGCTGCTGCTGCCCGCCCGAAAGCTCGCTCGGCAGGTGCTTCGCGCGTTCCGTGAGGCCCACCATCTCCAGCGCGGCCAGCGCCCGCTTGCGGCGCGCGGACCGGCGCAGTCCGCTGTAGACGAGCGGAAGCTCCACATTGGACAGCGCGCTCGTGCGGGGCACGAGGTTGAACGACTGGAAGATGAAGCCGATCTTGCGGTTGCGCAGCAACGCGAGCTGGCGCTCGTTGAGGTCGGCGACGCTGAACCCGTCGAGCAGGTACTTGCCCGAGGTCGGCACGTCGAGGCAGCCCAGCATGTTCAGCAGCGTCGATTTGCCGGAGCCGGACGCACCCATGATGGCCACGTACTCCCCCGGCCGCACGACCAGGTCGACGCCGCGCAGCGCGTGCACGGCCGTCTCGCCGGCGCCGTAGGTCTTGCGCAGTCCGGAGACCGCGATCACGGGCTTCATCCGCGGCCACCGCCGCCGCCGAAGCCGCCCGCCTGACCGCCCCGGAAGCCACCGCCGTTGCCGCCGTTGCCGCCGGTGCCGCCGAAGCCCCCGAGCCCGCCGGTGCGCTGGCCGTTTCCGCCGCTCGTGGTGGCCGTCGGCGACGCGGCCGTGAGGACCACGCTGTCACCCTCGTCGAGACCGGACTTGATCTCCACAGTGGACTCGCCGCGCACACCGATCTCCACCTGGCGCGGCACGTTCTGGCCGTTCTGCTGGACCGTGACGACGTTGGTGGTGCCCGTCGTGGTCACCGCGGCCGCGGGCACGCTCAGCACGTTGTCGGCCTCGGCGACGGTGATCACCACGCTCGCCGACTGCCCGGGCCGCAGCCCCGTCGGCGGGTTGGTGAGCGCGAGCTGCGCGCCGTAGGAGACGACGCTGCCGCTACTGGTCGGCGTGAGGTCGACCTTCGAGACGGTGGCCTGGATCGGGCTGTCGGGCGACGCGTTGAGCGTGACGGTGGCCTTCTGGCCCGCCTTCACCTTGCTCACGTCGATCTCGGCGACCGACGTGTCGACGACCAGGTTCGACATGTCCGTGATCTGGATGAAGCCGCCGGCGGACGACGAGCTGCTGCCGGAGCTGCTCGACGCGTTCTGGCCGTTGCCGCCGTTGCCGTTGCCGCCGGAGCCGGAGCCGGAGCTCGCCGAGCTGCTGCCGGAACTGCCGGACCCGCCGCTGCCGGCTTGCTGGCCGACGGTGCCGTTGATGGCGGTCACGGTGCCGGCGCCGGGCGCGGTGAGCACCGTCGCGTCGACGGCGGCCTGCGCGGTGTCGACGTCGAGCTGCGCCTGGTCCACTTTGGCCTGCAGGGAGGTCGTGGATTCCTGCTGTTGCTGCGCCGTCTGGCCCTGGCCCTGGCCTTGGCCCTGCCCCTGGGTGGGCGTGGTCGAGGCGTCCTCACCGTCGGCGAGGTTGTCCTCGGCCACGGTGAGGTTGTCCTTGGCGACCTGGAGTTGTTTCTCCGCCTGGGTGGAGTCGACCGTCGCGAGTTTCTGGCCGGCGCTCACGACGTCGCCGACCTTCACGTCGATGCTCGTGACCTTGCCCGAGGTCGCGAAGTTCGCGGCGCCGGTGTAGCCGCTCGTGAGGGTGCCCGCCGCGGAGACCGTCTCGGTCACGTCGGCGCGGCGCACCGGAGTGGTGCGCGTCTGCGCCTGTGCGGTGTTGCCTCCCGGCGTGAAAGCTTGGTAGATCCCGAAAGCCGTACCGCCGAGCAGTACGACCAGCACCCCGTTGATGACCCATGTCCGGGTACGCAGCCGCGTCATGGCCGCAAGATTGCTGGGGCTGGTTAGCAGTCAGCTGTTGGTTCCCTGTGGACCAGCTGTGGATGTGGCCGTCCGACTTGCGAAGTCAGCGCTTCCTCGTACGGTGGCGCGCACGCACCGCGAGCAGGAGCTGACGAACCGCGTCCACCACGAGCACCGCGGTCACCGTACCGAGGCCGAGAGCGCCCGCGAGGTGCCCGCCGAAGTAGCGCTGCGACGTGAGCTGCGCGCCGTCGCCGGCGGTGGTGACGACCGTGACGACCCCCGCGTGCCACAGCGCGAACGCCACCCACAGCGCGAGCGCGGCCACGACCACTTCGCCGAGCGCCACGAGCGCCCGCCACGGCTGGTTGAGCCGCGCCTTGGCCTGTTCCTCGGGCCACAGCTCCGCACCGGTCGGCTGGGGAAGGTCGATCACGGGTTCAGCCTCTCACTTCCGGTTGGATTCGACGAGCCGGGCGAGCGCGGCTTTGAGGGCTTCGACGTCGCGGGCCCACGCGAGGACGACCGTGCCGTCGGCGAGCTTCACGGGCAGCTCGTCGTACTTGTTCGGCACGCTCCAGCCGCCGCCGAGCACCCGCGCGCCGACGGGCGGGCCGACGTCGGTGACGTCCGCGATCTTGTCCGCTTCGATGCGTTCACGGCCTTGGCGCAGCCCCTCGGTCGTGACGGCCAGCGAGAGGAAACGCCGCCGCGCGTACACCCACGGGATCGTCAGCACGCACAACGCGAACGCGACCATCAGCCACGGGACCCAGTGCACGGGCCCGCCCGTCACCAGCTCCGCCACCGCCCCCAGGGCGGCGAACAGCGGCCCCCACACGAGCGCCACCCAGCCGACGCCGGGTTCGGAGTAGAACGTGCGGTCCATCAGAGCTTCTTGCCGACCTTGGGGAAGAAGTCCCGCGTGCTCGGCAGGTACAGCAGGATCACCACGATCACCAACAGCAGCGACGAGACCACCGAGAAGATGCTGCGCACGATGCCCAGCTGGAACACGAGGCCGAGCACAGCCAGCAACGTCACCACCGTGCGCGCCGACCGCGTGCCCTCGCGGGCCTTGTACGCGAACAGCACCATGATCGCCCCGTAGCAGAGCGCCCCGACGAACAACGCCCACACCAGCGTGTTCGCGTTGGACTCGACCTGCGCCACGTCGACCTTCCGCCCCGCGGGGACGGCCTTCACGGCCTGGTCCACGAGCTGCTGCTTGAACAAGATGAAGACGACCTGCCCCAGCAACAGCACCACCGACGCGCCGATGGTGAGGATGAACGCGGCCTGGATGGACCCGGGCGGCTTCGGACGATCCGCCGTCGTGTCCACGGCGACAGGATCAACGCCGGCTTTGGGGAAACCGGAGATCGGCGGGGCTTTGGGAAAGTCGCCCACCTGCTGCGGCTCCGGTTGCTCTTGCTTCGGCGGCTCCGCTTGTTCCGGCTCCGGCTTCGGGACCTCGGCGGCCTCGGCCGATTCGCCGCCCTGCGCCGCGGTCTCCGGCTCTCCGGCGCCAGCGTCCGGCGGCGCGAGATCCGGCGTTTTGCCGCTGGTCAGCCCCGCGGGTTCCGTGCTGTTGTCGTCCTTCTCGGCCACCTGCCGACTCTAGCTCAGCCGACTCGGCGGCCCGGCGGCAGACGCCGCACCCTGCCCCGGCATCCCACCCGGAACACACCCCACCACTCCCGGGGACCGCCCTGGATCCATCTTACCGGCCACCACCGACGAGAACGGCTGCACCGCGAAGTTGTACACAGGGCAGGCGAGTTGTGGACAACCGAGGCGAGCCCCGCTCAGGCTCGCAGTGAATCAGTGCCACATCGGCCGAGCTGCTGGCACCACCCAAGCCGCCCGCGTCAGTCGAGCCAGGCGGCGGCTTCGGTGGCCCAGTACGTGAGGATCAGGTCCGCCCCGGCGCGGCGGATCGAGGTGAGCACCTCGAGCACCGTGCGCTCGCGGTCGAGCCAGCCGTTCGCCGCCGCGGCTTCGACCATCGCGTACTCGCCCGAGATGTTGTAGGCCGCGACCGGAACCGGGGAGATGTCGGCGGCGGCCTTGATGACGTCCAAATAGGACAGAGCCGGCTTGACCATGATCATGTCGGCGCCTTCGCCGAGGTCGAGTTCGATCTCGCGCAGGGCTTCGCGGGCGTTGCCCAAATCCTGCTGGTACGTCTTGCGGTCGCCCTTGAGCTGGGAGTCGACGGCTTCGCGGAAGGGGCCGTAGAAAGCGCTCGCGTACTTGGCCGAGTACGCCAGGATCGCCTTGTCGCTGTGGCCCACCTCGTCGAGCGCGCGGCGGATGACGCCGACCTGGCCGTCCATCATGCCGCTCGGCCCGAGCACGTGCGCGCCCGCTTCCGCCTGCGCCACGGCCATGTCCGCGTACACGCGCAGGGTCGCGTCGTTGTCCACGGCGCCGTCCGCGTCGAGCACACCGCAGTGGCCGTGGTCGGTGAACTCGTCGAGGCACGTGTCGGCCATCAGCACGGTCGAGTCGCCGAGTTCGGCGCGCAGGTCGCGCAGGGCGACGTTGAGGATCCCGTGCTCGTCGACGGCACCGGACCCCTCGGCGTCGCGCGTCGCGGGGATGCCGAACAGCATGAGCCCGCCCACGCCCGCGTTCACGGCGTCGACCGCGGCTTTGCGCAGCGTGTCCCGCGTGTGCTGCACGACCCCCGGCATGCTCTGGATCGGCCGAGGCGCGTCGATGCCCTCCGCCACGAACATGGGGAGGATCAGCTGACGCGGGCGCAGCGTGGTCTCACCGACCAGCCTGCGCATGGCCGGCGTGGTACGGAGCCTGCGGGGTCGATGCTCGGGGAACACCCCGTCCACGGTACTCCGGCGGGCTGCGGGTGAATTCGCGCGCCCTCGCGAAAACCGTGTTCTGACACGGTGTCGGGAAACGGAAACCGGGAGGGGTTCCCGATTCCACGGCACCCGGCTCTCGGCCAAAACACCGGAGGCCCTTTCCCGGCGATGCGGGAAAGGGCCTCCGTGACCGGGAAGCGTCAGGAGCGACGCGCCCGCTTCGCCTTGCGCGGCGGCGGCAGCGCGCCCTCGGCGCGGAGCCGGGCCGCGTGTCCGGCCAGCGCGTCGACGGAACTCCTGCACTCAGCCGACTTCTTCGGCGAGTGCACTCGCTCGCGCGAGCCGGCGGTCAGTGGTCAGCACCTTGGTTTTCAAGCGCGCGGCCAGCTCGATGTACAGGGCATCAGTCAGCCGGAGGTCAGCGCGCCGGGCCCACGCTCCGGCTGCGAGCTCGGCAACCGAATGCCGCGTGAGCGGAAGCGCGGTCAGCGCACCCAGCCCGGTCTCGACCTCGGCAACGCTCAACTCACCCGCGCGCTGCAGCCGGCCCAGCGCGGAAAGCACCTCGGCATCCAGGTGCGCGGGTGCGTGCAGCACGGTGCCACGCAAGCGTTTCCTCGCCGCATTCGCACAGTCGGTACCCGCGAGGAGGTCAACGACGACGGAAGCATCCAGGACCGCGATTTCAGCTGCTGATTCAGCCATCAGCCGAGTCGCCCAGCTCGGAGCGGGCGGCATCGATCGCGTCCAGCACGGCACCGTGCGAAACCACACCGCGCGGCGCGGGAAGGTTGTCGAGCCAGCTGTCGGTGGCTCGACGTTGCAACGCGTCGGCGAGCGCAGCCTGGACCAGGGCGCTCACGTTGAGGTCCGCCGCCTTCACCCGCTCAGCCAGCTCGTCGGGGACGTACACGTTCATCCGCGCCATACACACACTATACACACACTTAGGTGTCCTCAAACGAAGAAGGGCTCCCCTCCGGATGTCCGGAAAGGAGCCCTCCCCCACGAGCAAAGCGTCAGGAGCGACGCGCCCGCTTCGCCTTGCGCGGCGGCGGCAGCGCGCCCTCGGCGCGGAGCCGGGCCGCGTGTTCGGCCAGCGCGTCCACCAGGTGCGGCACGTCGGCCTTCTCGGGCTGCACGTCGACCCGCAGCCCGAACTCCACGGCGGTCTCCGCGGTCTTCGGGCCGATGCACGCCACCAGCGTGCGCGTGTGCGGCTTGCCGGCGATACCGACGAGGTTGCGCACGGTCGAGGACGAGGTGAAGCAGACCGCGTCGAAGCCGCCGGTCTTGATCATCTCGCGGGTTTCCGCGGGCGGCGGCGCGGCGCGCACCGTGCGGTAGGCCGTGACGTCGTCGATCTCCCAGCCGCGGTCGCGCAGGCCGGCCGACAGGGTTTCGGTGGCGATGTCGGCGCGCGGCAGCAGCACGCGGTCCACCGGGTCGAGCACGTCGTCGTACGGCGGGAACTCGGCCAGCAGCCCTTCCGACGACTGCTCGCCGGCGGGCACGAGCTCGGGGATGATGCCGAACGAGCGCACCTTGGCGGCCGTCGACTCGCCGACACACGCGATCTTCACGCCGGAGAACGCGCGGGCGTCCAGGCCGAACTCCTCGAACTTCTCCCACACCGCGCGCACCGCGTTGGTGGAGGTGAAGACGATCCACTGGTAGCGGCCGTCGACGAGGCCCTTCACCGAGCGCTCCATCTGCGCGGGGCTGCGCGGCGGCTCGACGGAGATCGTCGGCACCTCGTGCGAGGTCGCGCCGTGGCTGCGGAGGCGGTCGGCCATCTCACCGGCCTGCTCCTTGGTGCGCGGCACCAGGACCTTCCAGCCGTACAGCGCGCGCGACTCCCACCACGACAGCTTCGAGCGGTGCCCGGCGGCCTGGCCGACGGTCACGATCAGCGGGCCGACGAGCTCACCGGCGTCGTTGGCGAGCGTGGCCAGCGTGGTGTCGAGCGTGCGCTGGGTGTTGATGGTGCCGTTGGCGGTCACGGCCACCGGCGTGTTCGCCGGCGTGCCCTTCTCCGTCAACTGGCTCGCGGCCTCGGCCAGGTGGGCCGAGGTGGCGTGCAGCACGAGCGGGCCGGGCAGGGCCGCGAGCGCGGCCCAGTCGACCTCGCCGCGGACGTCGACCTCGGTGTGCGTGCCACCGAGCGCGACGCCCGCGTACGCCGGCACCGCGGCGCCGGGCGAAACACCCGGGATCACCTCGAACACGGCGGACGTGCGGGCCACGGCCTGCACCTCGTTGACAACGGCGGGGCTGGTCAGCGGGTCGCCGGCGACCAGGCGCAGCACGAGCCGCCCGGCCTTGGCCTCGGTGGTCAGGTCCTTCGACACGTCGGCGGGCTCACCAACGGCGGGCCGGACCTCGGCGCCGGGCGCGGCGAACGCGAGGACGGCTGCCGGCACGTCGGGGTCGGTCACCACGACCTCGGCCTTGGCGAGCAGCTCCTGGGCGCGGACGGTGAGCAGCCCGGCGTCACCGGGGCCCGAGCCCACGAAGGCGACGCGCCCAGCGGTCTTGCGAGCGGGGGTCATCTCTGGCGATTCTCCTGTCAGGCGGCCGGATGCGTCGTCGGCCGCAGGTGGGTGGTGCAGGTCGTTCGGGTCGGTGACGCTGGCGTCACTGGGCGGGGCCCAGCAACGCGCCGGCCCCCAGGTCGAGGAGCTCGGCGGCCAACGTCCGGCCGAGCTGCTCCGCTTCGGCGAAGTCGGCGAGTGCGGAAGCCCGCAGCATGTCGACCGCGCCGTTCTCGCCCTCGACGGCCGCGGTGCCGCGCAGCGAGATCCGTTCCACGACCGCGCCCTCGGAGTCGAGGTCCTCGACGATCTCGGCGAGCGCGCCGACGGGCGCGCTGCACCCCGCCTCGAGCGCGGCCAGCAGGGAACGCTCGGCCGTCACCGCGGCCCGCGTGCCCTCGTCGTCCAGTGTGGACGTGAGCAGGTGCTCGCAGTCCACGTCTTCGGCCCGGCACTCCACCGCCAGCGCCCCCTGCGCGGGAGCGGGCAGCATCTGGATCGGGTCGAGGGTCTCGGTGATCTCCCCCGCCCGGCCGATCCGGGCCAGACCGGCACGCGCGAGCACCACGGCATCGAGCTCGCCGTCGGTGACCTTGCGCATGCGGGTGTCGATATTGCCTCGAATCGGCACGATTTCCAAACCGAGACCCAGCGCGCGCAGCTGCGCGGTGCGCCGAGGCGCGCCCGTGCCGACCTTCGAGCCCGGCGGGAGCTCGCCCAGCGTCAGCCCGTCGCGGGCGATCAACGCGTCGCGCGGGTCCTCGCGCGGCGGCACCGCGGCCAGCACGATGCCGGGCTCCGGCGCCGTGGGCAGGTCTTTGTAGGAGTGGACGATGACGTCGATTTCCTTGCGCAGCAAGGCTTCCCGCAGCGCGGACGTGAACACGCCGACGCCGATCTGCGGGATGGGTGCACTGGAGGTGTCGCCAGGGGTGGTGACGGTGACGACTTCGACTTCGGCGCCGGTGGCCCGGATCTTCTCGGCCACGGTCTCGGTCTGCGCGACGGCGAGCTTGCTGCCGCGCGTCCCGATGCGGATCACTCTGTTCACTGCCTACTTCTTCTCGATTTCTGGCGGCCGCGCCATGGGGTTGGTGGGGCTAGCCACGGCCGCGGGGGCCTGCGGGTCGAGGCAGAACAGCTCGCGCAGCGCGTTGGCGTAGTCGGTTTCGGCCGTCTCGGCGGCCAGCTGCTTCACCCGCACGGTGGGCGCGTGGAGCAGTTTGTCGACGACACGGCGGACCGTGCGACCGACTTCTTCGCGGACCTGCGAATCGAGGTCCGGGAGGCGGTTGTCCAGGCGCAGCAGCTCGCCGTCGACCACTTCGGCCGCGCGGCGGCGCAGCGCCGTCACGGTCGGGGTCACCTCGGCGCTGCGCTGGCCGGCGAGGTAGTCGCGCACCTCGTCGAGCACGATGCCGGTGGCCTTCGCCGTCTGGCGCTCGGTGGTCGGGGCGCCGGCGTCGCGCATGCGGCGCTGGATGGTCTCGAGGTCGACCACGGTCACGTCGGCCAGCTCGGCCACGCCCGGGTCGACGTCCTTGGGCAGCCCGAGGTCGCACACGACGAGCGGCCGGCCCGCGCGAACGGGCACGTGCACGGGCAGGAACACCGCGTCCTGCGCTCCGGTGCACGACACCACCACGTCGGCCAGCGCCACGGCGGCGGCCAGCTCCGACAGCGGCACGGCGCGCGCGGGCACCCCCTCGTCGACGGTCTTCTCGGCCAGGCGCGCGGCCTTGGCCTCGGTGCGGTTGGCCACGGTGATCTCGCCGATGCCGGCCTTGCGCAGCTGCGCCGCGGTGAGCGCGCCCATCGAACCGGCGCCGACGATCAGGGCGTGCTTGCCCTTCAGGTCACCGGCGGCGGCGAGCGCCTCGGACACCACGGACGCGCCGAGCTGGTCGAGACCCGTCTCGGAGTGCACGCGCTTGCCGACGCGCAGCGTCGTCTGGATCAGCTCGTGCAGCGTGCGCCCGACGGTGCCGGCTTCCCGCGCGGTGGCGTAGGACGAGCGGACCTGGCCGAGGATCTGCGTCTCCCCGACGACCATCGAGTCGAGGCCCGACGCGACGGAGAACAGGTGCTCGACGGCCGCGCCCGCGTAGTGCACGTAGAGGTTGTCGTAGAGCTCGGCGGGCTCCATGCCGGCCTGGCGCGCCAGCACGTCGGAGACGTCGTTGACGCCACCGTGGAACGTCTCGACCACGGCGTAGACCTCGATGCGG
Source organism: Amycolatopsis sp. NPDC051903 (assembly GCF_044452505.1). NCBI lineage: Bacteria > Bacillati > Actinomycetota > Actinomycetes > Pseudonocardiales > Pseudonocardiaceae > Amycolatopsis > Amycolatopsis sp. NPDC051903. Next base: position 254,638 of record NZ_JBITBT010000001.1, on the reverse strand, counting down.
TTGCACGTGGAGACCAGCATGGCCTCGCTCACGTGCTCGGCCTGCTGCAGGTCGTGCAGCACCTTGGTGACCGCCTCCGCGGGCACCGCGGCCCGTTCGAGCGTGGTCAGCTCCGCGCTTCGGTGGGAGAGCCCGACCGCCAACACGCTCATCCGCGCACCACCATTCCCAGACCACCGTCCGTGTGCCCGTTACCCGAGCCGTTGCCATTGCCGATCGGCGAGCCGGCGTCGGGTAACCCGGTATTCCCCTGAACTGCCAGGGCGTCATCGGCACGGCGAGCCACGTGGAACGAGAGGATCTGAAGCTCGACCGCCAGGTCGACCTTCCGGACCTCGATGTGCGCCGGCACCTGGAGCACCACCGGCGCGAAGTTCAGTATGCACTGGACGCCGCCCGCTACCAGCCTGTCGCACACGGACTGCGCAGCGGTAGGAGGTGTGGCGATGATCCCGATGGAAATCTGCCGTTCGGAGCAGACGCGCGGGATTTCGTCCAGGTGCGAGACGGGGAGGCCCCCTACGGGAACCCCGATGAGGTCGGGGTCGAGGTCGAACAGCGCCTCGACGGGAAACCCGCGGCCGGGGAAGCCGCCGTAGTTGGCGAGCGCGTGACCGAGGTTACCGATGCCGACCACGGCGACGCGGTGCTGGCGCGTGAGGCCCAGGATGCGTTCGATCTGGCTGACCAGCACCTGCACCTCGTAGCCGACGCCGCGCGTGCCGTACGAGCCGAGGTAGGACAGGTCCTTGCGCAGCTTCGCCGAGTTCACGCCGGCGGACGCGGAGAGCTCCTCGCTCGAGACGGTGGTCGCGCCCTGCTCCGCGAGGCCCGAGAGCACCCGCAGGTACACGGCCAGGCGGGCGACGGCCGCCTCGGGGATCTGCTTCGCGCGGACCGCCGTGTCCAGGTTCTCCGACCCGACGGCCGGGATCTCCGCGGTGGGCGCGTTGTCGGCGTCGGGCGCGCTGCGCCTGCCTTTCGCAGCCCGGCGAGGTGGTGTGGCGGGCGGTTCGGCACCGCTGCGCCTCCCCCTCTGTGTCACCACGCCGGTCCACTCCTCGAAAGTAGGCAGTTCTCGATTCAGCCGAGTCGCTTGACCCCGCGTTTCGCGTCCGGTTCAATGCCGGGCTTTCGCGGGACGGTTCCCTACGGTAGTCCACTTGTGAACGCACGCACAAAGTCACTGGTCATCGACATGACGCGGCGCACACCCGGCGCCCGATCAGGTGACCGTGGCCGGATGCGCGCTTGCGTGACGGCCGCGCCGGGCAAGATCCTCTGCGCTTCGTCCCGACTTCGGAGGTACGCACGGCCCATGGCCACCACCTGGATCTGGTACGTCATCGTCGCTGTCGCCGCGATCGGCTACGCCTGCTGGCGCTGGCAGCGCTACCGGGCCCGCCGCTCGGCCATCCGGAAACTCGCGGCCGACCGCGGCTGGACCTACACCGAACACGAACCGGCCCTGCTGAGCCGCTGCCACGGCCGCCCCTTCGGCGGATTCGGCGAGCGTCGCCGCGCCTGGCACGCCGTCACCGGGCGCTGGCACAACCTCGACGTGCTCTCCTTCGAATACAGCGAGGTCGTCGGCAACCTGGGCCGCGCGCGCCGGTTCTGGCAGCAGTTCACCGGCGTCCGCCTGCCCTTCCCTCGCACGAGCTCTTCGCCGTCCGGCGCCACAACTTCAGCCACCTCGCCCGCGGCGTGGGCCTCCTCCACGCCGACGGCCCCGACGACACCTTCGACCAGGACTGGTACACCTCCGGCTCGTTCACCCCGGAGCTGAAGCGGTGGGTCCAGCAGCACCGCCGCCCGTTCCGCGTGGTCGCCGGCGTGCTCGAAACCTGGGAAAACGGCCGCTTCCTGCCCGAGCGCGTGGAGCCGGCTGTCGCGGACCTGGCCGAACTGGTGCCACTGGTGAACGCGGTCGCGGGCCGGTGATCAGCCCAGCGCTCCACATGACGAACCCGATCAGTCGGAGTGCCGGACGACCTCGCTGAACTCGAACGACGTGAACTCGTGGCTGCCGGTTACCGCGTGCCAGGCCGGCTGACCGTGCGCCGGCGTGGTGTTGCGGGAGTCGTGGCCGAGCGCTTCGGCGTGGGCGGTGCCGGAACCGGGAACCCTGACTTCGACCGGAGATTCACCGTGGAGGGGCCTGCAGAGGCGCTTACGCCGGAGGCGCAGACGTGGCTGTCGGCGCATCCCCGTCCGGTCCGAGTGGACGCCGGCGAGGTCATGGTGTGGGACGAGGGGCGTTCTGACCTGGCTCGGATCGAGCCGGCGTTGCGGCAGCTCAAGGAACTGGTCGGCCGAGCCCGGTTCGGTTGATCCCAGTCAGCTCGGGCCCGTTCACGCCGAAGCTGACCGGTGCTCAGCTCGCGTTGACGACCACCGAATGCCAGCCCGACGCGCCGTTCGGCACCGGTTCCGCCGCCTGGTCCGTCTGGGTGTAGCCCGACTGGTCCGTGGCCCGCACGGTGACGGTGTGGCTGCCGGCCGAGACGGGTAGCTGCGTCCACCACATGCGCCACGTGTCCTTGTTCACCTCGGTCGACAGCACGGCCGGCTGCCACGCCCCCTGGTCGACGCGGACCTCCACCTTGGCGATGCCGATGTGCTGCGCCCAAGCGGTGCCGGCGACGTGCAGCTTGCCGCCGGTGGCCGTGGCGGTGTCGATGCGGGATTCGGTCTTGATGGGGGCCTGTTCGGCCCAGCCGCGCTGGAGCCAGTAGGACTGGCGGGCGTCCCAGCGGGCGAATTCGAGGTCGGTGACCCACTTGGTCGCCGACACGTAGCCGTAGAGGCCCGGGATGACGATGCGCGCGGGGAAGCCGTGCTCGACCGGCAGGGGTTCGCCGTTCATGCCGATCGCCAGCATCGCGCCGCGGGCCGGGTCCAGGGCCACCGGTGCCGGGGTGCTGCAGGTGAAGCCGTCGACGCTGGTGGCGTACATCTGTTCCGCGCCGGGCTGCACGCCGGCCGCGTCGAGCAGGTCCACGAGGTCCACGCCGATGAACTTGGCCGTCGAGATCAGGTCGCCGCCGACTTCGTTGGAGACGCAGGTCAGGGTGACCTCGCGTTCCACCAGCGGGCGTGAGCGGATGTCGGCGTAGGAGAAGCTCACCTCGCGGTCGACCATGCCGTGGATCTTCAAGCTCCAGTCGTCCGTGCGCACCTGCGGCACCACGAACGCCGTGTCGATGCGGTAGAAGTCCGCGTTCGGCGTGATGAACGGCGGTGAACCCAGCTTCTGGAAATCGGCGTCCGGCGGCAGCGGTGGCGCCTTGCGGGCTGCGACCAGCGGACCGACGGCCGCGCGCGACTGGTCGGCGCTGCCCGTGCTCGAAATGGCCTGCCCGGCGACCGCGGCGACCCCCGCGCCCGCGGCCACGCCCAGCCCGCGCGTGAGCACCTGCCGCCGCGTCGGGCCCTCCGCCGGGCCGGCGGACGGCACCGGCAGCGCGTAGTGGTGCAGCCACGTGAACACCAGCACCGAAGCCACCAGCGCGACCACCGGCGCCAGCAACGCGAGCTGCCCGACGTCCGTGCGCTGGTAAACCGCTGCGATGCCCGCGACGCCGAGCACGACCACGACGCTCTGCCCGCCGCGGGGCGTGCGCCGCGAGACGGCGCCGGCCAGCACCGCGAACAGCACCAGCACCACGGCCAGGCCGATCTTCAGCACGGTCTTGTCCGCCGTGCCCAGCGTCTGCTCCGCCCACACGACCACGGCGTGCGGGCTGTGCGCGATCACGAAGTCGGCGACGGCCACGAACGGCGACGCGTTGTAACCGACGAAACCGGCGATGAGGTGCCCCACGCCCAGGGCGGTGACCAGGGCGGCCAGCCCGATCAGCGACGCCACGGGCAACGACAACCGCCGCGGCTCCGGGGGTTTGACGACCGACGGGGCTTCCTTCAACGCGCTCACCCCACCATCTTCGGCGGGTCCGGCCCGCGAAACCGCCGGGAACCCTTACGACTTGCTTACCGAGCCGGGATCAATCCGACAGGGCGCGCCGGAACCGGTCTTCCTCGACCCGCCAGTACCCGTGTTCCGCGCCGTCGATGAGGATCACCGGCACCTGCTCGCCCCATTCGGCCCGCCACTCGGGGTCGCTGTCGACGTCCGCGACCTCCCACGCCACGTCGAGCTCACCGCAGATCCGCGCGACGTCGGCCTCGGCCACCTCGCAGAGGTGGCAGCCGGCGCGGCTCATCACCGTCACCTTGTGCACAGCCGAATCCTAAGTCTCAGCGCAGCTTCAGCCGCCGCAGCTTGCCCGTCGCCGAGTGCGGCAGCGTCTCCGCGAACTCCACGAGGTGCGGCACCTTGTACCCGGCCAGCCGCGCGGCGCACTGCCCGGTCACCTGCTGTTCCGACAGCGCCGCGCCTTCGGCCGGCACCACCACGGCCTTCACGGCCTCGCCGCTGCGCTCGTCGACCACCCCGACCACGGCGACCTCCGCGACACCGTCGAGCCGCGAGATCACGTCCTCGACCTCGTGCGGGTAGACGTTGAAACCGTTGACGATGATCAGGTCGTTCGCGCGGTCGACGAGGTGCAGGTCGCCGTCGGAGTCGAGGTAGCCGACGTCGCCGGTGCGGAACCAGCCCTCGGCGTCGGGGCCGTGGGACCCGTCGGGCCAGTAGCCGGAGAACAGGTTCGCGCCGCGGATCGACACGAGCCCGGTGTCGCCGCCGGACTCGAAGACGTCGTCGACGTCGTCCGGGTCGAGCGGCACGTCCTCGGCGCCGCCGTCGCTGTCGACCAGCCGCAGCTCGATCCCCGGCAGCGGCCGCCCGACCGAGCCGGGCTTCGGGTAGCCCGTGACCAGCGTCGACGTGACCACGGGGGCGCACTCGGTGAGGCCGTACCCCTCGTAGACGTCGTGGCCGGTGGCCTCGCGGATCGCGGCGAGCACGCGCGGGTGCAGCGGCGCGGCGCCCGACGTCATCATCCGCACGGTCGCGAGCCCGCGCGCCAGCTCCTCGGCGCCGAGCGCCGCGAACTCCGTGTACATCGTGGGCACGCCCGCGATCGACGTCACGCGGTGCTCCGCGCAGTCGGCCAGCGTCTTCGCGGGCTCGAAGCGCTCCGACAGCACCAGCGACGCCCCGACGGACGTCGCCTGCAGCAGCCCCGGCCCGAGGCCGTAGACGTGGAAGAGCGGGATGGTCACCAGCACTCGGTCGTCGTGCACGAGCACGCCCTCGACCCCGCTGAGCTGCTCGAGGTTGGCCAGCAACGCCCGGTGCGACAGCATCACGCCGCGCGGCGGACCGGTGGTGCCGGACGTGTACGAGATCACCGCGATGTCCTCGCCCGCGCGGCCGAGGTCCACGGGCTCGCCGTCGGCGGCTCCGCGCGGCGGCAGGCCGGTCACGCCGTCGGGCAGTTCGGTGCCGGCCAGCTCGTCGCGCTGGACGACGAACCGCGCCTCGCAGTGCGCCAGGAGGTGGTCCAGCTCCGGCTGGGGTGCCTGCGGTGACAGCGGCACGGCGATCGCCCCGGCGCGCAGCACGCCGTAGAGCGCGACGGCGAAGTCGGCCGACGTCGGCAGCCGCAGCACGACCCGGTCTCCCGCCTCGACGCCCGACTCGACCAGCAGCCGCGCGTGCGCGTGGGCCGCTTCGTCGAGCTCCCGCCAGGTGAGCGTCGCTCCCGTGCCGGTCTCGGTGACGGCGGTTTCGCCCGCCCACCTGGCCGCTGCTCCGGTCAGCAGCTGCGCGACACCCTCCACCGGGCCCCCTTCCTGCCGTTGCCCTTTTGTCATCTTGTCACCCGTCACGGGGACGCCGTGCGATCGTCGCACCTCTGCTACCCGGGACCTCTACCTACTTCGCGGTAACAACACGTATGCTGCACTGCGTCGCCGGGTGGCGTTGATCACTACCGGGTGACGAGAGACGAGGAGTCACTGTGCCGAACCCGGGCCGCGCCGCCGTTGTCGAAGACAACGCAGTGCGGCCCGCTCCTGCTCTCCCGAGGACCCGGGGCACGCACGCCGGAGGCCGCCCGCGCGGTCCCGCGACCGCAGGAGGTGCCGTCCGGTGACGCTCCCGACCGCCGCGAACCGCGGCCCCGTCGTCATGTTCGCCGAACGCGCGTTCGGCCGGCCCGCCGCCGTCCCGTTGACCCGCGCGACGGACGCGCCGCCCGTCCCGGACCCCGCCGAAGCCGCGAAGGCCGAGGCGTGGGACCTCGTGCGCGCCGCGCAGGAGGGCGACTCCTCGGCGTTCGGCCGCCTGTACGACCGGTACGTCGACGTCGTCTACCGCTACGCGCTGTTCCGCCTCGGCAACCGCGAGCTCGCCGAGGACGTCACGAGCGAGACGTTCCTGCGTGCGCTGCGCCGGATCACGTCGGTGAGCTACCAGGGCCGCGACGTCGGTGCGTGGTTCGTCACGATCGCGCGCAACCTGATCCTCGACCACGTGAAGTCCAGCCGGTTCCGCTTGGAGGTCGTGACCGACGAGGTCGCGGAGCCGGCTGCGGCACCGGTTTCGCCCGTCGGCCCCGCGGCCCAGGCCGGGCCGGAGCAGCAGGCCATCGCCGGCGCGACCCGCGCGGAGCTGCTGCGCTGCGTCGCCGAGCTCGGCGAGGACCAGCGCGAGTGCATCGTGCTGCGGTTCCTACAGGGCCTGTCGGTCGCGGAAACGGCCCGGGTGATGAACCGCAACGAGGGCGCGATCAAGGCGCTGCAGCACCGCGCCGTCCGCCGGTTGGCGCAGCTGCTGCCCACCGGGCTGCGCTGACTTTTTTCACGTCCCGGCGCAACCGTAACTTCTGCGCGTTCTTAATCGTTTCTCCACGCAGACCGGCGGTCAGGGCCGGCGTGGTGGAGACGGAGCAGCACCGTGGGCGTGCCCGGGTGGTTTTCGCGGGAGCGAGCCGAGAGCGAGCGGTTCGACCGCGCCCTCGACCCTTCGCCCGTGCGGCGCGACGGTGAGTTCGCCGACGAGCTGGCCGTGGTGGCCGCCCTGCGTTCGCTGGGCGAAGCGGGCTCGCCGGACGCGGAGACGCGGGAACGGATCCGGGCGGAGATCGAGGGCCGGCTCGGCGAACCCGTCGCGCGGCGGCGGTGGCAGCCGAAGATGGCCGACCTCGTGGCCGCCGGCATCGCGCTCGTGCTGGGGCTGGTGGGGCTGACGCTGCTGCTGTCGCGCGGAGCCGTACCGGGCGAAGCGCTGTACGGCGTGAAGCGCGCGGGTGAGGAGACGGCGCTGAGCCTGACGTTCGGCGCCGAGGCCAAGGCCCGCAAGCACCTGGAGTTCGCCGGGAACCGCGTGACCGAACTGGGGACCATGACAGACGCGTCGCCGGCCGCATACCGCACGGCGCTCGCCGACTTCGGCAGCGACGTCCGGGCAGGCGTGACGACGTTGACAACGTTGGCGACGGGCGGCAACGGGCGCGCACCGCTGACGGACCTCGCGACCTGGACGCAGCAGCAGGAGCAGCTGCTGGCCACCGAACAGCCGCGGATCCCCACGGCGGCGCGCGCCGACCTGACGAGCGCCCGTGGCCTGCTCACGCGCGTGCAGCAGCGCACGACGGCGCTCGTGTCCCGGCTGAACTGCTACGAGATCACCACAGGCGGCTCCGACGAGCTGGGCGTGATCCCGGCACGCGGCGCGTGCACGCAGCAGCCGGCGCAGCCCGGCGGCTCGGCGCCGGCGAGCCCCGCACCCGCGACGCCGGTCCCGACCGCACCCGGTGCGCCGGTGACCGAGACGCCGGGACCTTCGTCGGACCTGGTCGTGTCCGGCACCCCGACGCCGACTTCGTCCCCCGGCGCGTCGACGGCCCCGCCGCCGGTGTTCGCGCCCCCGATCACCGCGCCGACCTCTCCGCGCCTGCCGACGCCGACGAGCCCGCCGCCGCCGTTGATCTCCGTCCCGCCGCTGCTGCCGGGGCTGCCGCCGATCGTGATCGGGTGATCACCCGCACGGTGGCAACCCCTGATCGAGGGCCTCGCCACACCTCCAACGAGTGAGTGCGGTGGTCGCTACGCTGTGCGGCAGGACCCGGCCGTACCCGGCCGCGGGGACGTGCCCGAACGTGGAGGCGGTGTGCGTGTCAGGTTGGCGTGGCAAGGATAAGAGTCAGGAGCTCGAACGGCTCGCCGCGCTCGCGGGCGAGGCGTCGGCCGAAGCTGCCTCGACCACCGCCAACGAGCCGGCCGTCCCGCCCGCGCCGCCGGACCTCACCGCGGCCGCGTTCTTCGACGTGGACAACACGATGATGATGGGCGCGTCGATCTTCTACTTCGCGCGCGGTCTCGCGGCGCGCAAGTTCTTCACGTCCGCCGACCTCGCCGGTTTCGTGTGGCAGCAGGTGAAGTTCCGCATCGGCGGGCGCGAGAACAAGGAGGACATCAAGTCCCACCGCGAACGCGCACTGTCCTTTGTGGCCGGTCGGACCGTCGAAGAGCTCACGAGCATCAGCGAGGAGATCTACGACGAGCTCATGGCCGACAAGATCTGGTCCGGCACCCGGGCGCTGGCGCAGATGCACCTCGACGCGGGCCAGCGCGTGTGGCTCGTCACGGCCACCCCCATCGAGCTGGCGGGGATCATCTCCCGGCGGCTGGGCCTGACGGGCGCGCTGGGCACCGTCGCGGAGACCGAGGACGGCGTCTACACGGGCCGCCTGGTGGGCGACCTGCTGCACGGCCGCGCGAAGGCCCACGCGGTGCGCGCGCTGGCCTCGCGTGAAGGTCTGAACCTCAAGCGCTGCACGGCTTACTCGGACTCGCAGAACGACGTGCCCATGCTCTCGGCCGTGGGCACCGCCGTGGCGGTCAACCCGGACAGCGGCCTGCGCGACGTGGCCCGCGCCCGCGGCTGGGAGATCCGCGACTTCCGCACGGGCCGCAAGGCCGCGAAGATCGGCGTGCCGTCCGTGCTGGGCGCGGGCGCGCTGGCCGGCGCCGTCGCGGCCGGGATGGCGTACCGGCGGCGTTAACCCCGGAACACGTTCTTGCGCCGCGCCAAGCGGCGGTACAGCGTGTGCTGGATCGACTCCCGGACCTGGTCGGTCAAGGTGAAGACCAGCATCGGGTCGTCGACCGCGTCCGGGGCGTACTCGTCGGTGCGGACGGGCTCGCCGAACTCGATGGTCCACTTCGTGGGGAGCGGGACGGCACCCAGGGGACCCAGCAGCGGGAAGAACGGCGTGACCGGGAAGTACGGCAGGCCCAGCACGCGCGCGAGCAGCGGGAGGTCGCCGATCTTCGGGTAGGTCTCCTCGGCGCCGACCACCGAGACGGGGATGATCGGCACTCCCGCGCGCATCGCGGCCGACACGAAACCACCACGGCCGAAGCGTTGCAGCTTGTAGCGCGCCGAGAACGGCTTGCCGATGCCCTTGAACCCTTCGGGCCACACGCCGACGAGCTCGCCGCCCGCCAGGAGCCGCTCGGCGTCCGCGCCGCAGGCCAGCGTCTGGCCCGATTTGCGCGCGAAGGAGCCGACCAGCGGCAGCTTGAAGATCAGGTCCGCGCCGAGCCCGCGCAGGTGCCGCCCGCCCGTTTCGTCGTGGACGGCCACGGCGGTCATGAGCGCGTCGAGCGGCAGCGTGCCCGAGTGGTTCGACACGAGCAGCGCGCCGCCGGCCGTCGGCAGGTTCTCGACGCCGAAGGTCTCGACGCGGAACCACTTCTCGTACAGCGCGCGCAGCGGCGGCAGCACGAGCGTCTCCGTGAGCTCGGCGTCGAACCCGAACTCGTCGACGGTGTAGTCGCCCGTGAGGCGGTGGCGCAGGAACGTCAGCGCGGAGCGCACCGGTTCCGGCAGCACGTCCGGCGCCGACGGCTGGTGCTGCTGCTGGGAATCGGCGACCGGGAACGCCACGACCGGCGCGTCCGCCTCCCGCGAAGGGGCGGGCGGCGGAGCAGAACCCCGCCCGTGCAAGGGAATCACCTGGGCCTCGATCACGCTGTGCGCCTCACTTCCCGTCACGGGGCTCACCGGCCCGCCTGCCCGGTCGCGGCGGCCACGAGCACCTTGCCGGCCAGCGAGGCCAGCCGGGCGCCGTCGAGCACCGGGCGCAGGCCGCGGCCCGCGATGTAGTCGTCGAACGCCTCACGCGTGGTGAAGCGCGGCTGGTAGCCGAAGTCCTTCTTGAGCTTCGTGGTGTCCACGACCCGGCCGAAGTTCAGCAGCCGGACCTGGTCGGTGGAGAAGTCGACCACGCGCGCACCCCGCAGCACCTTGCCCACCGACGGCACCACGGCGCTCGGCATCGGCAGCCCGAGCCGGCCCGCCCGGCGGATGGCCTGAGACAGCGTCAGCACGCCCTCCGAGGCCACGTTGAACACTCCCGGCTTGTCGTAGAGCGTCGCCTGCTCCAGCACCGACAGCGCGTCGGACGCGTGCAGCAGCTGCAGCCGCGCGTCGTAGCCGAAGACCGTCGGCACCACCGGCAGCGCGAAGTAGCGCGAGAGGACGGTGTCGACCTCGGGGCCGATGACGTTGGCGAAGCGCGCGAGCGTGACCGTGATGTCCGGGCGGCGCCGGGCCAGCCCGCGCACGTAACCCTCGACCTCCACGGCGTCCTTCGCGTACCCGCTGGACGACGTGGGGATGAGCTCCGAGTCCTCCGTGAACACGGCCTGCGACCGCGCCCCCGCGCCGTACACCGCGGCAGTGGACTTGACCACCAGCTTGCCCACCTTCGGCGAGCGCTGGCACGCCGCGAGCAGCCGCATGGTGCCGATGACGTTGAGCTCCTTGACGGCCGACCGCCGGCTCGGCCCGGCCGGGTGGGTCAGGCACGCCGCGTGCACGACCGTGTCGACGCCGGCGCTGCTGATGACCTTCGCGATCAGCGGGTTGCGGATGTCGGCGCGGACGAACTCCGCGTGGCCCATCCGCTGCAGCACGTCCTTGTCCGGCGGCGCGGTGTCGACGCCGATCACGCGCTCGAAGGCGGAGTTGGTGCCGAGGCGCGCGAGCAGCTTCCCGCCCAGATCGCCGGCGACCCCGGTGACGAGCACGATGTTCGACGGCATGTGACTCCCTGGTGCGGCGGGCGGTGGTGAGGGGTGGACGTTCACCCGAGGTGCGCGGAGGTGCCCGACGAACAGGCACTCGCCACAAGCATCGCGCTGGCGCACCCGTCATGTTACTGGCGCTGAGGGGTGCTCTGACCAGGTCTTACTCGCTATTTACAGCTGGGCGCCCGGAATGCGGTGAAGGCCTCACTCAATCGGGTGAGGTCGCCCAGAACATGGACGTGGGGCGGCCCCCGACAGGGGGGGGCCCCCCCCGCCCACCCCCCAAACCGCCCCCCAAACCGCCCGGCGACCCAGCCCACGCCGGCGGGGGA
>NZ_JBITBT010000001.1:0-243286 GCF_044452505.1 Amycolatopsis sp. NPDC051903 | reverse complement strand
AGCATTCTGCCCCGGGCGGCCCCCCTCACCGCGCCGCCCCCAGCCCCCCCGTGTGTGCGTCCCCAACACCGAGGCGGCGGCCCCTCCCTCCCACGCCCCCCCCCACGACGCGTCAACCGCGAATCCGGCTCACTTACCGGCCTTGCGACGCTGCACTCGCGTGCGGCGAAGCAGCTTGCGGTGCTTCTTCTTCGACATGCGCTTGCGGCGCTTCTTGATCACGGAACCCATGGGCGCTCCTCAGTTGTCGTCGGTCACGCTGCCCGGCGCAGCGTCCAACGGGTGGAGCGCACAGGCACGAGCGGTTCACCAGGTTACCCGCGTGCCGACGCGGCCCGGTCGGCGGGCATGGCTGAGCGCATGCCCGGCGACCACCCAGACCCCGCCCGGCCGCCGCCCACAACGGAGCGGCGCGCCGCACTGAGCTGCTATCCGACGTCGAAGTAGGCGCCCTGCAGGTACTCGTGCACCGCCTTTTCGGGAACCCGGAACGACTTCCCCACTCTCACGGCGGGGAGCTCGCCCGAGTGCACCAGGCGGTACACGGTCATCTTCGAGACCCGCATCAGCGTCGCCACCTCGGCGACCGTTAGGAACTGGACCTGCCCGACCGAGGGCAAATCCTCCTTCTTGTTCGGCGACATGATTACCGCGTCCTTCGACACGTGTCGCGCCACGAGGCTTCCCCACCTGTGGTATCGACACGCACGTGCTCTACCAGAGGGTAGCGGGACTCGTGGGACTCGTGCGACGCCTGTCACCGGGATGGGCCCCTACCTGCGGCTTTTCTTTTCAGCCGAAACCCGTTCCAGTGAGGTTTGTCCCCTTTGCCGGATCGCGCTAGTCCTCGTGCGCGCGCCCGAGCTCCTCCGAACGGTCCCTGGCGGCCTCGATCGCGTCGAGCAGCGCCGCCCGCACGCCGTGCTTCTCGAGCTCGCGAATCGCGTTGATGGTGGTGCCCGCGGGCGACGTGACGGCCTCGCGCAGCAGCACCGGGTGGTCCTTGCCCTCGGCGAGCATCTTCGCCGCGCCGACGGCCGACTGGATGATCAGCTGGCCCGCCAGCGCCCGCGGCAGGCCGAGCAGGATCCCGGCGTCGATCATGGCCTCGACCAGGAAGAAGAAGTACGCCGGCCCCGAGCCCGACAGCGCCGTGACGGCGTCCTGCTGCGATTCGGGCACCTCGACGACCTCGCCGACGTGCGAAAGCAGCTCGCGCACGGTTGTGAGGTGCTCGGCGGTGGCGTAGCGGCCGGGTGAGATGGCGCTCATGGCCTCACCGACCAGCATCGGCGTGTTCGGCATCACGCGGACCACCGGCACGCCGTCGGCCAGCCGCCGCTCGTACAGCGCCGTCGGCAGCCCCGCGCACAGCGACACGACCAGCGACGACGACCCGAGCAACGGCGCCAGCTCGGCCAGCACCGGGTCGATGTCCTGCGGCTTCACGGCGACCACGAGCACGTCCGCACGCTTGGCGGCCTCCTCGACGGTCACCGCGCGCATGCCCGGGTAGCGCTCCTCGAGCTCGCGGACGCGGCCCTCGTACCGCTCGGTGAAGAGCAGGTCCCCGGGCGCGTGGCCCCCGTGCAAGAGCCCCGACAGCAGGGCTTCCCCGATCTTTCCCGCGCCCAGCACCGCGATCACGCCTGCGCCCGCCTCGCCGGCGCTCGGTGCGCCGGTCGCGGAACGCGCAGCACTTGATGATTCGCTCGCAGGCTCGCTCATGGCGTCCAGCGTGCCAAACGGTCGTCAGGACGGGGGCGCCGGGGCGAGCGCGAGCTGCCGCGCCTGGACGACGAGGCGGCCCTGCGAGTCGACCACCGTGGCGTCGGAGTCGAACCAGGCCTCGTTGACCGAACGCGATTCGACGAGGATCCGCAGCCAGCCGGGCGCCGGGCGCGTGCGCAGGTAGGCCGTGAGCTGCACGGTGGGTGCCCAGCCGACGCGGCCGAGGTTGGCCACCACGGGCGGGTTGAGGTCACCGGCGAGGAGGGCGAAGTAGACGTCGCCGGCCCCGTCGCGCGGGCGCACCCACAGCTTCAGCCGCGGCGGGTCGCCATCGCGCCCGACGAGGTAACCCGCCGTCGCGGGGTCGACGCGGACCTCGAGGAACTCCGCCAGGTGGAAGCGGCCTTCGGACGTCTCCGCGGCGAGCGGCACGGCGCCGGCCGGCGGGTCGGCGGGCAGCTGGGGCACGTCGCTCCACTCCGGGCGGCGCATCGGGAGCCGACCGGTCGTCACGCGCGCCTCGACGCAGCTGCGGCCGCGCTGCTCCAGCCGCACGGACACGACGGACGCGCGGCGGCCGACCTTGCGGACGTCGGTGCGCAGCAGCACGGGCCCGAGCGCGGGCGCGTGCAGGAACTCGGCGTTGACCACGAGCGGTTCGACCGATGGCTCGCCGCGCTCCTGCAGGACGGCCGTCGCGGCCTTGGCGAGCAGCGCCAGGAGGAACCCGCCGTGGGGGTGGTTCGCGATCGCCCACTCCGCTCTCAACGTGGCCGTGAAGGTCCCGTCCCCGAGGGACCGGACCGCGGTGGCCGCGTCGAAGGCCGTCGCCGTCTGGTCGACGCGGCTCACGAACGGCCGGCCACGGCGGTGCGGCCCGGCCGGGGTGCGGCGGCGAAGTTCAATGGTCGCAACGAGTTCACGGTCGGCACTTTACGTGTGGATGAGCCGGATGAGGGTGCACCGGGGCCGGGGACCGCCCGGACAGCCGATCATGCTAACGACCAGGTCACTGTCCGAGGTGCAACCGCGCGAACAGCAGCGCCTCGGCGAGCGCCCGGGCCCGCGCGGCCTGCGTCACCGCGGTGCGAGTGTTGACTTCGAGCACGACCTGGCCGGCGAAAGCGTCGCTGACCAGCTTCTCCAGCAGTTCGGCACAGGGCTGCCCGCCGTGGCCGGGGATGAGGTGCTCGTCCTTGGGGATGCCGGTGCCGTCGGCCAAGTGGACGTGGCTCAGGCCCGCGCCCATCCGCTCGGCGAGCTCGAGCGCGTCCATCCGCGCCGCGGCGCTGTGGGAAAGATCAAGCGTGTAGTGCCGGAACCCGACGTCCGTCGGGTCGATCGAGGGCCGGAACGCGGACACCCGCGCGTTGCGCGACCCACCCGGCGGGCGCACCTTGAACATGTTCTCCACGGCGACCTCGACGCCGGTCGCCTGCTCGAGCTCGTCGACGAGGTCCCCGAACGCGTCGCCGTACCGGCGCTGCCACCGGAACGGCGGGTGCACCACCACGGTGCGGGCCCCCAGCTCCAGCGCCGCCTGCACGGACTTGCGCAGCCTCACCTCGGGATCGGGTGACCAGATCCGCTGTGTGATCAACAGCGACGGCGAGTGGATCGACAGGACGGGCACCCCGGTGCGCTTCGACCACCGCCGCACCGCCGCGACGTCCTGGCTGATCGGGTCCGCCCACACCATGACCTCGACGCCGTCGTACCCGAGCTCCGCCGCGAGCTCGAACGCCGCCCCCGCCCGCAACGGCCAGACCGACGCAGTGCTCAACCCCACGGGGATCTCAGGCGCGCTCACGGAGGACATCCTGCCCTGCCGGGATCCGCTGCGTCCTCGGCGTTCGGCGGACGGGCGGATTCCGGTGTTCCCAGCCGGGAACACCCTGGCCGCCGTCCGGGCGGGGGTGTTCTCGGCTGGGAACACGCGCGTCCGGTCGTGTGGCGGGAGGTGTGCCTGGCCGCACCCACGCTGGGCCGCCGAAGCGCTGGTCAGCGAGTGTCGGTTCGCGTCAGCTGTCCCCAGCCGCAAACGCCTCGGCGCCGCCGCGCGAACACCCCAGGCGGACCGTTCGGACGAGGTGCTCCCGACTGGGAACACGCGGGAGCGGCCGGCCGGCTGCGCTCCTGGCGGAACCACTCCGCCCCACCGAAGCACTGGTCAGCGGCCGTCGGCTCGCGTCGGCTGTCCCCAGCCGCTCACACCGCGGCGCCGCCGCGAAAACACCCCCGGGCGACCGGCCGGACGAGGTGTTCCCGCCTGGGAAGACGCGGCTCCAGTCGGCCGACGGGAGGTATGCCTCGCCGCACCCACTCTGGGCCGCCGAAGCGCTGGTCAGCGAGTGTCGGTTCGCGTCAGCTGTCCCCAGCCGCAAACACGGCGCAGCCGCCCGAACACCACTCGCGGCCGTCCGGCACGGCGAGGTGTTCCCGGCCAGGAACACGCGGGCCCGGTCAGCCGGCTGCGCTCCTGGCCGCAACCACTTCGCCCCGCCGAAAGTACTGGTCAGCGAGTATCAGCTCGCGTCAGCCGTCCCCAGCCGGGAACACCCCGGTTACCGTCCAGGGGAGGGTGTTCCCCGGACGTACCCGCTTCGCCCCGCCGAAGCGCTGGTCAGCGAGTGTCGGTTCGCGTCAACTGTCCCAGTTGCAAACACCGCGGCGCCGCCGCCCGAACACCCTCGCGGCCGTCCGGCAGGGGCGAGGTGTTCCCGACTGGGAACACGCGGGGTCCAGTCGGCCGACGGGAGGTGTTCCCGGCCGTACCCACTTCGCGCCACCGAAGCGCTGGTCAGCGGGCGTCAGTTCACTCCGGCTGTCCCCAGCTGCAAACACACCCGGGTGTGAACGCAAGAACTCCCGGCCTGCCGAAGCGGACCGGGAGTTCTCGAAGCGGACCAGGTGGGGCTAGCGCCCGACCAGCAGCAGTGCAGCGGGCGACACCGTCACCACCAAGCCGACCAGGATGGCCAGCAGCGTGGTCTGCAGGTCTTCCGCGCGGCGGATCTTCCGGACGATCCACACCAGCGCCACGATGACCAGCACGGCGCCCACGAGCGCGGCCGGCGCGAGGTTGACCCAGAGCCAGTTGAAGCCGAGCCACACCGCGGCGCCGCCGATGACCCCGAGGGCAAGCTGGACGGCCAGGGTGAACCACTGCTTGCCCGGTGAGGCCGTGGAGGCGGGTTCCTCCGCGGGGGCCGGGGCGGC
The DNA here is from genome assembly GCF_044452505.1 of Amycolatopsis sp. NPDC051903. Lineage (NCBI taxonomy): Bacteria > Bacillati > Actinomycetota > Actinomycetes > Pseudonocardiales > Pseudonocardiaceae > Amycolatopsis > Amycolatopsis sp. NPDC051903. Next base: position 238,336 of record NZ_JBITBT010000001.1, on the reverse strand, counting down.
GGGCGCTTCGTCCTCGTAGTCGTCGTCGTAGTCACCCTGGTGGTCGTAGCCGTAGTCGTCGCCGTCGAAGTCCGGGGAGGCGCCGGGGTAGGCGGGCTGGTCGAACTCGGCCTCGTACTCCGACAGGTCGTCGTCGAGGGGCCCGTCCTTGCGGCCGCCCGGGGCGAACGGCATCGGCGCCGGGTACCCCGCGGTCGGCGGGCCGCCGTCGAACTCGGCCGCCATCGTGGGCGGGCCGCCGTCGTAGTCGCCGCCGGGAGCGGCCGGGTAGTCGTCGGGGTAGTCGTCCGCGGGGTAGTCGTCGGCGTAGTCGTCGTCGGCTTCCTGCTGCTGCCCCGGCGGCACGACCGGCATCACGCCGATCTCCGTGTCCTCGAGCTGCTCCTGCTGACGGCGCTTGCGCCAGCCCGCGAGCCCGGCCGGCGGCACCGGCGGACCGTCCGGCGAGCCGGGCGCGTCCGGTTCCACCCCGGACACGGCGTCGAACTGCTCCGTGTGCGGGTCCTGCGGCGGCGCGGGTCGGCGCGCGGGCGCCCGGCGCGGACGCTGCGGCGCACCCGTCGGGAACGCCCCGCTCACCATCGGCGGAGCGGGCGGCGCCGGGGGCTCCGGCACGTCGGCGTCCGGCGTGCCGTCGAGCCCGTCGAGGCGCGACGCGAGGGCACCACCCGGCGCGGGCGGCGGGCCCGGCCGACGCCGGACGGGCGGAACCTGGTTGCGCGTTTCCTCCGCCGCGCCGGGCGGCGGAGCCTGCGGCGGGGCGGGCGGCGGTGGCACGGGCTGCTGGCGCGTCGCCCGCGCCCGCGGCGGCACCGGCATCTGGCCCGATTCCTGCGGCGGCGCCGGCGGACGGGCGAACTGCCCCGACTCCTGCGGCGGCGCGGGCGGCCCGGGCGGCGCCGGCGGACGCGCGTACCCGGTGTCCTGCTGCCGAGCGGGGAACTGCCCCGATTCCTGCGGCGGCGCCGGCGGACGGGCGAACTGCCCCGACTCCTGCGGCGGCGCCGGTGGCCCGGGCGGGGCCGGTGGCCGCGCGTACCCGGTGTCCTGCGGACGCGGCTGCGGACGCTGCAGCGGCCCCGACTCCTGCGGCACGGGCCGCGGCGCCGGAGCGGCGGGACCGTCGGAGCGACGCCGGCCGCCCGCGTTGCGCGAGGGCGGCGGCGGGGTGCCCCCGTCGGAGTTCACGCGGTCGATGATCGCCTGCGGAGCGGTGTCGCTCACGCCGGGAGCGCGGCGGCCGCCCGGTTCGGGAGCGTCGTCGTCCTCGGCTGCGCGGCGCCTGCGCCGCCGTCCGCCATCGACCTGCTGCCCGTGCTGGGCGAGCAGTTCGGCCACGGTCTTCTGCGGCGGGGTGCCGTTGTCGTCGGTCATACCGTGCTGTCCAAAGCGCGCTCGGGGTTGGCCACGGCAGGTGCCTGCGGCCGGACGCAGGCGGCGCCGCGCGCGCTGAACACCGTGCTGTGCATGTCCGTCACCTCTTCACCGTGCCTGTTTTCCTTCACCGAAGTCCAGTCCACTGCTGTCACCGGTCCTCCCCGTTCGCCGAAACGCCGGTGAGGGCGGCCCCGGTTTCGTCCGCGCCGTTCGAGTGGTCCAACCGGCGCAGGATGACACCCTCTCGCAGCGCCCACGGACAAATCTCGAGTTCCGCCAAGGAGAGTGCCCGCATGGCGGCCTGCGCCACCAGCGCACCGGCCACGAGCTGGTGCGATCGGCTCGAGCCGACGCCCTCGAGTTCTGCGAGATCCGCCGAGGACATGCGCGAGATGAAGGCGATGAGCTGGCGCAACGCGGTGTCCGTGAGCGTACGGCGCACCCGGGGACCCGCCGCCGACGGGGCGGCGCCGGTCAGCCGGGCCAGCGAGCGGAACGTCTTCGAGGTCGCCACGACGCGGTCGGGTTCACCCCATTTGGCGACCTTCTTCGCGAGCGCGTTGAGCTCGTCCTCCAGCCACGCCGAGGTCGCGACGACCTCCGAGCGCGTGGGCGGGTCGTGGCGGAAGCGCGTGCGCGTGGTGCGCCCGGCGCCCAGCGGCAGCGACTCCGCGAGCACGGGTTCCTCGTCGCGGCCCATCGCGACCTCGAGCGAGCCGCCGCCGATGTCCAGCACCAGCAGCTGCCCGGCCGACCAGCCGAACCACCGCCGCACGGCGAGGAACGTGAGCCGCGCCTCGTCGGCGCCGGAGAGCACCTTCAGCTCGACGCCGGTCTCCTCGGCCACGCGGGCCAGTACCTTCGCCGAGTTCTTGGCTTCGCGCACGGCCGAGGTGGCGAACGCCATGACCTCTTCGCACCCGAGCCGCCGGGCCGAGGCCTTGGCCGCCTCGACGGCCCGGACCAGCCCGTCCGCTCCCGCGCGGCTCAGCTCGCCGGTCCGGGTGATCTGCTCGGCGAGCCGCAGGACGGTCTTCTCCGAGTGCATGGGCGTCGGGTGAGCGCCACGATGGGCGTCGACCACCAGCAGGTGGACGGTGTTGGACCCGACGTCGAGTACCCCTAGGCGCACGAGGATCCAGCGTACCGGTCCCACAGCCAGGTCTCGAAACTGTAACCAACACCACTCGGTCCGGGCTCGACTCTGCGTGCCCGAACGCCCGCGCAGGGTGAAAAATGGAGCGTTTCCCCAGGAGCGGGAACGGCCGGGGCGGCCGGAAAAAACCCAGCAGCCCCGGCCGGTTTCCGGTGCTTTCCCTACCGCGGGCTCACGTCTCGAACTTGTACCCGAGACCACGCACCGTCACGAGGTGGCGCGGCGACCCCGGATCGGGCTCGATCTTGGAGCGCAGGCGCTTCACGTGGACGTCGAGTGTCTTGGTATCGCCCACGTAGTCGGCGCCCCAGACGCGGTCGATCAGCTGCCCGCGCGTGAGCACGCGGCCCACGTTGCGCAGCAGGTACTCGAGCAGGTCGAACTCCTTGAGCGGCAGCGAGACCTCGGCGCCGTCGACGGTCACCACGTGCCGTTCGACGTCCATCCGCACCGGGCCGGCCGAGAGCACCAGCGGCGCCAGCTCGCCCTCGGCGCCCGGCTCGCCGCCGCGGCGCAGCACCGCGCGCACGCGCGCGATCAGCTCGCGGGCCGAGTACGGCTTCGTCACGTAGTCGTCGGCCCCGAGCTCCAGGCCCACGACCTTGTCGATCTCGCTGTCGCGCGCGGTCACCATGATCACCGGCACCGCCGACCGCTGCCGCAGCTGCTTGCACACGTCGGTGCCGCTCATGCCCGGCAGCATCAGGTCGAGCAGCACGATGTCGGCACCGTTGCGGTCGAACTCCTCGAGCGCCTGCTGCCCCGTCCCGGCCACCGCGGCCGTGAAGCCCTCCTTGCGCAGCAGGAAGGCGAGCGGGTCGGCGAAGGACTCTTCGTCCTCGACTATGAGAACCCTCGTCACAGGTTTCCTCCATGGTCTGGGCCGGAGTGCTCCTGCCCGGTTGCCACGAGCCGGGGTGTCCGCTCGGGGTTCTTGTCCGGCCGCCCGGGGGCGGCCGACGGGATCTTCTTGCCGGCGCCGTTCCCGGCGGCGCTGCGCGCCGCGTCGTCAGCCGGGGCGGGTCGCACGTGGGCGGGGATCCGCAGCGTGAACGTCGACCCGGTGCCGGGCCGGCTCCACAGGCCGACCGAACCGCCGTGGTTGGCGGCGACGTGCTTCACGATCGCGAGGCCGAGGCCGGTGCCGCCGGTGGCGCGCGAACGGGCCTTGTCCGCGCGGTAGAAGCGCTCGAACACGCGCTGCTGCTCGTCCTCGGCGATGCCGATGCCACGGTCGGTCACGGCGATCTCGACCATGCCGTCGGCGAGCCGGCGCGAGATCGACACCGGGCTGCCCGGCGGCGAGTACGCGACGGCGTTCTCCAGCAGGTTCGACAACGCGGTGACCAGCAATGTCCGGTCGCCCTCGATGAGCAGGCCGCTGGCCGCGTCGGTGGTGATGGTGATTTCGGCGCGCTCGGCTGACAACGTTGTCCGGCCAAGGGCCTCGCGGACGACGGCGTCGACCTCGACGACGTTCAGGTCGGGCAGCCGCTCGGCACCCTGCAGGCGCGAGAGCGCGATGAGTTCGGTGACGAGCGTGCCCAGCCGGGTGGACTCGCGAAGGATCTTGCTGCCGAAGCGGCGGACCTCTTCGACGTCTTCGGCGGCGTCGAGCACGGCCTCGGTGAGCAGCGCGATCGCGCCCACGGGGGTCTTGAGCTCGTGGCTGACGTTGGCGACGAAGTCGCGCCGCACGGCCTCGAGGCGGATGGCCTCGGAGTGGTCCACGGCCTCGACGACGGTGAACCCGTCGCCGAGCGGCCGGACTTCACCGAGCACAGCCTCGGGCTGGCGCCGGCCGCGGCTCTCCAGCGGGGAGAGGTCGATCTCCATGGGCTCGTCGGTCTCCACCACCTGCTCGGCGGCCGCGCGGGCCCGCGGGTCGGCCTGGTTCACGCGCACCAGGCCCAGCTCGTAGGCCCGCGGGTTGTGCAGCACGAGGTCGCCGAAGCGGTTGAGCACGATGATGCCGCTGCTCGACGACCGGATCAGCCGTTCGAGGAGTTCGGCCACGGTGGGTCCCGCCGGGCGGGCCGACTCCTTCCGCGCCCGCGCCCGGGCGAGCAGGAAACCGGCGACCGCGCCGACGACAAGAGCGCCGATGGCCGTCAACAGGACAACAGGCGTGGTCACGAAGGAATCGTAAGCATCCCGGTAGCCTTTCGGACCAGTCCTGGAAGCCCTGTCGTGAGGCGCGTGACACCTGCGGGCGACATGTTCGCCCTGGTGTCAGACCGTGTTCACCCTGTCGAGACATTCCGGACGATTATTCACGCTCCGTCGAGCTCGGCAAGATCCTCTTCGGTCAGCCGGAGCGCTCCGGCCGCGAGGTTCTGCTCGAGGTGCGCCGGGTTGCTCGTGCCCGGGATCGCGAGCACGTGGTCGCCCTGCGCGAGCGTCCACGCGAGCCGCACCTGGGCCGGCGTCGCGTCGTGGCGCTTCGCGACGGTGGCCACGCGCTGCTCGGAGGCGTCCGGCCCGCCAGCGGGCTGTCCACTCGCGACAGCGAAGAACGGCACGAACGCCACGCCGTGCTCGCCGCACAGACGCAGGAGCTCGTCGTCCTCGCGCCGGGCGGACAGGCCGTACTGGTTCTGCACGCACACGACGGGCGCGATCTCGAGCGCCTCCTTCAGGTGCTCGGGCCCGACGTTGGAGATCCCCAGCTCGCGGATGAGCCCGGCCGTCCGCAGCTCGGCGAGCGCGCCGAAGTGCTCCGCGAGCGAACCCGACCCGCGGTCGAGACCGGTGCCGATGCGCAGGTTCACGACGTCGACGTGGTCGCGGGCGAGCTGGCGCAGGTTCTCCTCGACCTGGCCGCGTAGCTGGTCGGGCCGGGCGAAGGGCAGGAATTCGCCCGACGGGTCGCGGCCGGGGCCGACCTTGGTGGTGAGCACGAGGTCGTCCGGGTAGGGCGCCAGCGCGGTGTTGATGATCTCGTTGGCCGAGAACCGCGGCGTGAAGTAGAACGCGGCCGTGTCGACGTGGTCCACACCGAGCTCGATCGCGCGGCGCAGCACGGTGATGGCCCGTTCGCGGTCGGCAGCCGTGCCGCCCTGGAACGGGACGAGGCGCATCGCGCCGAAGCCGAGGCGGTTCACGGTCAGCGAACCGAGCTGCCACTTGCCGGCAGCCGAAGCGTGGAGTGCGGTTTCTGTCATGGTTTCCAGCCTGGTCGGCCGCCACCGGCGGCGCCGCGGTTGGCAGGAAGCTGCCACCCCGTGGTGGCCACGGCCGGGCGAGCGCGTGACACTGGGGTGCGTGACCAGAGTCGACGACGTCGTGACCGTGCGCGGCGAACGCGAGCTGTTCGACCGCACCGCCCACCTGTTCGCCTCCGCGACGGACATCGCGTGCGCGGCCAACAACCTGTACACGTGGGCCGCCACCCACCCGACGCCGCAGCAGCGTGAAGACGCGCTGCGCGACGTGCAGGGCCGGCGGGCGCGCAAGATCTACCTGCCCCAGGTGCTGCTCGACCCGTCCAGCGCGACGCACTTGCGCGCGCTGCAGGACGCCGGCGCCGAGATCCGCATCAGCGAGCGCGAGATCAACGAGACGATCATCCTCGACGGCCGCCTCGCGATCCTCGCCGCCGAGGTCACGCCGGACGGCCGCGACTACACCGTCCTTTCGCGACCCGACCTCGTCAACGGCATCAAGTCGCTGTTCGAGGCCGCGTGGCGCTCGTCGACGGACCTCGCGGCCTTCGAAACGCGGTTCGCCGAGCTGCGCCAGCACACGCCGCGGTTGCTGGACCTGTTGTCGTCGGGCTGCACCGACGAGACCGCGGCCCGCGAGATGGGCGTGGGCCTGCGGACCTACCGCCGCTACGTCGCGGAGCTCATGGCCGCGCTCGGCGCGAGCTCGCGGTTCCAGGCCGGCGCCCGCGCGCGGGAGGCCGGTCTGCTGTGAAGCGCGCCGCCGTCGCCGGGCTCGCGCTGCTCGCCGCCGGGTGCAGCAGCACCGTGGTCGCACCGCCCGCCCCGCCGAACCCGCCCCAGCCCGCGAACCTCGCGTTCGTCGACACCCCGGCCACCACGGCCGCCACGACCGGGATCAAGCAGGCCGTGGAGACCGCCTTCACCTACGACTCGACGGACCAGGGCGCGGTCGCGAAGACCGAGCAGGAGTACCTCGCCGGGGCGGCCCGCACGCAGTTCGACCAGACCTTCGCGCAGGTCAAGACCACGCCGGTGAAGACGAAGACGCAGGTGCTCTCGACCGGCGTCGCCGACCTGCAGCCGCGCAGCGCGAAGGTGCTCGTGGTCGCCAGCCAGCAGAGCTCGACGCCCGACGGCAAGACCAACGCCGCCACGGCGCTGATGCTCGTCACCGCCGTGCCCGCGAGCGGCCACTGGCAGCTCACCGACCTGAACTTCGACCCGCGCGGCGCTCTCGCGCCGGACGCACCCGCCGCCTCGGGCGCCGCCACGACGCGGGATTCCGCCCTCGCCGCGGCCCACCAGGACGGCGCGATCCTGCTCACCCTCGACGCCCAGAACGCCGACGCCGTCTACGACCGCTACGAGAGCGTCGCCGCCGACCCCCTGCTCGGCCAGTTCCGCACGACCCGCGCCCACACCGTCGACAACATGAAGGCGAGCGGCGCCAAGACCTCGCTCGACCCGCAATCGGTCGCCGCCCTCACGTCGGCGACCCCGGACGGCAAGCAGGCCACCGTCCTGCTCGGCGCGATCGTGTCCACGCAGCAGAAGGGCGGCACCCAGGACCGCCGCCTCAACGTTCAGCTCACGCTCGTGCGCCAGGGCGCCGGCTGGAAGGTCTCGGGCATCGAATCCCTCGGCGCCACCCAGAGCTGAGCTGTGTTGTCTGCTCTGGCTCCGCCGGGGCGGCGAGATCGCTGAAATCCGGTTTCTTCCCCCACGATGTGCTCGGCCCCTCGGGCCGAGCACATCGCTCAGTCCGGAAACCGGCGCGATCTCGCGCCGTGGTTGGCGAGCAGGTGCGTGAGTGGCGGTCCGTAGTCGGTGATCGTGCGACGACCGCGCCGGCGCTCAACCCCGAGGCCGGCGCGATCTCGCGCTAGCCGGCAACACCGTTACCGACCCTGGTTCGCCACCGCGGCCGCGGCCTCTTCGGCGGCCTCGGGGTCGAGGTACACGCCACCCGGCTTCACGGGCTTGAGCTCGTCGGTGAGGTCGTAGCGCAGCGGGATGCCGGTGGGGATGTTCAGGGCCGCGATGTCGGCGTCGGAGATGCCGTCGAGGTGCTTCACGAGGGCGCGCAGCGAGTTGCCGTGCGCCGCGACGAGAACGTTCTTGCCCGCGCGCAGGTCGGGCACGATCTCGGCTTCCCAGTACGGCAGGAGGCGCTCGACGACGTCCTTGAGGCATTCGGTGAGCGGCGCGGAGTCGCCGAGGTCGGCGTAGCGCGGGTCGCCGGCCTGGCTGAACTCGTCGGCCGGGTCGATGGGCGGCGGCGGGGTGTCGTAGGAGCGGCGCCAGAGCATGAACTGCTCCTCGCCGAACTCCTCCAGCGTCTGCTTCTTGTTCTTGCCCTGCAGCGCCCCGTAGTGGCGCTCGTTGAGCCGCCAGTCGCGCTTCACGGGGATCCAGTGCCGGTCGGCGGCGTCCAGCGCGATGTTCGCCGTGCCGATCGCGCGGCGCAGCAGCGACGTGTGCACGACGTCCGGCAGCAGCTCCGCCTCGGCCAGCAGCTGCCCACCCTGCCGGGCTTCGCGTTCACCGGTCTCCGACAGCGGCACGTCCACCCATCCGGTGAACAGGTTTTCGGCGTTCCACGTGCTCTGCCCGTGACGCAGCAGCACCAACGTCCCAAGTTCGGCCATGGCGCACAGCCTGCCAGAGCGGACCAGAGCGGTGACCGGTGAGTCCCGCTTGAACGATGTTCTACGGAGAGTGTGTTACCGCATAGTAACACCTTCACCCGAACAGAAGGCGGCCTGCCAACAAGCCCGGAAAAGGGTGCAATGGGCTGCGCACCGTTATCCCGCTCAGTGAAGTTCACTCGAACGGAGTAACGAGTAGTCTTGTGATTACAGGTGGACATCTGACAGGTTTGGCATGTCCCGCTCAGCCGGATTCCACGCACTCCCCGGCTGCTGGCGGGCTGTGACCGCGGCTCGTCTCCCCCCTGCCGAGCCGCGGCCCGCCGGCCCCGTTGGCATCCCCCTCGTCACCGGGTCCACCTCGGCGGGAACTTCAGCGGGGCGGCTCGAGATCGCGACTCCCCCCTCCCTCGAGCCGTCCCGCCTTTCCCGTTCAGGGACTACTCGGCAGATCCGGCGTGCACCGCGGCCTCTTCGACCGGCCCGTGGCGCCGCCGCTTGCGCCACCACCAGACGAGCGCGCCGGCCGGGATCCCGAGCACGACGGCGAACGGCGCGACGGCCCCCAGCACCGTCAGCACACCGCCGCCGAAGGTCAGGAACGCGCCCCAGCCGCCGGCGAGCCCGGCGAGGAAGCCGGCCGAGTCATCCGATGTCTGCCCGGGACCGGTCGCTGTCACCTCGGTCACCGACAGTGCCACCGTCGCCATGGCGACGGACCCCGCCAGTGCTTTCTGCTGCTGTTCGAGTGACTCCAGCGCGGCCTCGCGACTCGTCAGCTCGCTCTCCACCGACGCGATCTCGGAGATCGACGTCGCCTTCGCCAGCAACGCGCGGATCCGGTCGACGCTCGCGCGCTGCGACGCGAGGCGCGCGTCCACGTCGATCACCTGCGCGGTGACGTCCTGGACGTTCAGCTCGCGCTTGGTCACCTTCCCCAGTGCGGCGAGCTGGTCCAGCACGCCGTCGAGCTTCTCGGCGGGCACGGACAGGCTCAGCGACGCGGAGTCCTCGAGCGTGCTCTCCTGGCCGGTGTAACCCCCGGCCCCGGTCGCGATGACCCGCGCCCGCGACACGACGTCGCCGAGCTTGGGGGTCGAGAGGTCCAGTCGTGCGCTGCGGGCGAGCTTGCGGTCGGTCGCGCCCGCCGCCGGGGGCACGGGCGCCTTCGTCGTCCCGCCCTGCTGCGGCACGGCCGGTGCCGCCACACCCTGCTGCGGCGCGCTTTGCTGAGGCACGTCTTGCTGAGGCACCGCCGCTCGGCCGGCCGCCACACCGCTGTCGGCTTCGGTGGTGCCCGGCTCGTTCGCCGTGCACCCCGCCAGCACCACCAGCAGCCCGGCCCCGGCCAGCAACCATCTCCATCGGGTCGTCATCCCGTCCTCCTCCTGTCGGTGGTGGACGGACGGACCCCGCGATCAGCCGCGTTGCACGGCCGGGGTCACGACTCGGTCAAGCCCGGCTCGTGCGGCGTCGCGGGCTCCACGAGGTGCTTGAACGCCTGGAGGTTCGCGAGCGACTCCCCGCGCGACACGCGCCAGTCCCACTCGCGCTTGATCGACGTGGCGAACCCGATCTCCAGCAGCGTGTTGAAGTCGCCGTCGGCCGCCTCGAGCAGCTGGCCGAGGATCTTGTCCAGCTCGGACTCGGTCACCGTCTCCTTGCCGAAGCGCCCGACCAGGTAGATGTCGCCGACACTGTCCACTGTGTAGTGCACGCCGTAGAGCCGGGCGTTGCGCTGCAACAGGAAGCGGTACACCTCTTCGTGCTTCTCGTCCGGGCGGCGGCACACGAACGCCTCCACGGAGAACGCGTGGTCGCCGTCCACGAGCCAGCAGTTGGTCTGGAGCTTCTTGGTGCCCGGCAGCGTCACGAAGTACTTGCCCTCGCCGCGCCGGTCGTACTTCAGCTCAGCTGCGTCCAAAGTGGACTTGATCGTCGCGTCCAGGCTCACACGGCCACCTCCGTCCGCGCTTCGAGGGTCTGGCGGAACGCCCTGGTGGCCTGAGCATAGATCTCCAGCAGCGAGTCCGTGGTGCGGCTCCAGGAGAAGCGCCGCGCGTGCACCACGGCGTTCTCCGCGAGCTCGCGGCGCCGGTCGGGCCGCAGCGCGACGGCCGCGAGCGCGTCGGCCCACTCGTGCGCGCCGTGCGACGGCACGAGCAGTCCCGACACGCCGTGCGGCACCGCGACCGGCAGCCCGCCGACCTGGGCGGCCACCACGGGCGTGCCGCACGCCTGGGCTTCGAGCGCCACGAGCCCGAACGATTCGTTGTAGCTCGGCACGGCTACCACGTCGGCCGCCCGGTAAACGTTCACGAGCTTCTGCCCCGGCTGCGGCGGCAGGAAGCGCACCTGGTCCTGGATGCCGAGCGAGACGGCCAGCTCCTTCAGCGCTTGCGGCTGCTCGAGCCCGGTGCCCGACGGCCCGCCGACGACCAGCACCACGAGTTTCCCGGCGAGTTCCGGGCGCTGCGCGAGCAGCTCCGCGGCCGCGCGCAGCAGCACGTCCGGCGCCTTCAGCGGCTGGATCCGGCCGGCGAACGCGAGCACGATCGCGTCCTGCGGGAGCCCGAACTCCTGGCGCGCCAGCGCCTTCGACCCCGGTGTGAAGCGGTCGAGGTCCACCCCCGGCGGCACGGCGTGCACCGCGTGCGGATCGGCTGCGTAGAGGTCCACGAGCTGGCGCGCCTCGACCTGCGTGTTGGCGACCAGGCAGTCGGCCTCGGTCACCACCTGCTCTTCGCCCATCACGCGCGTGCGCGGCTCGGGCTTGTCACCGTCGGCGAGCAGCGAGTTCTTGACCTTCGCCAGCGTGTGCGCGGTGTGGACCAGCGGCACGCCCCAGCGGTCGCGCGCGAGCCAGCCGACCTGGCCCGAAAGCCAGTAGTGCGAGTGGATGAGGTCGTAGTAGCCGGGTTCGTGGAACGCCTCGGCGCGCAGCACGCCCGAGGTGAACGCGCACAGCTGCGCGGGCAGCTCGTCGCGGCCCAGCGGCTCGAACGGGCCGGCCTGCACGTGGCGCACGGTCACGCCCGGGGCCAATTCGGCGAGCGGCGGCTGCTCCGACGAGGTCGCGCGCGTGAACACCTCGACCTCGACCCCGCGGCGCGCCATCTCGGTCGCGGTCTCGCGCACGTACACGTTCATGCCGCCGGCGTCGCCCGTGCCCGGCTGCTCGAGCGGCGATGTGTGCACGGAAAGCACCGCGATCCGGCGCGGCGCGCCGCGGTACCCCTGCAGGGAGGAGATGGTCACCTGGTCACTGCTCCTGTGCGCTACTCGGCTGTTTCCCCGGAGAACCGCCGCAGCGCGGAGTTGAACTCCCCCGCGTCCTCGACGAACGGCAGATGCCCCGCATCAACGAACCAACGCAGAACAGCCCCCGGAATCTTCCCGGCCGAATATTCCGCTGCCGACGGATCGACCACGCGGTCGGCCGTACCGTGCACGACCAGAGTCGGTTTGTCCACCTCGGCCAGCACGTCGGCGCTTTCGACATCGCGTTTGAACAGGGCCGTTCTCACGGCGGGCGGCACCGCGAGCGACGCGCCGAGCAGCGCCTGGGCGAACGTACCCGGCACCGCGGCGCTCGCCTGCGACCGCGCGAACTCCACGAGCGCCGGCACGGCGACCTCCGGGTCGTCCGACAGCGCGGCGGGCAGCGCGGCCCGCATGACCGGCCCGGTCTTGCCGCCCTCGCGGCCGCGGCCGATCTCCGTGATCGCCCCCACGAGCACGATCCCGGCCAGGCGTGCGGTTCCGTGCACCCGCAGGTAGTCGGTGATGACGAGCCCGCCGTAGGACCAGCCGACGACGATCGCGTCCGCGCCGGCGAAGTCGAGCACCGCGGCGAGGTCGTCGGCCCACTGGCGCGGATCGTCGTAGCCGGCGGCCGGCACGTCGGACGCGCCGTGTCCGCGCAGGTCCATCGCGACCAGGCGGAACCGCTCGGTCAGCCCGGGGTCGGCCAGCTGGGCCGACCACGCGCGCGAGGACTGGGCCCAGCCGTGGACGAAGACGATCGGGCGTGAGTTCTGGGCGCCCTCGACGCGCACGTTCAGGCGCACGCCGGTCGTGCCGGCGACTTCGGTGTTCACGACGTCAGTTCGTAGCAGACGTCACTTGATCGCCGACAGCGTCTTCCAGGTGGACCAGTCGTAGAACCAGTCCTTGACGTCCGAGCCGGTGGGGCTCTGCAGCTGCGAACCGGTCACCTCGACCGGGTCGCCGATGAGCGCCGAGTCGAAGAAGTCCTTCGCGTCGGCTTCCAGCAGGTTGACGCAGCCGTGGGAGTTGTTCGTCTTGCCGATGGCGGCGGCGTTGTCCTGGTTCTCGTGGATGTATTCGCCGTGGTTGGAGATGCGGCAGGCCCACTTCTTGTTGACGTTCGTGTAGCCGTAGCGAGCGTTGTCGAACACCGCCGCGGGCTCCTTGCTCATCACGATGAACGTGCCGTTCGGGGTGTTGCGGTTCACATCGGAGTCGAGGCCGTTGGAGCACGGGTAGCTCTTGGCCTCCGCGCCGCCGCGGTAGACCTTGACCACGTGGTCGGGGGTGTGCACCTTCACGACCTGGTTGCGGCCGATCCTGAACTTGGTGGTCACGTCGGCCTTGCCGTAGGCGCCGCCGCCCAGGTCGACGCCGTAGAAGTTGGCCTCGACCTCGACGGTCGTGTTCTCCGGCCAGTACTCCTTGGGCCGCCAGTCGACCTGCGTCGGGGAGATCCAGCCCCACGCGCCCTCGGCGTCGGTCTTCACCTTCAGCGCCTTCTCCACGGCCGCGCGGTCCTTCGGCGCTTCCTTGAACTTGACGCTGATCGGCATCGCGACGCCGACGTGGGCGTCGTCGGCCGGGTTGAGCGTGGCGCGGACCTGCTTGGCCGGCTCGACCGTGGCGAACGAGCCGGTGAACTCCACCGGGCGGTGGTCCGTACCGGTGGCCTTGGCCGAGTAGGTGTAGGTCGTTCCGTAGCCGAGCGATTCGGAGCTCTTCCAGGTCAGGCCGTCGGCCGAGAGGTCGCCCTTCACCTCGTCGCCGTCGGCGTTGGTGACCTTGACCTCGCTGAGCTTGCCGTCGGTGACCTTCACGACCACCGGCTCGCGGACGTTCGCGTCCTTGGCGTCCACGGCGGGCGTGGCAGTGATTTTCGCCACGGGATCGACGGGTTTGCCGCCGTTGCCACCGTTGTCGCCGCTGCCCCCGAGCGGCAGGGCCGTGCCGGTGGTGGTGGTCGAACACGCGGCCGCGAGCGCCGCCGCCCCCGCGGCGAGCACCGCCTTGAACACCGTGCGCCGTTCCATCCCCGTGAACCTCCCGTTCCCCCGCGCCGGCACTTGCCCTCCACGCTGGAAGCGCCGGTCAGCGCTTCGACGTTACCTGCCGACGGCGGGTTCACCCATCCCACATCACCCGCCACATCACCCGCACGTCCTGTCGACAAGACGTTTCACCGGCCCGGCGGGTTGTCGTGATTTCTGAGCTTTGGGGCGGTTTCACAGCACGCAGGCGATGAGCAGCGGTTCCGGGTGCAGGGTCACGCCGAAGCGGTCGCGCACGCCGTCGCGGACCTCGCGCGCCAGGGCGAGCAGGTCGGCCGTGGTGGCGTCGCCGCGGTTGGTCAGGGCGAGCGTGTGCTTGGTGGACAGGCTCGCGCGCCCGCCGGGCCCGGGGTGGCCCTTGGCGAAGCCCGCGCGCTCGATGAGCCACGCGGCCGAGAGCTTCACGCCGCCGTCCGCCGGGTACTGGGGCACGGCGACGTCCTGGCCGACGACGCCGGTGATGCGCCGCAGGGTGGTCTCGACATCGGCGTGGGCCACGATCGGGTTCGTGAAGAACGAGCCGGCGCTCCACGTGTCGTGGTCGGCCGCGTCGAGCACCATGCCCTTGCCGCGGCGCAGGCCGAGCACGGCCTCGCGCGCCCGCGCGGCGGGGACCTTCGCGCCGATTTCGACACCGAGCGTGCGCGCCAGCTCGCCGTAGCGGACGGGCGCCGACTCGCCGGACGGGTCGACGCGGAAGCGCACGCTGAGCACCACGCCGCTGTCGGTGCCCTTGAGCACGCTGGTGCGGTAGGCGAAGCCGAGCTCGTCGGCCTTGACCGTGCGCACCTCGCGCGAGGCGCGGTCGTAGAGCTCGACCGACACGATCGACTCGGCGACCTCGCAGCCGTACGCGCCGACGTTCTGGATCGGCGTCGCGCCGACCGAGCCGGGGATCCCGGACAGGCACTCGAGGCCACCGAGGCCCGCTTCGACGAGCGCGGCCACGAACGCGTCCCACTCCTGGCCCGCGGCGACCTCGACGATCTCGCCGTCGCGGGTCCAGCCGGTGGTCGCGATCCGGACGAGGGTGCCGGGGAACCCGTCGTCGGCGACGACGAGGTTGGATCCGCCGCCGAGCAGCAGCACCGGCTCGCCCGCGTCTTCGGCCTCGCGCACGGCGGCGACGACGTCGGCGCTGGTCGCGGCCCGCACGAAGCGGCGCGCGGGACCTCCGAGGTGCAGCGTCGTGTAGTCGGCGAGGCGCGGCGGAACGGGCGTTTCGGCGGGGTTCACGCTGTCTAACGGTACTGTCCGGCGCATGGGATCCCGGATCGAGCACCGCGCCGAGTTCTCCGCGCCACTCGCGGCCGTGCTGACCGCTGTGTCGGGCGAAGACGCGCTGCGGGCGCGCTTGGCCGAGCTGGGCGGCGACGACGCGAAGCTGCTGTCGCACTCGGCCAACGGCGACGCGGTGCGCTACGAGCTGCAGCACGGCATCGCGGCGCAGCGCCTGCCGCAGGCCGTGCGCGCGCTGCACAAGGGCGACATCATCGTGCAGCGCAAGCAGGTGTGGCAGCGTTCGGGCGACGGGTACACCGGCCACGTCGACGTCAACGTCAGCGGCGTGCCGGGTGAGATCGGCGCCCAGACGTTCCTGACCCCGCGCGGCGAGCGCGTGGAGTTCCGGACGTCCGGCGAGGTGACGGTGCGGATCCCGCTCTTCGGCGGGAAGATCGAGGAGTTCGTGGCGCAGCAGGTGACCACCCTGCTCCGCCGCGAGGCCGACTTCACCGCGTCGTGGCTGGCCGAGCACGCCTGAGCCCGGTGGGCGCCCCGACGCGGGGCACCACCAACCCCAACCGGTTGCGGCGAGTCGATCGCTGGCTCGCGCACGATCCCGCGGTGACGCGCCTGCTGCGCCGCTCCCCCGACCCGCTCGTCGTGGACCTCGGCTACGGCGCGTCCCCGGTGACGACCGTCGAACTGCTGCGCCACCTGCGCCGGGTCCGCACCGACGTCCGGGTGCTGGGCCTGGAACTCGACCCCGTGCGCGTCGCCGCCGCCCTGCCCGCCGCCGACCCGCCCTGGCTCGACTTCCACCGCGGCGGCTTCGAACTCGCCGGCGCGCGCCCGGTGCTGGTGCGGGCGTTCAACGTCCTGCGCCAGTACGCGGAATCCGAGGTCGAGGGCGCCTGGAAACTCGTGCTCGACGCCCTGCCTCCAGAAGGCCTCCTGGTCGACGGCACCTGCGACGAAATCGGCCGGCTCGCTTCCTGGGTCGCTGTCGGGTCCACGGGTCCGCTGTCCCTGACGGTGTCCATGCGCCTGGCTGAGCTGGATCGTCCGTCCACTGTGGCCGAACGGTTGCCGAAGATCCTCATTCACCGCAACGTTCCTGGTGAACGGGTGCATTCTCTGCTCTCTACTTTGGACGAGTGCTGGGCGGCGGCCGCACCGCATCGGGCGTTCGGCGTCCGGGCGAGGTGGGTCTCCGCGGTCGGGATGTTGCGTGATCGGGGGTGGCCGCTGCTGGGGCGGCCGGACCGCTGGCGACTGGGGGAGTTGTCGGTGCCTTGGGAGAGTGTTGCGCCGAGGTGATCCGGGGGCGTGGCGCTGTGGTCGGGATGCGGTCCTGCGCAGGGGCGTGTTGCGGGGCGTAAGCACCCCGAAGCTGGATTGTGCCAACGGCCGCTGACCCCGTGTCAAGGCGGGAAAGCGTGCCTTGACACGGGGTCGGCGGCCGTAGAGGAGCTTCGGATCGGGGTGCCGGGCAGGGGCTGGGTGCCAGGGTTGTTGCGTAGTTCGGCGACGGGTGCGTAGGTGGAGGTTTGTCGCCTTTCGACGTGCTTGGCGGGAGTTGGGCGTGGTGGCTCACCGTGGCCCCCGGGTCCTCACCCGGCGGTACGAATGCGTCGTCCAGGTACGAATCCCACCTGTTCACCGACGCACCCCCACGGCGTCACCCGGTGGTGACCTGCGGTGATCACGATGGGGCCGTGGAACTGCTGGAGCACGTCACCGAGCTGCTGCGTGGTGCGTTGGGCTCGCCGTGGTTGTGGGTGCTCGTGTTCGCCGTCGCGGGGCTGGACGCGTTGCTGCCGTTCATGCCGAGCGAGACGACCGTGGTGACGGTCGCGGTGTTGGTCGGGCCGCACCCGGAGAAGCTGGCGCTGCTGGCGCTCGTCGCGACGGGCGGGGCGTGGGCGGGCGACTGCCTGGGGTACTTCGTGGGCAAGCTGGCCGGGCCGCGGGCGCTCGCGAGGGTGCAGCAGGGGCCGTCGGGGCGGCAGCGCTACGAGTGGGCCCGCGCGCAGGTGCGGCGGCAAGCGCCGTTGCTGATCATCGCGGCCCGGTACTTGCCGGGCGGGCGCGTGGCGAGCGCGCTGGCCACCGGCAGCCTCGGTTACCCGCTGCGCCGCTTCATGCCGCTCGACGCGCTGGGCGCCGCGCTGTGGTCGGTGTACAGCGTGCTGATCGGGCTGGCCGGCGGGTCGACGTTCGCGCACGAGCCGGTGAAGGGGCTGCTGCTGTCGTTCGCGCTGGGGCTGCTGCTCGTCAGCCTCATCGAGCTCGGCCGCCGCGGCCGGCTGCGCAGGTTACGGTCGACGGATGCGGCAGCTGATCGAGGCCATCGACATCCACGCGGACCGGTTGAAGGCGGCGGCGCTGACGGCGGGCCCGGCGGTCCGGGTCCGGAACTGTCCGCAGTGGACAGTGCTGGACCTGGTGACGCACCTGACGGGAGTGCTCTCGTACACGGTCGCGGCGATCACGGACCGGCGCGCTGACCCGCCGCGGCCCGAGGACTGGACCGACGCGCTCGGCAGCTGGGACGGCCAGCGCCTCGCCGTCCGGGAAGCCCTGCGCCGGCCGGCCGAGTCACCCGTGCGCTCGTGGTTCCCGCGGGGTGCCGGCGTGACCGTCGGCGACCTGGCTCGGCGGCTGGCCCACGAAACGGCCATCCACCGGCTCGACGCGGAGAGCGCCCTGCCGGAGCCGCCCGACACGCGCTACGCCGAGGCGTTCGCGGCCGACGGCGTCGACGAGTACCTCACCTTCCTCGCGCCGCGGCGCAACTCCGGCGGCGACGGCGTGGTGCGCGTCGAGGCCGGCGGCCGCGCTTGGACGCTCGTGCTGCGCCCCGACCAGGCGCCGGCCCCCGGCGAGGGCGCCCCCGACGTCACGGTCAGCGGCGCACCGAACGACGTCTACCGCGCGTTGTGGGGCCGCCCGCACACCGCGCGGATCGTGGGCGACGTCGCACTCCTGGAGCCCCTCGCGGCGCCCTGACCAGCACCGGTGAGAATGGTGGCCGTGCCTGATCCCCAGCGTTACGTGCTCACCTTCGGCTGCCCCGACCGCACCGGCATCATCGCCCGCATCGCGGGCTTCCTCGCCGACCACGGCGGGATGATCGTCGAGGCGGCCTACCACACCGACCCCGACACCGGCTGGTTCTTCACTCGCCAGGTGGTACGGGCCGATTCGCTGCCGTTCGACGCAGTCGGCTTGCGCGAGCGGTTCGCCGACGTCGCGGCAGAGCTGTCGGCGGAATCGAGCTGGCAGGTGCGCGACACCGGCGAGCGGCCGCGCGCCGTCGTGCTCGTGTCGACGGCCGGCCACTGCCTGTACGACCTGCTGGGCCGCGTCGCCTCCGGCGAGCTGGACGTGGAGATCGCCGCGGTGATCGGCAACCACACGGCGCTGGCCGACATCACGCGGGCGCACGGGATCCCGTTCCACCACGTGCCGTTCGCGCCCGGCGACAAGGCCGCCGCGTTCGACGAGGTGCGCAAGCTGGTCGACGAGCACGACCCGCACGCCGTCGTGCTGGCGCGCTTCATGCAGATCCTGCCCGCGGACCTGTGCGAGGCGTGGGCCGGGCGGGCGATCAACATCCACCACAGCTTCCTGCCGTCGTTCATCGGCGCGAAGCCGTACCACCAGGCGCACATCCGCGGCGTGAAGCTGATCGGCGCCACGTGCCACTACGTCACCGCCGACCTCGACGCCGGCCCGATCATCGAGCAGGACGTGATCCGCGTCGACCACGGCGATTCGGTCGACGACATGGTCCGCAAGGGCCGCGACATCGAGAAGGTGACGCTCGCCCGCGGGCTGCGCTGGCACCTCGAGGGCCGCGTCCTCGTGCACGGCAACCGGACCGTGGTGTTCTGAGCGGGGGCCGGAGTTCCGGCCCCCGCCCGGGAATCAGGCGCCGATCGTCGACGCGTCGATCACGAAGCGGTAGCGCACGTCGCTGTTCTCGACGCGGTCGTAGGCCTCGTTGACGCGGTCGGCGGAGATGGTCTCGATCTCGGCGCCGATGCCGTGCTCGGCGCAGAAGTCGAGCATCTCCTGCGTCTCGGCGATGCCGCCGATCATGGAACCCGCCAGGATGCGGTTGCCGCCCAGCAGCGAGAAAGCGTTGTACGACAGGGGTTCGCCCGGGGCGCCGACGTTCACCATCGCACCGCCGACCCGCAGCAAGCTCAGGTAAGCGTCCACCGGCAGCTTGGCCGAAACGGTGTTGACGATGAGGTCGAACCGGCCGCGCAGGGTGTCGAAAGTGGACTCGTCGCCGGTGGCGAAGTAGTCCTTGGCGCCCAGCTTCAGGCCGTCTTCCTGCTTCTTGAGGCTCTGGCTCAGCACGGTCACCTCGGCGCCCATCGCCGCGGCGAGCTTCACGGCCATGTGGCCGAGCCCGCCGAAGCCGATCACGGCGACCTTCTTGCCCGGGCCGGCGCCCCACTGGCGCAGCGGCGAGTACGTGGTGATGCCCGCGCACAGCAGCGGCGCGGCGACGTCGAGGCCGATGCCCTCGGGGATGCGGCAGACGAAGGCGTCCTTCACGACGATCTGGCGGCTGTACCCGCCATAGGTGGTCTCGCCGTCGAAGCCGACGCCGTTGTAGGTCTGCACGTTGCCCTTCACGCAGAACTGCTCCGTGCCCGCCCGGCAGTACTCGCACTCGCCGCACGAATCGACCATGCAGCCGACGCCCACGCGGTCGCCGACCTGGTACTTCGTCACGTCCGAGCCCACCGCGGCGACGACGCCGGCGATCTCGTGCCCCGGCACCATCGGGAAGGCCGAGCCGCCCCACTCGTCCTTGACCTGGTGGATGTCGCTGTGGCAAATGCCCGCGAACGCGATGTCGATCAGCACGTCGCCGGGGCGCAGGTCGCGCCGCTCGATCGTCGTCGGTGCGAGCGGCTGCCCGGCGCCCGGTGCGGCGATGGCGTGCGTGGTCGTGGTCATGAAATCCTCCAACAATCCGGGCAACCGCCCGGCTGACACGATGTAAGACCCCCCTTACATCTCTATCGTAAGAGGGGTCTTACATTCGCGCGACCGAGATCGGGTGTGATCCACGCCATGGGCAACTACCACCACGGCGACCTGCGCGCCGAACTGGTGCGCGTGTCACTGGAACTCATCGCGGAACAGGGGGTGGCCGGCTTCTCCGTCGCGCAGGTCGCCAAGCGCGCCAAGGTGTCCGCGGCCGCGCCGTACCGCCACTTCCCCGACCGCACGAGCCTGCTGGCCGCCGTCGCCGCCACCGCCGCGTGCCGCCTGCGCACCATGGTCGACTCCGCCGTCGCCGACTCCGGTGCCGATCCGGTCACCCGCCTGGCCACGGCGCTGGGCGCCTACACCCGCTTCTTCATCGAGACCCGGCTCGGCTTCCCGGTCCTCTTCGCGGAAGGACTGGCCGACCCGAAGTACACCGAACTGCACGACCACCGCCGCGCCATGAACGACGCGTACCTCGTGCTGTGCCTGGAAATCAGCCCCACGCCCGCCGCGGCCCTCGAGCTGCTCGAACAGCTCTACGCCCAGTCCCACGGCTACGGCGAGCTCTACCTCGACGGCGTCTACGTGCGCATGGGCTACACGCCCGACCTGGTCGTCACCAAGGCCACCGCCGCGGCCCGGCTGGTGATCGAGGCCCACCGAGCGGGGTGACGGCTTATCCTCCACCACGAGGCGTCCACTGAGACCCCCTGGAGTGCGGATGCTCTGCGTGTTCGACGTCAACGAGACCCTGCTCGACCTCCGCGCCCTGGATCCCCTGTTCACCGAGCTCACCGGGAGCGCGGGAGCGCGCCGGGAGTGGTTCGGGCTGGTGGTGCACACCGCGCTGACCGTGACGGCCACCGGCGGCTACCGGGACTTCGCGGAGATCGCGGGGCTCGCGGCGGCCGACACGGCGCGGCGGTACGGCCGCGAGCTCACCGACGCCGAGCTCGTGCGGATCGGCGACGGGTTGCGGGCACTGCCGGCGCACGAGGACGTGAAGCCCGCCCTCGACCAGCTCAAGCGAGACGGCCACCGGATCGTCGCGCTGACGAACTCACCGTTGGCGACGGCGGAGGCGCAGTTGCAGCACGCGGGCCTGGCCACGAAGTTCGAGCGGATCTTCTCCGCCCAGCAGGTCGCGCGGCTCAAGCCGGCGCCCGAGCCGTACCGGCAGGTGCTCAGTGCGTACGGCGCGGACGAAGCCGTGATGATCGCCGCGCACGGGTGGGACCTGGCGGGCGCGCAGGCGGCCGGCATGAAGACCGCGCTGGTCAGCCGCGAGGGGCAGCGCGCGTTGCCGGGCACGCCCGCGCCGACCTACGCGGCGGCGAGCCTGCCCGGGCTCGCGCGGCAGCTCAGCTGAGCCGCACCAGCATCTTGCCGGTGTTGGCGCCGCCGAGCAGGCCCAGGAACGCGTCGGGCGCGTTGCGGATGCCGTCGACGAACGTCTCCGAGTACTTGATCTCCCCGGAAGCCACGAGCGGCGCGACCTCGGCCACGAACTGCTGCTGCAGACCCCAGTGGTCCAGCACGAGCATGCCGCGCATGGTGATCCGCTTCGCGATCAGCTGCACCAGGTTGCGCGGCGCCGGCGTCGCCTCGGTGGCGTTGTACTGCGAGATCATGCCGCAGATCGTGATGCGCCCGTGGAGGTTCATCGACGCGATCGCGGCCTCCAGGTGCTCACCGCCGACGTTGTCGAAGTACACGTCGATGCCCTCGGGCGCGGCCTCGGCCAGCTGCGCGGCGACGGGGCCGTCCTTGTAGTTGAACGCGGCGTCGAAACCGAGGTCCTCGACGAGGTGGCGCACCTTCTCCGCCGAACCCGCGCTGCCGATCACGCGCTTCGCGCCCTTGAGCTTCGCCAGCTGACCCACCAGCGAACCCACCGCACCGGCCGCGCCGGACACGAACACCGTGTCACCCGGCTTGAACTCCGCGGTCACCAGAAGGCCCGCGTACGCGGTGAGCCCCGGCATGCCGAGCACGCCCAAGTACGTCGACAGCGGCGCGACGGAACCGTCGACCTTCACGACCTTCGTCGCGTCGACCACGGCGTGGGTGCGCCAGCCGAGCTGGTGCAGCACGTGCTCACCCGGCGCGAATCCATCCACAGTGGACTCCACGACCTCGCCGACCGCACCGCCCGACATCGCCTCGCCCACCTGGAACGGCGGCGCGTACGACTTCGCGTCGTTCATCCGGCCGCGCATGGCCGGGTCGACGCTCATCACCACGTTGCGCACCAGGAGCTGGCCCGCTGCCGGGGCCGGGATCTCGGTGTCGACGACGTCGAAGTTCTCGAGCGTCGGGACACCGTGCGGGCGGGCGGCGAGCCGGATCTCGGTCGCCTGGGTCGGTGCGTTCACCGTCGGACTCCGTTTCGTAGAGGCTGGGTCAACCGGGGCGTGCGCCCCGCATCCACTCCCGCCCCAACGAGGGAACCGGGGCGATCATTCCGATCATCCCCCGCCCTGTGGCCGGCGCTACACGATCTCCTCGAGCTTGCCCAGCACGCCGTCGTAGATCTTCTTCAGGCCACCCGGCGCGAACGTCTTCTCGAAGAACCCGCCGACGCCGCCGGCCCCGTCCCAGCTCGTCTCGATCCGCACGACGCTGTCCGAGCCCGCGGGCGAAACCGTCCACGTGGTCACCATGCTGGAGTTCGCGTCGGTCTCCACGAGGGTGCCCGGCGACGGCTCGGTCACGGTCGCGGCGACGTCGCGCACGCGCTTCGAGGTGGCCTGCAGCTTCCAGCTGGCCTTGGTGCCGGCGCCGACCCCGCCCTCGGTGACCTCGTAGTCCCGGTAGTGCTCGGTGAGCAGCTTCGGCCGGGTCTCGGCGTAGTCGGCGACCAGCTCGCGAACCCTGTCCACCGGCGCCTTGATCGTGCGCTCCGCGGTGGCCGTGACCTTACCCATCTCGCTCCTCGATCCAAGAAAGTTCCGGGAAACCAACCCCTGGACGCCACCTTTGCACACCAGCCACCGCGCCACCGCGTCACCAGGCGTTATTCCGTTCAGGCTCACACCGGAACGAGACGGGCCGCCCGCGGACGGCGTGTCCGCGAGCGGCCCGTTCGGCGAAAACGTCAGGCGAGGCCCTGCTGCGACAGCCACTCCTTCGCCACGTCGGCGGCCGGCTCACCGTCGGAGTCGACGCGCTTGTTCAGCTCGCGCATCCCTTCGGTGGTCAGCTTCGCGCTCACGGCGTTGACGGCGTTCGCGAAGTCGGCCCCGCGCTCGTCGAGCACCTTCTTGGTCACGGCGGGCACCACGTTCTCCGTCGGCACGATCTGCAGGTCGTCCTTGAGCGCGACGTACTGCGGGTCGCCGACCAGCGGGCTCACCGAGTCGACCGGGATCACGGTCGCCGCACCGGAGTTGAGCTGCTGCACGCGCGGCCCGGCCTCCTGCACGGTCTGGAAGGTCGCATTTGTCAGCTTGTAGACGTCGGTGAACCCCTTGAAGCACGGCAGGCGCGTCTCGCACTCCGGCGGGCCCGCCATCACGACCTTCGGGAGCTTCTTGAGGTCGCTGATGCTGGTGATGCCGTTGGCCTTCGCGAGGTCGGCCTTCATGATGTAGGTGTTCTTGTTCTCCGCCGGCGCGTAGTTCAGCAGCGCGATGCCGGACGGCGCGAACAGCTGCGCCAGCTGCTCGTGCTCCCCCTGCGCGTCTTTCACGGCGTCCTTGCCGAAGCCGGTGGTGATGGCCGCGCCCTGGTACTCGGGCAGGAACTGCAGCTCACCCGACTTGAGCGACGGGTAGATGAGCTCGCGCGAACCCAGGTTCAGCTTGCGGGTGACCGGGTAGCCCTTGGCCTCGAGCGCGCCCGCGTAGATCTCCGCCAGGATCTGGCTGTCGGTGAAGTTGAACGACGCCACGACGATCGGCGCCCCGCCCTTGCTCTGCGCGGCGGGCTGGTTCGAGCCGCCCCCACCCCCGCACGCGGTCAGTCCGAACGCGGCCACCGCCACCAGCGCGGCCGCTCGGATGTTCCGGGTCCAGCGCACGTCCCCACACTCCTCAGTCCACGAACGACAGGACTGGACCCTAACGGTGAGCCACGACAGAAACCACATATCGGGAACCACCGCCACCGAATCTCAACAACGGGAAATGCACCACCCGAACGGGGTAGCCTTCTCCGGTGCACGCGTTCTCGGTCACCCCGCTGCTCGCGGAGAGCAACCGGCCGATCTTCGAATGGCGGTGGGTCGAGCGCAACGCCGACGCCATCGGCCAGCGCCTCGGTGAGCACATCGCCCTCACCGCGACGGCCCTGGGCATCGGGCTGGTCGTGTCGCTCGCGCTGGCCACGCTCTGCCTGCGGTTCCGCTGGTTCTACCCGCTCGTGCTGGGCACGGCCGGCGCGCTGTACGTGATCCCCAGCTTGGGCGCGTTCGCGCTGCTCGTGCCGTTCTTCGGGCTGACGTTCACCACGGCCGTCATCCCGTTGGCCACGTACACGCTGCTGATCCTGATCCGCAACATCGTCACCGGCGTGCAGCAGGTGCCCACCGAGGTGCGCGAGGCGGCGATCGGGATGGGCTTCACGCGCGGCCGGCTGCTGTGGCAGGTCGAGCTGCCGCTGGCGCTACCGGTCGTGATCGCGGGCCTGCGCGTGGCCGCCGTGACGACGATCGGCCTGGTCACCGTCACGTCGCTGCTCGGCATGGGTGGTCTCGGCTACTTCATCCGCGCCGGCATCCAGACGACCACGCCGAACCCGAGCCCGATCATCGTCGGCGTGGTGCTGTCGGTGGTGCTCGCGGTCGTCGTCGACCTCCTGCTGTGGCTGAGCGAGCGCGCGCTGGCGCCGTGGGTGCGGAAGGTGGGCAAGCGGTGAACGTCTTCACGCAGTTCGGCCAGTGGCTCTCGGCTCCGCAGCGGTGGAGCTGGACGGACCCCGCCGGCATCCCGTACCGGACCGTCGAGCACCTGTGGTTCTCGGTGCTGTCGCTGGTCGTCGCGGCCGTGCTCACGATCCCGCTGGCGCTGTGGCTCGCGCACTACCGGCGCGGCGCGTTCCTCGCGAGCAGCGCCGTGAACATCGGGCGCGCGATCCCGAGCTTCGGCTTGATCATCCTGTTCTGGTTCCTCGCGAGCCGCTGGGGCGCCGACACGGACTTCTGGCCGCTGCTGCTGGCGCTCGTCGGCCTGGCGCTGCCGCCGCTGTTCACCAACACCTACGCCGGTGTGGTGCAGCTCGACCAGGAGACCATCGACGCAGCCCGCGGCACCGGGTACCGCGAGTGGCAGATCATGCTGCGCGTCGAACTGCCCTTGGCCTCGCCGGTCATCGTGGCCGGCGCGCGCGTCGCGTTCCTGCAGCTCGTGGCCACCGTCGCGATCGGCGCCATCGTCAACGACGGCGGTGGCCTCGGCCGCTACATCGTCGACGGCTTCGCCGAAGGCGCCCAGGGCTACGGTGAGATCTTCGGCGGCGGCGTGGCGGTCATCATCCTCGCGCTGCTGTGCGAAGGCGTGTTCTCGCTGCTGCAGAAACTGGCGACGCCGAAGGGCGTGGCGCTGCAGAACGCCCGGCGCGACTAGGCCAGGTCCTCGATCAGCCGCGTGAGTTCCGGGCCCAGCGAGCGGTCCGCGTCCAGCGGTTTGACGCGCTCGGCGACCCACGCGTAGAGCGGCTCCAGCGCGGGCGCGCCGGTGCCGCGCAGGTACCGCGCCTGCGCACCGGCGATCAGTTCGCACGCCGTGATGGCCGTGAGGTGGTCCAGGGCGGTGTGCAGCTCCGCGCCGGCGGCCCCGGCGAAGGCCTGCACGTCCTCCTGGCCGGCGGACGTGTCGAGGGAGCCGAGCGTGGCGGGCGCGGCGAGGCGGCGCAGGGCGTGCAGCTCGCCGGCCGCGCGTTTGTGCAGCGGGGTGAGGCCGGCCTGCGGACCCGGGTCCACGGCCAGCTGCGCGGGCAGTCCGCTGAACTGCGGGTCGAGCAGCCGGTGCAGGCGCTGCACGGCGATCTCGCCGACGTGCACCAGCGCGGCCTTCAGCGCGTCCATCCGCAGGCCGAGGCCGGCGGCGTGGTAACCGGTGGTGGTTACGAACTCGCCGTCCACAAAGGACGGGGAGTCGCCCGGTTCGTCCCAAGCCAGCTGGAGTTCGTCGTGCAGTTCGCCCGTGACGCGCGTGAGGAGTTCCAGCACGCGGGGGCCGACGCGCACGGAGACGGGCGCCTGCACGACTCCGGCGCGCGGTTCGGCCCCGGCGATGAGCTCGTGGAACCGCGCCGAAGCGCCGAACCGGTAAACGGAGTGCGGCGCGCCGAGCACGTCGACGGCGATCGCGGCGCATTGCGTCTGCAGGTCGGCCAGTGCCGAAGCCCGGCGGGCACCGAGCCACGCGTACGCCTCGGCCAGCGGTGAGCCCTGGATGAGGCTCGCGCCCTCCTTCGGGCCCAGCGCCAGCGGCCGGACGCCGCGACGCTGGAGGGCGTCGGCCGCGGGCGTGAGCACCCCGTCCGCCAGCATCGAACCGAGGCCGGCGAACGTCTGGAACGCGTGCGCCAGCGGGATGATCTCGCCGGCGCTGCCGAGGCCGGTGCTCGGGACGGCGGGCAGGAAGCCGTCGTTGAGGCGGTCGGCGAGGAACGTCACCAGCGCCGGGCTCACCGCCGGCTCCGGCCGAAGGAAGCCGCGCAGCCGCATGAGCAGCAGCGTCCGCGTGAGCTCGGGCGAGAGCCACGGCGGTCCGCCGACGGCCCGGCCGACCAGCAGGTTCCGTTGGTGCTCGGCCTGCTGGTCCGGGGTGAGCCGCACGCCCGCGAGGCGGCCCATGCCGGTGTTGACCCCGTAGACGGGCGTGTCCGCGCGGTCGAGCGCGGCCAGCATCGCCGCGCGGTTCTCCGCCAGCTCGACCAGCAGCGCCGGGTGGAGTTCAAGGCGTTCGCCGGGGGCCGCCAGGACGTCGGCGGGACTGCGGACGATCACCGGTACGGCAGCATCGTGCCGACGTCCGCGGCTTCGGCGCGTTGCAGGACCAGGTGCGCGACGGCGACGTCCGTTGTGGACAGTCCGCGGTGCCAGAACAGGATCCGCTCGCCGTCGCTCTCGCGGCCGGGCCGGTTGCCCGCGACGACGTCACCGATTTCGGCGTGCACGTCGCTCGCCGTGAGCAGACCCGCGTTGAGCTGCGGCCGAAGCGCGCCGAAGCGCGGGTTGCCCGACTGCGATTCGCGCCAGTCGTCGACCACGACCTTGTCCACGGCGTCGAGCAGCGTCAGTTCGAGCGCGCTGATGGTGCCGTACGGCACGAGGAACGAGCCCGGGCGCAGGAACTCCTTGCGCACCAGCGCCTCCGGCTCCGTCAGCCGTGAGGCTTCGACGAGGATGTCGGCGCCGTCGAGCGTTTCGGCCGCGGTGTCGCACACGCGCACGTCCTTGCCGAGGTGCTCCGAGAGCCGTCGGCCGAAGTCTTCACGCGATTCCGGGCGCTTGCTCGTCACGCGGATCTCGGCGAAGTCGAACAGCGAATCGAGCAGGACGACGTTCCACCACGCCGTGCCACGCGCACCGACGTGCCCGAGCACC
Organism: Amycolatopsis sp. NPDC051903; assembly: GCF_044452505.1. Classification (NCBI taxonomy): domain Bacteria; kingdom Bacillati; phylum Actinomycetota; class Actinomycetes; order Pseudonocardiales; family Pseudonocardiaceae; genus Amycolatopsis; species Amycolatopsis sp. NPDC051903. The sequence goes on along the minus strand of NZ_JBITBT010000001.1, from coordinate 210,875 downwards.
TTCGAATCCGGCCGCGCGAGGTACTTCGCGCCGACGGCCGTCATCGCGCCCGTGCGGGCCTCGGTGATCATGGTGCCGTCGACGATCGCGCGCGGCATCCCCGTCTCGGGGTCGAGCAGCAGGATCAGCGCCATTTCGCTGGGCAGGCCGCGTTCGAAGTTCGAGACGAAGTCGCCGACGACCTTGACGCCGCTCACCTGCTTGGCCGACAGGTGGCCGCGCAGGATGTTGAAGTGGCCCTTGCCGCCGTTGTCCGGCACGAGGTGCGTGCGCGGCTCGAACACGACGTCGCCCCGGCCGTGGTCGCCGAGCACGCTCTCGACGGCACCGACGATGTCGGCGTGCGTGATGCCGAGGCTGTCGATGTCTTCGCCGGTGAGGTACCTGAGCCAGACCGAGGCGGACGCTGTCACCGGGCGAGGTCCTCGATCACCTCGGCGCCCGGCAGCGATTGCAGGGCGGCTCCGGAGATGAGGAGCTTGCTGCCGCGGATGCCGCTGCCGATCACGAGCTCCGGCGCGGCGGCCACGCGCGCGTCGATGAGGATCGGCCATTCGGCGGGCAGGCCGACGGGCGTGATGCCGCCGTACTCCATACCCGTGAGCGACACGGCTTCGTCCATCGGGGCGAACGACGCCTTGCGCACGTCGAGGCGGCGCTTGATCACGCCGTTGACGTCGGCGCGGGTGGTGGCGAGCACCATCGCCGCGGCGAAGCGGACCTCGCCGGCGCGCTTGCCGGCGACGACGACGCAGTTGGCCGACGCGTCCAGCGGCGAGCCGTACGCCTCGCAAAAAGCGGCCGTGTCAGCCAGTTCGGCGTCGATTTCGGCGACGCCGACCGCGTCGGGGTCCGCCAGCGCGGCGAGCGCCTTCGCGACGGGTTCGGCGAGCAGGTCGGTGCGGGCGGGCGCGGGGACGACCGTGAGGCTCCCGGCGATGGTCCAGGTGGTCACGACCCGAATCTACGCGCCGGTCACCAGTTGCGATTACCCCGCTGGACTTCGATGAGGCGCGGGCGCACGTCCACGAGGTACACCAGCGTCGCGGCCATGGCGGGGACGTAGAAGATGAAGCCGGGCCCGTTGATGAAGTTGCCGAACAGGACCAGCGCGAGCGTGGCGCCACCGGTGATGAGCATCCAGATCGGCTTGGTCTTCTTCTCCGCCGCCGGGTACGCGTCGGAGCGCTGCAGCAGCGCGTGAACGAAGGCGAAGAGCCCGACCAAGGCGCTGCCCCAGTGGATGACCATGATGATCCATTCGGCAACCAGCACCAAGTCAGCTTACGGCAAACCACCCAACCCACCCGGGCCCCGGCAGCGGGTGCTGCCGGGGCCCGGGGGTGTCGTTCGTTACTTCTCGGTCTTCGGCTCGGCCGGCTTCTTCGCGGCGGTGGTCGTGGTGCGACGCGCCGGCGAAGCGGTCTTCGGCGCCGTGCGGTTGGCGGCCTTGCGGGCCACGGAGCGGGTCTCGTGGGCCAGGTCGTCACCGAGTTCCTCGACGGCCTCGGCGGTGTCGTTCGCGACCTCGGTCACTTTGCGGGCGGTCTTCTCGCCGGCGGAGCGGGTGCGCTTGGTCACCTTGGCCAGCACGTCGTCGACGCGGCCGCGGGTCTCCTCGGCGAGGCCGTCGACGCGGGTCTGGGCCGTGGACAGCGCCTGGTCGAGCTGCTCGAGGGCCTGCTTCACCTGCGGCTGCGCGGCGATCTTGTCCCAGGCCTGCTCGCCGGACTCGGCCAGCTTGTTGTAGAGCTTGAGCGCGGCCTCGGTGTACTCGTCGATGACCTTGCGCAGCTCGGCCGGGTCGAGCTTCTCGCGGAGGCTCTCGACGTCGGTCGGCAGCTCCTCGAGGTTCTTGCGGGCCTGCTCGCCGCTCTTGCGAGCCTTGGCGACGGCGTCCGTCACGGCGTGGGTAGCCAGGTTGCCGGCGCCGAGCGCGGCGAGCAGCGGGGTGCGGACCTGGTCGATGGCGGTGCTGACGGCCTTGCGGACGTCCTCGGTCTTGGGGGTGGTCATGCCGACTCCTCGGTGGTCTGGTGGGTGGTCGTGGTGGGCTTGGTGGCGGGTTTCTCGGCGGCGTTCTCGCGCCGGAACGACTCGTAGACGTCGAGCAGGACCTGCTTCTGGCGCTCGGTCAGCTCCGTGTCGGCGCGGATCGCTTCGCCGACCGGCCCGCCGGTGGGGAGGTCGAGGATCCCCGCCTGCACGTACAGGGCTTCGGCCGAGATGCGCAGCCCTTTGGCGATCTGCTGGAGGATCTCCGCGCTGGGTTTGCGCACCCCGCGCTCGATCTGGCTCAGGTACGGATTGGACACGCCGGCGAGCTTCGACAGCTGGCGCAACGAAATCTTCGCGGAGCTGCGCTGCTGGCGGATGTACTCACCGATGTCGGAGGCGATGTCCGCGACCTTCTCCATCGGGTTCTGGGTCCCGCCGGGTTCTGTCATCCGGTCACCTCCTCGCGACGTCTTCGACGGTACGCGGGAGTGCTAGCTATTGCAAGCACCCTGCTTGCACTTGTGGGTGTGGCTCCGCTCACCCGCCACTACGGTGGTCCCCATGGCGACTCAACGGCTGCGCCGCAGGCTGGTCAAGCAGCTGATCGAAGAGGACGTGCTGCACGACCCCAAGTGGGTCGAGGCGTTCCGCAGCGTGCCGCGCCACGTGTTCCTGCCACGCTTCTTCACCCACGCCGGCGACCTCTGGGCCGCCGTCGACCGCGGCGATCCGGGGTGGCTGGAGCGCGTGTACTCCCGCGACGTCCTGGTGACCCAGCTCGACGACGACTCCTCGCTGTGGGAGCAGGCGCGCGCCGCCGGGCCGGTTTCCGGCGTGCCGACGAGTTCGTCCAGCATGCCCGCGATCATGGCGATCATGCTCGAGGAGCTGCGCGTCGGAGACGGGCACCGCGTGCTGGAGATCGGCACGGGCACCGGTTACAACGCCGCGCTGCTGAGCCACCGCTGCGGTTCGGGTCTGGTGTCCACTGTGGACGTCGATGCCGGGCTGGTTTCCTCGGCTCGGGAGCACTTGCGGAAAGCCGGCTACGCGCCGGCCGTGGCCGTCGGCGATGGCGCCCTCGGGTTCCCGTCCGGGGTGCTGTTCGACCGCGTGCTGTGCACGGCCTCGGTTTCGTCGATCCCGCCCGCGTGGCTCGAACAGACGGTCCCCGGCGGCCTCATCGTGACCACCCTCAACCGCCCCCTCGGCGCCGGCCTGGTCCGCATCACCGTCGGCGACGGCGCCACGGGCCACGGCAAGGTCCTCGCCCAGGACGGCCGCTTCATGCCGCTGCGCGCCCACCGCCTGCCACCCCCACCCACCCTGCCCACCCCCTCCGACCACGACTGGCGCCCCACCCAGTTGCCCCTCGACCTGGTGCTGAAGCCGCGGCTGAAGTTCGAGTTCTTCGCGTCCTTGGAGCTTCCCGACGTGCAACCCGTCCTCGATCGCGCTGACGACAGTGCCGACCCCTATCCCGGTTCGGTAACCGATGAGCCTCCGGCCGGCCCCTCGGCCTCGCCGAGCTGCGGCACCACGGCCTCGCCGAGGGACGGCGCCACCGATCCGGCGACGGGCTCTGCGGCCTCCGCCTCCGGTGCCGATTCGGCCTCGGATCGTGGTTCTGGCGCGGGTACCGGTTCGGATTCAGAACCGGTTCCAGCTTCCGGCTCAGGCCCGACCTCGGGCCCGGGGCTGAGGTCGGGGACGGATTCGGGTTCAGGTCCGGTTTCGGGTCCCGGTCCAGGTCCAGGTCCGGGTCCGGGTTCGGGTCCGGGTCCGGGTTCGGGCCCGGGTCCGGGTTCGGGCCCGGGTTCGGGCCCGGGTCCGGGTTCGGGTCCAGGTTCGGGTCCGGGTCCAGGTCCGGGTTCGGGCCCGGGTCCAGGTTCGGGTCCCGGTTCGGGTTCAGGTTCGGGTTCGGGTTCGGGTTCGGACGATCGCCCCCGCCCAGGCTCCTTCGCCCTCACCCACCCCGACGGCTCCTGGGCCCGCTACCGCACCCGCGGCACCACCCTCGAAATCGCCCAAGGCGGCCCCCGCGCCCTCTGGGACCTCGCCGAACGCGCCTACGTCCTCTGGGACTCCCTCGGCCGCCCCCAACGCGACCGCTTCGGCCTCACCCTGGACGGCCCCCACCAAGAATTCTGGCTCGACGAACCCGACGGCCTCCGCTGGAAACTCTGCGACTAGGCCCAACCCACCCAGCTCCGCCGCCCACAACAGCTCGCTGGGTCCGACCCAACCGCTCGTCCCCAACCTCAACCCCTCGCTGGGTCCGACCCAACCGCTCGTCCCCAACCTCAACCCCTCGCTGGGTCCGACCCACTCAGCCACACCCGACAGCACCGCTCGCAGAGTCCAACCCAAACGCTTGCCCCCCACCCCAACCGCTCGCTGGGTCTAACCCACTCAGCCACACCCGACAGCACCGCTCGTGGGGTCCGACCTACCCGCTAGCCCCAGCGGGCACTCCTCGCTTGGACCGACCCAGCTACTCGTCCCCACCCTGCAGGCGCTAAGTGGGTCCGACCCACCCGCGCATGCTCAGCCGGGCCAGGTTGTTGGGTCCGACCCAACCGCTAGCCCCAGCAGCAGAGCTCGCTGGGCTGACCCCACCTGCCCATCCCCACCGGCCTCCGCTCTGCGCAGTGCAGGGGTCTGCCCCAACAGCCACCAGCGAACATCCGCGCGGCTTCGCCCCCAACATCGGCAAGAACCAGGCCAGGAGCACCGCCTCAGCCGCACTGCCGGCACTGCCCGCTCACCCCAGCCGAACCACATTCTTCGACCGAACTGCCCACTGGGTCCGACCTACCCGGCCGCACCAACAGCACTCCTCACTGGGTCCGGCCCAGCTACTTATCCCCACCCTGCGGGCGCTTGGCGGGTCCGACCACCCACGCATCCCCAGCCAGGCCAGGTCGTTGGGTCCGACCCAACTGCTTGTCCACACGCGCGCGGCTCGTTGGGTTCGACCTACTCACCATCCCCAGGTAGGCCACCCGCCAGGTTCGACCGCACCCACTTCTCCACCTGCGCAACCACCTCGTCGAGCGAAACGGCCGTGGTGTCGATGTGCTCGACCTGCGTCCGTATCCACAGGTTGAACTCCAGCATCTCCTCGATGCGCGGCTCATCCCATTCGCGCCAGGCGGGGCGGGCGCGCAAGCGTTTGCCGAGAGCGTCCGGGGAAGCGACGAGGGCCAGGTAGTGCACGTCGGAGAAGAAAATGCGTTCCGGGAGGGGCTCGAGTTCCTGCGGGGCGACGGTGCCGCACAGCACGACGGGCAGGCCGTTCTGGTGCAGCATCGCCGCGGTGCGCAGCCAGGTGGCGCGGAAGCCGCGGGTGTCACCGTGCCAGGCACCTGTCCACAGGACGTCCTGCTCCAGGACCACGGCATCCCCAGCCAGCCGCGCCGCCAGGGCCGGCCCGACGGTCGACTTGCCGGCGCCGCTCGGCCCCGTCAGTGCGAACAGCGGCAACCGCCGGAAGGGCCAGCGGTGGCCGCACGCCGAGCACACCAGCGTGGCGCCCGAAGCGTGCGGTGACTCGGCCCGATCGCCGCACGCTGGGCAGATCCGCAGGTCGAGAGCGCACACCGGCGGTCAGTCGAACAGGTTCTCGAGGAAGCTGCGCTTGCGGTGCCCGCCGTACGGCCGCGGCGAATCCGAGTAGCCACCGCGATACGGCCGCGGCGAATCCGCGTATCCACCCCGGTACGGCCGCGGCGAATCGGAGTACCCGCCGCGATACGGGCGCGGCGAGTCGGGCCGGCTGTGCGCGTACGGCGGCGGTGGCCGTTGCCCGTAGTACGAGCTCTCGGCCCCGACGATCTGCTCCAGCTCACCGTGGTCCAGGAAGATCCCGCGGCACGCTTCGCACTGTTCGATGTGGATGCCGTTCTTGTCGACGGCCCGCATCCGGTTCTGACACTTCGGACAAATCACCCCGCCGAGACTACGCAGATTCCGCCCGCCGCGTCAGCACGCGCACAGGCAGAACGGGTGCCCGACCGGATCGGCGTACACGCGGAACGTCTTCGGCGAGTCGTCCAGCAGCTTCGCGCCGAGGCTCAGCACGCGTTCGTGCGCGGCCTCCAGGTCCGTGACGTCCAGGTCCACGTGCGCCTGCTGCGGCTTCTCAGCCGACGGCCACTCCGGCGCCCGGTAGTCCGTCACCCGCTGGAACTCCAGACGAGCACCGCCGAGCGGGTTGACGAGCCGCGCCCAGTGGCCGTCGGGCGTCACCTCGGGTTCCGTCCAGTCGAGCAGCGCGCGGTAGAAGCCGGCGAGCGCCGCGGGGTCCGGGCAGTCGATGGCCACGCCGCCGAAGGTCGGTGTCGCACTCATGTTTCGTCTCCCTCCAGTAACCGGTGTTCGGATTATGGGAGTTATCGTTCGACGAAGCAACCAGCATCCCTCGTACACTGGTTGCGTGCACACCGACGCGACCCTGGTGGTGGACTTCCTCAACACCGTCGACATCGAGCACGGTGAGGACGTACTGGACAACCCCGAACTCTGGCGACGGTGGGCCGAGGAACACGAGTTGTCCCCAGGTGAGGGCGACGACGCGCGCGCGGCGCGCGACGGCCTGCGCGCGGCCGTCGGCGACCCCCGGCTGCCCGGCGCCTCCCTCGAAGTCCCCCTCGTCTTCTCCCTCGACGACGGCGGGCCCAGCCTGCGCGGCACCGACGCGACCTCGACGATCCTCGCCGCCGCCACCCGCCTCGCCATCCGCGGCGACTGGGTGCGCCTCAAGATCTGCCCGGCGGACGACTGCCTCTGGGCCTTCTACGACGAGTCCCGCAACCGCTCGCGCACCTGGTGTTCGATGCGCGTTTGCGGAAATCGCGAAAAGGCGCGCACCTGGCGCGCCCGGGCGACGGGTGTGCACAACTGACGTTGCCCGAATGGGGTTGTGGACAAGTCGGGGTGGGCACCACATGTGCACGTGCAGAAGCACCGGATCCCCACAAGTTGTGGATGGGCGTTAGGCCATCACCGTGAAAAGTTGTGGATAACCCGGGGGATAACTCAGGTTCCTGTGGACAACTGGTTCTGGGGTCCCCCGGGTGTGGTAAAGGCACGGGTTGCGTGTGGATGGGTGCGGGGAGTGGTTGTGGAGGGGTTGGATTGGGCTGTGTGGGGGATGGGGTCTGGGGGCCGTCGCGGGGGCGGGTGCGGCTGATCTGTGGTGGGGATGCGGTCCTGCGCGGGGGCGTGTTGCGGTGCGTAGGCACCCCGAAGCTTGAGTGTGACTACGGCCGCTGACCCCGTGTCAAGGCGGGAAAGCGTGCCTTGACACGGGGTCGGCGGCCGTGGGGAAGCTTCGGATCGAGGTGCCGGGCAGGGACTGGGCGCATCCTTAGTGGGGTGGTCGGGCGGCGGTGCCGTATGCGTGGTGCGTCGCCTTTTGAGGTGGTTGGCAGGGGCCTGGGCGCAGCCTTGTGGTGGTGGGCGGCGGTTGCGTGCATCGCTTTGCGTCGCCTTGGGTGGGTGGCGGAGTTGAGCGCGTCGGCTGAGGCGGGGCGGGGCTGGGTGCATGACTCATTGCGTTGTCGGCCGGCGGTTTCGTGGTTGGAAGCCCGTCGCTGTTGAGTTGTTGCGCGGGGCTGTTGGGTCGTCGGCCGGTGGTGGGGCTGGTGTAGGGCGTCGGTGCGTGGCTCGGTGGAGACTCGTTCCGGGGGGCCGTGACTGAGGTTCCAGGGCACCGACATAAACAGCCGGTGCACCGGATGGTCCGGCCACCCAGGGATGGTGGCGGTCGCATTCGGTGCACCGGCTGTTCGTCACCCGCTCGGTTTGAGCGGGCGCCGCGGCGGCGTCCCGGCACAGCCCCTCGACGTGCCGGGAGCCGCCGACGGCTCAGGCGGGCTTCGGTTGGCGCAGGTTCCCGCTCGGCGCGGTGAGCGGGAACCTCCGGAGCACGCCCGTTGTGGGTCCCGGCGCCGCGGGGGCCGCGCGGCGCCGGGACCAGGACCCGATCCGGCCGGGCGCGGTCGGCCGGTCGGGAAGCGAGGTCTTGCGCATGGTTCAGCCCCTGGGGAAATGCGTGCGGTGGGGTGAGCCAGGCGCTGCGAACGGGCGCGCGCTCCAAGAAGTTGATCTTGGTCTGGACGTGGCTCTCCCCGGAGGACCGGGTGGTCGGTCAGTCCGGAGAGGTGGTCGGCAGGGCCGCTTCGCGACCCGCCCCCGCGACTTCGTGGTCGCGGCTCACGCCGATCAGCTTGAGCTGGGTCGTCGTGACGCTGTCCGCGGCGACCGCGAACGGCTGCCGCGCGCCGCCCGAGCCGTCGTGGCCCGAGTTGGCGGTGGTGCTGGGTGCGGCGGGGGCGCTGGGCGCCGAGGGCAGGCCGCCCCCGCCCCCGCCGCCGCCGTTCGCGGCGCCGAGGTGGGACGCGCTGTCTTGCTTGGCCGCGGCGGCGCTCTGCTGCACGGGGATCAGGTGCACTGCGCCGAGGTACCTGACGCCGTGGATCTCCTGCTCCGGTGCCGTCGCCGGCACCGCTTCGGTCGACGTCCCCGGCGCGACCGCAGCGATCTCCGGGACGGGCGCGGTCGCCGGCTCGGGCGCCGTCGCGCTGACCCCGCCGCTCACGGACCCGCCCGAGAACACCGGCCCGAGCACGTCGCCGATCGGGATCAGCGGCGGGTCTTCACCCGTGCCCGGCATGGTCGTCACGGGCGGCAGCACACTGCCCCCGACGTCGCCCACCGTGTCGACGACGCCGGTGACCGAGGTCAGGGTGGTGTCCACGACCCCGAGCACGCCGCCGAGAAGACCGCCGAGCAATCCGCCGCTCGGGGATCCACTCGTGCGCAGGGGCGTCTGGTCTGTTGTGGACTGCTCCGAGCCGGTTCCAGTCGGCGCACTCGTTTCGCCGCCTTGGCCGGAGTTCGTACCGGAGCTGGGTGACTCATTGCTGGGGGACGAGGTCCCGGACTGGTCCGAGCCAGCGCCGGTGGAGGTGCCGGAGCTGGAGCCGGCCGAACCGGACTGGTCCGAGCCAGTGCCGGTCGACGTGCCGGAGTTGCTGTCCTGGCACGGGTTGCCGGTGCCGGACTGATCCAGGCCGTTGTCGCTCGGCGTGCCGGTCTCGTGGGAGCCGCTGCTGTCGTTGTCGGATTGGTCCGGATCGTTGGTGCTCGGTGTGCCGGTCTCGTGCGAGCCGCTGTTGTCGTCCGCGGTGCCGCCTTGGGCCGGGTTGCTGGTGCCGGAGTGGTCCGAGCCGTTGTCGCTCGTCGCGGCGGACTCGGGGGAGCCGCTGCTGCCGTTCGACGAGCCGCTGTCGGTCGCGGTGCTGGTGTCCGAAGTCGACGCTCCGGACGGGCCGCCGTGGTGCCAGTCCCATGTGGACGTCTGAACCCAACTGTGGTGGCTGTGCCGGTGTTCCCGCGCCTTTTCCGCGGCCTCGCCGTGTGAAGCGCGCCCGGGTGCCGTTGCGACAGTCCCGCCGGAGGTGTCACCGCCGTGGGGGTGTTCGGCCGCGTCGGCGCTCGCGCCGGCGAGCACGGCTCCCAGGAGCCACCCCACGACCGTCAAACCGCCCGCCAACGCGATTCGCGCAGCGGGCCGGGAGAGAGGTGCAGTCCACGGTCGCGGGCGGCGGAGGGCGGGATCAGCGCTGGTGACCGGGGGTGCGACGGTGCGCACGGATTCCGTGCCGCTCACGCCACCACCACCGTCCGCGCCTGAAGCTCATGCGGTTCGCCGCACGAGGCTGATCCAACTGGGTTCTTCTCCGGCCAGGTCGCAGTTCCCCCGGGGCTGCACTCTTTCTAGCACCGCCCGCGAGTGTTTCATCTTCCCTGCGTTCGATCCACCCCGTAAGGCGGAACGGGCTTACCGGCTCCGGTGTCCGAACGGCCGAAGTTGATCACGGAGCGTGTGCCCGGACGGACGGGCTGCGGCCATCCGGGCGGCCGGTCGCACTGCGGTTGACCTGATGTTTCAGCCCGAAAACGTACTCTCGGTATTTCCGGCTTGACGCACTGTCAACGAAATCGGAGCGTCACCGGCCCGGACTCGCCGGGCGCTCCGGCCGCGACCAGCGGAAGTGGTCAGACGAGTTGCCGCAATCGCTCGACGGCTTCGTCGATGACCTCGTTCCGTTTGCAGAAGGCGAAACGCAGCAGGTGTTTCCACTCGTCCGGGTGATCTGTGAACACCTTGACGGGCACGGCCGCGACGCCGACGCGCTCGGGCAGTTGCCAAGCCAGTTCCGCCGCGTCGGAAAAGCCGAGCGGACGGACGTCGGCCGTCACGAAGTACGTGCCGGTGCTCGGCCGCACGGCGAAGCCCGCGTCGGCGAGGCCCGCGGAGAGCCGGTCGCGTTTGTCCTGCAGGCTCGTGCGCAGTTGTTCGACCCACGCGAGTTCGTGGTCCAGCGCGTACGCGACGGCCGGCTGCAGCGGCCCGCCCGAGACGAACGTGATGAACTGCTTCGCCGCCTTCACCGCGGCGACGAGTTCGGGCGTCGAGCAGACCCAGCCGATCTTCCAGCCGGTGCAGTTGAACGTCTTGCCGGCGCTGGAGATCGCGACCGTCCGCTCGCGCATGCCGGGCAGGGTGGCGAGCGGGACGTGCTCGGCGCCGTCGAACACGAGGTGCTCGTAGACCTCGTCGGTCACGGCGACCAGGTCGTGCTCCACGCACACCGCCGCGACGGCCTCCAGCTCGGCGCGCGAGAACACCGTGCCGGTCGGGTTGTGCGGCGAGTTCAGCAGCACGGCGCGGGTGCGGGGCGTGACGGCGTCGAGCAGGGCGTCGACGTCCAGCTCGAGGCGCCCGCCGGCCGTCTCGCGCAGGCCGATCACGCGCCGCTGGGCGCCGGCCATCGCGACGGCCGCCGCGTACGAGTCGTAGTACGGCTCGACGACGATCACCTCGTCGCCCGCCTCGACCAGCGCGATGAGCGCCGCCGTGATGGCTTCGGTCGCGCCGGCCGTGACGAGGACCTCCGTGTCGGGGTCGTACTCGGTGCCGTAGCGGGTGCGGTGGCGCGAGATGGCCGCGCGCAGCTCGGGGCGGCCCGGGCCGGGCGGGTACTGGTTGTCGCCGCCGAACAGGGAGTTCTTGGCCGCTTCGAGCATGCCGGCGGGGCCGTCGGTGTCGGGGAAGCCCTGGCCGAGGTTGACGGCGTCGTGCTTCACGGCGAGCGCCGTCATCTCCGCGAAGATGGTCGCGGTGAAGGGCCGGAGGCGAGGGACGAGAGCTGGTTCACGCACGAAAACGCATCCTCACGGACAATGGCCTTGTGGAGCAACTCACCCCAGCCAAGGTCACGCCCGCGGACCCGCCCGGAGGCGCCGCCGGCGAGGAGGCGAAGAAGCGCGGCCTGCGCCGCATGAAGCTGGTCGCGCTGGCCTTCCTGCTCGGCGCCACGGTCGTCTTCCTGCTCACGAGCTGGGCGGAGGCGGCCGGCTGGCCCGCGTGGGTCGGCTACGTCCGCGCGGCGGCGGAAGCCGGCATGGTCGGCGCGCTCGCCGACTGGTTCGCGGTCACCGCGCTGTTCCGGCACCCGCTCGGCCTGCGCATCCCGCACACCGCGATCATCCCGAACAAGAAGGACCAGCTCGGCAACAGCCTGGGCGACTTCGTCGGCTCGAACTTCCTGTCCGAGACCGTCATCCGCGACAAGCTGAAGCGCGTCGAGATCTCCCGGCGCCTCGGCGGCTGGCTCTCGCAGCGCGAGAACGCCGAGCGCGTGACGTCCGAGCTCGCGACGGTGGTCCGCGGCGCCGTGACGGTACTGCGCGACGAAGACGTGCAGGCGATCATGGAACAAGCCGTGGTCAAGCGGGTCATCGACCGGCCGTGGGGCCCGCCGCTCGGCAAGATCCTCGCGGGCGTTTTCGAGGACGGCGCGCACCACAAGCTGGTGGACCTGATGTGCGACCGCGCGTACGAGTGGGTGCGCGACAACCACCAGACCGTGCTGCGCGTCGTCTCGGACCGCGCCCCGAGCTGGTCGCCGAAGTTCGTCGACGAGATGCTCGCGGACAAGGTGTACGGCGAGGTGCTGACCTTCGCGTGGGCCGTGAAGACCGACGTCAACCACCCGATGCGCCTCGCGCTGGACAAGTTCCTCGGCGAGTTCGCCCAGGACCTCCAGACCGACCCGAGGACCATGGAGCGCGCCGAGCAGGTCAAGGGCCAGATCGTCCACCACGCCGAGGTGCAGCGGCTCATCGGCTCCGCCTGGGCCACCGCGAAGGAGATGCTGCTCAACGCCGCCGAAGACCCGTCCAGCGAACTGCGCCTCCGCGTCCGCGGCGCCCTCGAATCCCTCGGCGACCGCCTCACCTCGGACCCGAGCCTCTCCACCAAGGTCGACGGCTGGGTCGAAGGCGCCGCGGCCTACCTGGTGAAGAACTACTCGAAGGAAATCACCACGATCATCACCGACACCGTCGAACGCTGGGACGCCGAAGAAACGTCCCGCAAGATCGAACTCCAGGTCGGCCGCGACCTGCAGTTCATCCGCATCAACGGCACGGTGGTCGGCGCCTTGGCGGGGTTGATCATCTACACGGTGGCACAGCTGCTTTTCTGAGCCACCCCACTGCCGGCGGGCGGCTGAAAGCCACGGCCTGCGGCGCGCCGCCGACCCAACTTCGGCAACCAGCCATGCAAGGCGACGCGCAGCCACCTGCGACACAGCCTGTCGACAACTGAAAGAGATCTCCATCCAGCCCCGTGGCCGAGCACCTCAAATGGCGACGAACGCCCACCTACGGCACCGCCGCCGAGCCATCCACCGAGGGCGTGCCCAGCCCCTGCCGGGCATCTCGAACGGTGACGTATCCCCACCTGCGGCACCGCTGCCGAACCACCCACCGAGGGCGCGCCCAGCCCCTGCCCGCCACCTCGAACGGCGACGCACCACGCATGCGAATCCGCCGCCAAACCACGCAGAAAGGCCTGCACTCAGCCCTTGCCGAGCACCTCGAAACGGCGACGCACCACGCATACGACACGGCCGCCCGACCGCCCAACTGAGGATGCGCCCAGTCCCTGCCCGGCACCTCGATCCGAAGCTTCCACACGGCCGCCGACCCCGTGTCAAGGCACGCTTTCCCGCCTTGACACGGGGTCAGCGGCCGTAGTCACACTCAAGCTTCGGGGTGCCTACGCCCCGCAACACGCCCCCGCGCAGGACCGCATCCCACCACAACCCAACCGCACCCGCGCAGGCCCACATCCCCTCCGCAACGAGACCGCACACAAAAACCCAAACCCCTAAGTCACCGGCACATTCACCGCAGGTACATCCGCACACCCCCGCACCGAAGCCACCGCCAAACTCACCCTCCGCATCGCCTCAAGCAACTGCTCACGCGGCAACCCGAACGGCACCCTCAACCACCTCTCCAACCCCCCATGCACCCCGAACCGCGACGCCGGCGCCAGCTGCACCCCATGACTCGCCGCAGACACCGCCAACCGCGTACTCATCGGCTCCGGCAGCCGGCACCACAACGACAACCCGCCGGGCGGGACCTCGAACGTCCACTCAGGACAGTACGTGCGCACGGCGTCGATCAACACATCCCGCTGCCCCCGAAACTCCACCCGCCGCTGCGCGAGCGCGGCATACCCCTCGGGCTCCAGCAACGACGCCAGCACCAGCTGGTCGAACACCGGCGCCCCCAGGTCCACGGCGTACCGCGACGACAGCAACCGGTCCAGCAAATCCGCCGACGCGCGGATCCAGCCGAGCCGCAGCCCGCCCCAGTGGGACTTCGCGGCCGAGCCGACCGTGAGCACCAAGTCGCCCGAGAACGCGGCCAGCGGCGGCGGCGCGTCGAGCGGATCGCCCTCGTAATCCAGTTCCACCAACGATTCGTCGACCACCACGGGGGTGCGCGACCGCGCGAGGAGGCTGCCGAGCCGTTCGCGGCCGGCGGCGTCGAGGCGAAGCCCCGTCGGGTTCTGGAAGTCGACCACGAGGTAGCCGAAGCGCGGTGAAGCCTGGCGCACGGCGGCCTCGATGCCCGGGAGATCCCAGCCGTGCACGGGATCCAGCGCGACCGGCACGGGCAGCGCGTGCGTCGCGCGCACGGCGTCGATCGCGTTGGGGTAGGTCGGCTGCTCCACGAGCACGCGGTCGCCGGGGCCGGCGAGCATGCGCAGGCACAGCACGAACGCCGAGTACGCGCCGGAGGTGACCATGACCTGGTCCGGTGTCGTCGGCAGGCCGCGCGCGGTGTAGCGCTCGGCGATCCGCTCGCGCAGCCGCGGCAGGCCGCCGGTGAGGTACCCGTTGCCGCCGAGGTGGTCGACGAGGTCGCGGCGCGCCGCGTCGACGGCCGTCATCAACCCCGGCAACGCGGGCGGCGCGGCGCGCGCGAGGTCGAGGACGCCGTCGCGTTCGCGCAGCACCGGTTCGTGCGCGCGGCGGCCCGCGCCCGAGATCCACGAACCGGCGCCGCGGCGGCTCGCGACGAGGCCGTCTTCGCGCAGCCGGTCGAGCGCTGCGCCGATGAGCGTGCGGCTGACGCCGAGCGTGTCGGCGAGCTCGCGCTCGGCGGGCAGCCGGGTGCCGATGGGGAGCTGGCCGTCGAGCACGTGCAGCTCGACGGCCGCGGCGAGATCCGCCGCCCCCTGCCGGGAGCCGCGACGGCGCCACTCCCCCAGCAACACGGCCAATCGCTGACCGGAAACGCGGCTACCGAGCGGGACAGACGAGGTCATAAGGCCAATTATCCGATATTGGCCATGGTTTACCAGTCCACTTGTCCCGGATAGTGCAGTGGTGGCAGTTGTCGACCTCAGTCCCCTCAGTGTCCGCCGCGCCCCCGTCCGCCGCGGTGCGCAGCTCCTCGCCGGCCTCGCGCTCTACGGCGCCAGCATGGCCATGCTCACCCGCGCCCACCTGGGCCTCGACCCGTGGGACGTGCTGCACGAAGGCCTCACCAAGCTCACCGGCCTGACTTTCGGCACGGTCACCGCCATCGCGTCGGTGTTCGTGCTACTGCTGTGGATCCCGCTACGCCAGCGACCCGGCGTCGGCACGGTCGCGAACGTGCTGGTCATCTCGGTGACCGTCGACGCCGTCCGCGCCGTGCTGCCGGACCAGCACGCGCTCGCCCTCCAGATCCTGCTGATGGTCGGCGGCATCGTGCTCAACGCCGTGGCCACCGCCGTCTACGTCGGCACGCGGCTCGGTCCCGGCCCGCGCGACGGGCTGATGACCGGCCTCACCGCGCGCACCGGCTGGTCGGTGCGGCTGGTGCGCACCGGGATCGAGGTGACCGTGCTCGCCGTCGGCTGGCTGCTCGGCGGCACCTTCGGCGTCGGCACCGTGCTCTACGCGTTCATGATCGGACCGCTCACGCAGGCGCTGTTGCCGCTGGTCACGTGGCGGACGCGGCGCCGCGAAGAGCAGGAGCACTAGCCGGCCTCGCGCTGCCCGACCGCTCGGCGGACCGACACGTAGTCGACGCCGCGGGCGGCCAGCAGGTCGGGGACCGGGCCCTTCTGCTGCGTCAGCGCGAGCAGGATGTGCTCCTGGCGCAACTGCTTGTCCCCCAGCTTGAGAGCCTCGCGCAGGCTCAGTTCGAGCGTGCGCTTCGCGTCGGCGGCGAACGGGATGTGGCCGCGCTTGCCGCGTCTCCCGCCGCCGGCCAGCGCGCCGGGACCGTGGGTTTCCTCGATGCGCTCGACGATCTGCTCGACGTCGATGCCGAACTCCGTGAGCGCCTCGACGTCGGCGTCGCTGATCCCGCCGCGACGGCGGACGCGGTCGAGTTCGGCCAGCACGTCTTCGCGCGACACGCCGAGCTCCTGCAGCACGCGCAACGCGCTGCCGTTCTCGGTGCGGGCGAGCCCGGCCAGCACGTCGGTGAGCTCGATCTCGCGCGCACCGGCTTCGCGCGCCACGATCTGCGCCTCCACCACAGCCATGCGGGCGTCCTGCGTGAACCGTTCGAACATCAGTGCCTCCCGTACTTCTTGTGCACGGCCTGCCGGCTGACCCCCAGCTCGGCGGCGATCTCCTGCCAGGACCAGCCGTGCACGCGGGCGCTGCGCACCTGCACGGCCTCGAGTTGTTCCAGGAGCCGACGAAGCGCGGCGACCGCGCGAAGCCCCACCCGGGGATCACGGTCGCCCGCCCTCGCGGCCAGGTCTGTTGCTTCCGTCATGTATGTCAATCTAGGTTGACACGCGAACCGTGTCAACCTGAGTTGACGTCGGGTTAGCATCGGCTGATGCCCGAGATCGCGATCGCCGAACGGGCGGGAGTCGGCGCGGACGGCCTGCCTCGCCCCACGGAAGACCACGTCGCCGTGCTGGACAACGCCGTGCTGGTGCTGGACGGCGCGACGTCACCGAGCCCCGAGCTGCCGCCCGGCGGCTGGTACGCGGGGCTGCTCGTGCACCGCCTGGCCGCCGAACTGCGCGCGCGACCGGCCGCGGAGCTGGCCTACGCGCTGGCCTCGGCCATCACCGCCGTCGCTTCCGCGCACGGCCTGACGCCCGGGAACTCGCCGTCGAGCACCGTGTCGATCCTGCGCTGGGACACCGATTCCGTGGAGTCCCTCGTGCTCGCCGACAGCCCGGTTGTCGCTTTCGGACGGTTCGGGGTGGATGTCGTGTCCGACGACCGGATCGTCTGGCTGCGCGACGAAGGGCTGCTGCAGACGGGCGCGGAAGTCCGCCGTCGCCGCAACGCCGAAGGCGGGTTCTGGGTTGCCGAAGCGGACCCGCTGGCGGCGGCGAAGGCCGTGCGCCGGTCGTGGCCGCGGGAGGCGGTGGACGCCGTGCTGGTCGCCACGGACGGCGTGTCGATCGGGGTGGACGAGTACGAGCTCTTCGGCTGGCCCGAAGCACTCGGACTGGCCCGGGCGAACGGGCCCGACGCGGTGCTGGACGCCGTGCGGCTCGCGGAGAAGCAGGACCCGGACGGCGCCCGCTGGCCCCGCGCGAAGCGCCACGACGACCAAGCACTGGTGTTCGTGGACTTCGAGTAGGGGTCGAATTCAGGGTGATCCCTGATCACGCCGTCGCCGTTCCCCGCGAAGCTGTGGACCATGGGGATGTCACGGGGGCTGCGGATCTGGCGGCTGGCCGCCTTCGCCGCGATCGGCTGGGGGCTGTTCACGTTCGTGGTGATGAACGTGTTCGGTGCGCGAAATCCGCTGTACGACACGCTGTCGAGCTACACGCTCACGGATCCGGGCCTGCTGAGCGCCGCCCTGCTCTCGCTCGCCGTCGGTTCGCTGGCGGTGCTCGGGTGCCTGGTGGCGGCCGGGGTACCGCTGCCGCGTAGTGCCCGGGTGCTGCTTTCGTTGTGGGCCTTGGGGTTGACGTTCGCGGCCGTGTTCCCGGCGAGCTACCCGCCGAACCCGGACCCGGTGAGCGGCGAGATCCACCTGTACTCGTGCCTGGTCGCGTTCGCGAGCCTGCCGGGTGCGGCGCTGGTCCTGCTGGAACCGTTGCGCGGCACGGCTTCTCGCGCGGTGGTGGTGCGATGGCTACGGGTGGGCGTGGCCGTGCTGGCGCTGTTCGGGGTGAGCTTCCTGTTCGTGCGCCTCGACGAAGCCGGTGTCGCGGGGTTCCACGCGCTGACCGAGCTGCTGCCGGTCGGCTTGACGCAGCGGCTGATGATCGTCGCGGACGTCGCGCTGCTGCTGGGTCTGCTGCGCGTCGCCGTCCAGTTCGACGCCACCCGCGCGGAGGCCCGGCCCGCGCTGGCCTCCGCGCGGGACTGACCTACTCCTGCATCGCCGCGGCGAATTCCGGCGCGTAGCCGTACAACCCGGGCAGCCCGCCCGTGTGCACGAACACCACCGTCTCCTCCGGGTCGAACCGCCCGGCGGCCGCCCACTCGACCAGCGCGGCCGCGACCTTGCCGGTGTAGACGGGGTCGAGCACCACCCCCTCGGTGCGGCCGAACAGCCGCAGCGCGCCCCACGTTTCGGGCGACGGGATGCCGTAGCCCTCGCCGATCGTGGTGTCGCTCATGCGCACGTGGTCCAGCGACGGCGTGTCGACGCCCAGCAGCTGCGCGGCCGAGGTGACGAGGTGGGTGAGGTTGTCCGTGGCCTCGTCGAGCGGGTGGCTCACGCACGCGAAGTCCGCGCCGAGGTTGCCGAGCAGCGCCGTGCCCAGCGCGAGGCCGGCAGCCGTGCCGCCGCTCGCGTGCGGCCCGACGATCCGCGCGCTCTCGATGCCCAGCGCCGCGAGCTGCTGCGCGAGCTCGTGTGATGCGGCGACGTAGCCGAGGGTGCCGAGCGCGTCCGATCCGCCGACGGGGACCGTCGCGACCTTGCGGCCCTCGTAGTCGGCGGACGCGAGCAGTTCCTCGTACGTGCGGGTGGTTTCTTCTTCGTCGGCGCAGATGTGGACGCGGGCGCCGAACAGCAGGTCGAGCGGGATGTTGCCGGAGTGCTCGTAGGCTTCGCCCGAGCGCGGGACCTTGGCGGTGAGGACCAGCTCGCACCGCAGGCCGAGGCGCGCGCACGCGGCCGCCGTCTGGCGTCCGTGGTTGGTCTGCAGCGCGCCGAAGGTGATCACCGTGTCGGCGCCCGCCGCGAGGGCCGCGCCGAGGTGGAAGTCGAGTTTGCGCAGCTTGTTGCCGCCCGCGCCGAGCGGGTGCACGTCGTCGCGCTTCAGCAGCAACCGGGGCAGGCCCAAGGCTTCCCCGAGCCGCGGCGCCGCGACCAACGGCGTGGGCCCACTGCCGAGCCCCGCCCGCGGAAACGCGTCGAAAACGGGAAACCGGTCGAAGTCGAACGTCATCGATCCTCCGTGGGCTGGGGGTGGGCGTCCCGGTAATCGTCGGCCCCCGGCCCGCCGGCTGTCGAACCAGGCGCCCCGGATCACAGCTCCGTGGTAACGTTCGTTCGAACGAACGAGAGAATCGGGAGCGGCCGATGACCGTCGAGATTTCCGCGTTCCCGACGCTCGCCGAGCAGGCGGAACGGCTGCGAGCTCGGGAAACGTCGTCCGTCGAGCTGACTCGGGAAGCGCTGGAGCGAGCGCACGCGAGCCAGCCGGTGCTCAACGCGTTCCGCTTCCTGCGCGTTGAAGCCGCACTGCACGACGCAGCGCTGGCCGACCGCCGGCGCGCTGAGGGCGACGGCTCACCGCTGCTCGGTGTGCCCGTCGCGGTCAAGGACGACGTCGACCTCGAAGGCCTGCCGACGGCGTTCGGTTGCGCCGGCGACTTCCCCGACGCCACCCAGGACTCGCCGGCCGTCGCGAAGCTCAAGCGGGCCGGCGCGGTCATCGTCGGCAAGACGAACACTCCGGAGCTGGGCCAGTGGCCGTTCACGGAGGGGCCGGCGTTCGGCGTCACGCGCAACCCGTGGCAGCCCGCGCACACGCCGGGCGGGTCGTCGGGCGGGTCGGCGGCCGCGGTGGCCGGCGGGGTGGTCGCGGCGGCGCTCGGGTCGGACGGCGCGGGCTCGGTGCGCATCCCGGCGGCGTGGACGGGCCTGGTCGGCATCAAGCCGCAGCGCGGGCGCATCGCGACGGACGGCGAACTGTTCCACGGCCTCACCGTGCTCGGCCCGCTCGCGCGGACCGTCGTGGACGCGGCGACCCTGCTCGACGTCACGGCGGGCACCGGCGACACCTTCCGCAAGGCCGCCCGCCGCGAACCCGGCCGGCTGCGGATCGGCCTGTCCACCAGGATCCCGTTCACGGCAACGAAAACGCGGCTCGACCCGGTCGTCGAGGCGGCCGTGCGGCACACCGCCGAAGCGCTCGAAGGCCTCGGCCACGAGATCGTCGAGGTCGAGCCCGGCTACGGGCTCATCGGGCTCACCTTCCTGCCCCGCTCGCTGACCGGCGTGCGCGACTGGACCCTTCGCGTCCCCGAACCCGCCAAACTCGACCGGCGCACGCGCGGCAACGCCCACCAGGGCGCCCTGCTCGCCGGCGCGCTCAAGCTCGCCAAGCGCCTGGAACCGGCGCTGCAGCGCCGCATCGGGTCGGTGTTCGGGCGCGTCGACGTGCTGCTCACCCCGACCACCGCGACGCCACCGCCGAAGACGGGCGCGGTCGACGGCCTCACCGGCTGGGCCACCGACCAGACGATGATCGCCGCGTGCCCCTACGCTTGGCCGTGGAACGTGCTGGGCTGGCCGGGGATCAACGTCCCCGCCGGTCAGACGGCGGACGGGCTGCCACTCGGCGCCCAGCTGCTGGGCCCCTCGCACGCCGAGGAGCGGCTGATCTCGCTGGCCGCGCAACTGGAAGAGGTCGAACGGTGGCCGGAGCGACACCCCGCAAGGGTGTGGTGAACACCCGCGACGCGATCCTGCGCGCGACGCTCGACGTCGTCGGCGGGCAAGGCGTCGGCGGGCTCACCAACCGCCGCATCGTGGCCGCCGCGGGGGTTTCGCTCGGCACCCTGACCTACCACTTCCCCAGCCAGACGGAGCTCCTGCGCGAAGCCATGCTGCTGTTCGCCGAGGAGGAGACGGCGAAGCTCGCCGCGATCGCCGACGCGCACCGAGCCGAGGGCCTCAGCCTCGAGCAGGCCGCGGCCGTGGTGGAGCACGTGATCGAGCAGCTCCCCTTCGGCACCGACGAACTCGCGCCGCACGAGCTGTACCTGCAGGCCGCGCGCGACCCCGGCTTGCACGAAGCGTCTTCGCGCTGCTTCGCGGCCTACGACGACCTGGCCACGGCCATCCTGCGCGGGCTCGGTGTGCCGGAGCCGGAGCGCGTGGCGGGTCCCGTCGTGGCGCTCATCGCCGGGCTGCAGCTGCGCCGGCTGGCCACGGGCACCGACGTGCCGGCCGCCGAACCGCTGATGATGCTGCTGCGCGGAGCCTGACGTGGCGCCGCCGGTGATCCGCGGGACCGCGGCCTGGCGGTACTTCGGGGACTTCCGCGACCTGCTGCTCGCCGGTCAGGTGCTCGTGCTGCAGGTGGCGCACCCGGTCGTCGCCGCGGGCGTGCGGGACCACTCGGACTACACCGAGGACCCGTGGACGCGGTTGATGCGCACGGGTGCGTCGCTGTCGATCTACGTCTACGGCGGTCTCGACGGCGCGCGGTTCGAGGCCGAACGGCTGCGGAAGCTGCACCGCACGTTCACCGGTGTCGACGGCGGCCGGCGCTACAGCGCTCTCGACCCGGCCGCGTACGCGTGGGTGCACGCGACGCTCGTGAAGGTTCCCGTTGACGTGCAACGGTTCTTCGGTCGCCCGCTGGCCAAGGACGAGCTCGACGAGTACTACGCCCAGCTGTGCGACATCGGCCGCCTGCTCGGCGTCCGCGAAGGCGATCTGCCGCCGGACTGGCCGGCGTTCGAGCGCTACTACGCCGAGCAGGTGGCGTCGTTCGGGCCGAACGAAACGATCACGACGTTGTTCGAGACCATCGACGCGGTGCCGAACCCCGTGCGGTGGCTGCCGGACCGGTGGTGGCCGAAACTCCGGGCGGCACAAGCGAAAGCCCAGCTGTTCCTGATCCGGGCGACGCTGCCGTCGCCGCTGCGCGACCGGCTCGGTCTGCGGTGGACGCCGGCTGACCAGCGCCGGTTCGACCGGTTCTGCCGCTGCACGAGGGTGTTGGGCGCGGTGCTCCCGGCTTCGCTGCGCACGGCCCACATGCGGTGGATCGGCAAGCTCAACGTCTGGTTGCGCGCTCACCCGTGGGCCTACCGGTTCATCCCGTAGCTCACTCACCGCGGCTGCGCGCGTAGTGCGCCCGCGCCTTCGCACGGTTACCGCACCGGGCCATGGAGCACCACTGGCGGGTCCGGCGCGGCGAGGCGTCGGCGAACCGCAGGCCGCAGTCGTCGGCCGCGCACACGCGGACGTCCACCGGACCCGTCACCAGGTCGACCGCGTCGGCCGCGATCACCGCGAGCGCGGCCGCCACCGGGTCCCGCGGCGCCGGCACGGCGCGGAGAAGCTCGCCGCCGGAAAGCTGCAGCCGCGCCGCCGGCACCGGCGCCTCGACGGCCTCGTTGACCAGCTCGACGTCCTTGCGCTCCGGCGACGCCGTGAGCAGCCGGTTCACCGCTTCGCGCAGCCAGCGCGCGGTTCGCAGCTGGTCCTCCGTCACCCGCGCGCGGCCGGCGGTCAGCCCCGCCAGCTCGAGCCATTCGGCCAGCGCGGCGGGCGACGTCAGCAGCTCGACCCCGTCGGCGTAGCGGTCGCGCAGGGTGTTGACGAGGTCGAGGGACGGCCGGCCGCCGTCGAAGACCCACTCCATGGAGTCGATTCTAACCCTTGCCACCAGTTAGACACACCGGGTAACGTCTAACCCCATGAGCCGGTTAGAACCCTCCATGGCCCAGGTCGGTGACCTCCGCGTGCACTACTTGCGCGGCGGCGACGGCCCGCCCGTTTTCCTGCTGCACGGCTGGCCGCAGACCTCCCACTGCTGGCACCGCGTCGCGGGCCCGCTCGCCGAAACGCACACGGTCATCGCACCCGACCTGCGCGGTTACGGCCGTACCGACAAACCGCGCGGCGGCTACGACAAACGCACGATGGCCGCCGACGTCGCCGGGCTCGCGGAGCGGCTCGGCTTCGACCGTGTGGCCGTGGTGGGGCACGACCGCGGCGGGCGGGTCGGGCACCGGTGGGCGCTGGATCGTCCGGACCAGGTCGAGCGCCTGGCCGTGCTCGACATCGCGCCGACGCGCGAGATGTGGCGGCTGCTCGACAAGGACATCGCGAAGGCGTACTGGCACTGGCTGTTCCACCTGCAGCCCGATCTGCCGGAGTTGTTGGCGGGCAGCAACATCGCCGCGTACCTGGGCTACTTCTTCGAGCGCTGGACGTTCCAGCGCCAAGGCCTGCCGGCCGAGGACGTCGCCGAGTACGTCCACGCGTTCTCCGCCCCCGGCGCCCTGCGCGCCGGCTTCGACGACTACCGCGCGTCCTTCCCGGACGACGCCGACCTCGACGACGCCGACTTCGCGGCCGGCAAGCGCGTCACGCAGCCCCTCCTGGCGATGTGGGGCCAGGAAGGGCTGCTCGGCAAACTCCCGACGCTCGACCTGTGGCGCCAGTACGGCACCGACGCCACCGGCGTCGGCCTGGAAAACTGCGGCCACTTCGTGCCGGAGGAACAGCCGGAACTCGTCCTCCAGCACCTGCTGAACTTCCTGGGCCACTAGGTGTGCTGTTGAAAGCCAGATGAGCAGGGTGGCCAGGTCGAGCATGCCTTGGTAGGAGATGGCGGTCTTGTCGAACCGCGTGGCGATGGCGCGGGATTGCTTGAGACGGTTGAAGCAGCGTTCGACGATGTTGCGGCGTCTGCAGGCGACGCGGTCGAACGTCGGTGGCCGTCCACCGGTCCGGCCACGGCACTGTCGGTTGGCCTGCCGGTCATGGCGTTCGGGGATGGTCGCCGGGATGTGCAGCCGACGCGGCTAGCAGCGGATCGCGCGGCTGGAGTAGCCCATGTCCGCCAGCACCCTGCTCGGCTGGGGACGGGCGGCCGCCGACCCGGCGCGCGGAACGAGATTCCAGCCAGTACGTGGGTGAACATGGTGCAGTCGTTGACGTTGCCGCCGGTGAGGACCACACCGACAGCGGTCGCCCGTGGCCGTCGCGGGCGAGGTGGATCTTGGTGGTGGGTCCGCCACGGGACCGGCCGATGGCAATGATCGTCTGGCTCACTGCGCCCGCCGCACGACCCGGCGTCCCCCCTGTGCGAGGCGTGCCAGGGCGGCGGGCACCGGCCGCGTGCTGGTGCCCCCGCACGATGCCGGAACCGACCGAGACTTCCCAGTCGAGCTCGTCGATCGCGCCAGCGATCACCCGCGCCCGCGTCACCAGCATCGTGAGAGTCCCGTACGCGACCAGCCGCCTTCGTGTCCTGTTCAGTGCGAGCCCGCTGCGATTTCCCGGGAGACCCGCCGCGTTCGAGAAATTCGGATCGCGGAGGCGGTCGCGAGGCGCCCTTCGCCGGCCCTCAGTCGAGGCAGAACTCGTTGCCCTCGATGTCCTGCATGACGATGCACGACTCGTTTTCGTCATCGGCTTCGAGCAGGCGCACGCGGACCGCGCCGAGGGCGAGCAGGCGGGTGCACTCGGCCTCGAGGGTGGCGAGGCGCTCTTCGCCCACGAGCCCGGTGCCGGCCCGCACGTCGAGGTGCACGCGGTTCTTGACGACCTTGCCTTCGGGAACGCGCTGGAAGTACAGCCGCGGGCCGACCCCCGTGGGATCACTGCAGACGAACGAGGTGCCCCGCTCCTCAGGAGGCAGCGAGAGGTGGAAGTCGTCCCAGGTGGCAAATCCGTCGGGTGGCGGCGGTACGACGTACCCGAGCACCTCGCACCAGAAGCGAGCGACGCGTTCAGGTTCTGCGCAGTCGAAGGTGACCTGGACCTGCTTGACCGACCCCATCGCCCCACCCTAGCGGGCAGTTCAGCGGGACACCTCGGGATTAACGGATCAGCTCCGCGGCCACCCACTGCGCGACACCCTCGGGAAACGGCGCCGGCAGCCCGAGGACGACGTGCCCGAAGCCGGCGTCGACGGCCTCGGCGATCGCCTTGCGCGTCCGGCCGGGGTCCTCGTAGGACACCGGGAGGTGGATCGAGCGCGTGATCTCCGCCGGATCGCGGCCGATCTCGGTGCAGTAGCGGTCCAGCAGTGCACTGCGGCTGACGGCGTCCTCGAGGTCGCCGCCCGGGATGTTCCAGACGTTCGCGTGCTGGGCGACCACGCGCAGCGTCGCGGCCGCGCGGCCGCCGATGAGAATCGGCGGGTGCGGGCGCTGCACGGGCTTGGGGTTGCCGTAAGCGCCCTTGAGCTGGACCTGGGCGCCGGCGAAGTCGAACGGTTCGTCCTCGGTCCACAAGCGACGGATCACCGTGCACGCTTCGGCGAGCCCGGTCACCGCGTCGCGCGTTTCGAGGAAGGGCAGGCCGTGGGCTTCGTACTCGCGGCGGGCCAGCGGGTGGCTGGGCCGCGAGCCGACGCCGATGCCGAAGTCCAGCCGCCCGCCGGAGACGACGTCGACGGTCGTGGCCATCTTCGCGAGCATCGCGGGCGGGCGGAAGCGATTGCTGGTGACCATGAGGCCCAAGCGCAGCCGGGACGTCTGCGCGGCGAGGGCCGACAGCAGCGTCCAGCCCTCGAAGATCGGGCCGTCGGGATCACCGGCGATCGGCAGGAGGTGGTCGAACAGCCAGGCGTGCTCGAGCTCCGGGACGGCGTCGGCTTCACGCCAGACGCGGACGAGGTTGTCGTAGCCCACCTGCATGGGCGCGGTCATGATGCCGAAACGAGGTGACACGAGGGTTCCTTTCAGCGACGGCGCAGCGTCGCGTCAAGCAGAGCGGGTGGGGTGTCGAACTTTTCGTGCGCGGCGAGGTCGACGCCGGGCGCGACGACCTCGTCGATCGCGTCGAGGACATCGCCCGGCAGCACGGTGTCGGCCGCGGCGAGGTGCGAACGCAGGTGCTCCAGCGTGCGCGGGCCGATGAGCGCACTGGTCACGGCCGGGTGCGTGGTCACGAAGCCCAGCGCGAGCTGGATCAGCGTCAGCCCGGCCTCGTCGGCGATCTTCGCCAGGCGCTCCACGGCTTCGAGCCGCGCCCGGTTGGCGGGCAAGGCGGTGTCGAACCGCTGCGGCATGACCTTCGAGCGGCTGGTGGTGATCTCACGGCCTTCGCGCACCACGCCCGAGAGCCAGCCGGACGCGAGCGGGCTCCACACCAGCACACCGAGGCCGTACTCCCGCGCCACGGGCAGCACGTCGGCTTCGATACCGCGCTGGAGGATCGAGTAGCTGGGCTGCTCGGTGGCGTAGCGGCTCAGGTGGTGCTCGCGCGCGGCCCACTGCGCCTGCACGATCCGGTACGCGGGGAACGTCGACGCGCCGAAGTAGCGGATCTTCCCCGCCCGCTGCAGATCCGTCAGCGCGGACAGGGTTTCCTCGTCGCTGGTCGTGGGGTCCCAGCGGTGCATCTGGTACAGGTCGACGTGGTCGACGCCGAGCCGGCGCAGGCTGTCGTCGAGCGCGGTGACGAGCCAGCGGCGCGAGCTGCCGCGGTGGTTGCGCTCGTCGCCGATCGGCATGGTCGCCTTGGTCGCGAGCACGAGGTCGTCGCGCCGGCCGGCGATGGCCTTGCCGACGAAGACCTCGGATTCGCCGTCGCCATACATGTCGGCGGTGTCGATCACGTTCACGCCGCCTTCGAGCGCGGCGTCGACGATGGCGGTGGCCTCGTCCTGGGTGGTGCGGCCGATCCGGCCGAAGTTCATGGCGCCGAGCGCGAGCGCGCTGACCTGCACGCCGGTGCGGCCCAAGGTGCGGTACTGCATGGGGTTGGTTCCTCCGAAGCAAGCGGAACGTTGCTCCGTTAACGATACGGATCAGTGTTCCGCTTAGCAACCTCGGGCCGTCTCAGGGTCGCCGTCCCCCGCGCTGGGGATGGATCTTCCCCCGGCGCCGTGACGATCCGGGCGGGCGTTCCTCGCTACGTTTCCCGTGATGGGGACCACCACGAGGGGGCGGCGCGCGGCGCTGCTGCTGGTGCTGTGCGCGCTGGGGCTCGCGCTCGGCACAGCACCGGCGCGCGCGGACGGCGCGCCGGTCGGCACCGACATCCTGGTCGCGCAGACGCTCGGCGCGCGCGAGCTGACCGTGGTCATCCGGCGGATCGACGTGACACCGGGTGACCTGCACGTCGACGTCGCCACGCACACCGGCACCGCGCCGGGCCCGCTGCACCTGGCGACCGCGGCCGACGGCGTGGTGTTCTCGCGCGGCGACGTCGTGCTCGGCGCGACGCCCGGCCTGTACTCGGGTTCGGTCGGCGTCGACCACCCGGGGCCGTGGGAACTGCGGTTGTCGGACGGCACGACCACGGCGACGATCCCGTTCGTCGTGCCCGCGCGCGTGGTGCCGCCGTGGGAAAAGGCGGCGTACGGCGGGTTCGTGGCGGCGGGTGCGTTCCTGCTGATCGCGCTGGTCGTCGCCGTGCGCTCGCGGCGGACGGCGTACGCGCTGGTGCCCGGCGGCGGGATGGTCGCGGCGCTGGCCGTCGCGGTCACCGGCGCGCTGCTGTCCACGGGCACTCCCCCGCCGCCGGCGCCCGGGCAGCAGCTCGACGCGACCGTCGACAACGTCACCGATCCGTACGCGATGTCGCGCCTGCCCGTCACCGACTACTCGCGGCCGCCGGTGAACTTCGCGGTGAAAACAGTTGCGGCGACGGGGAAATCCGCCGATCTGGACCTGCGCTTCACCGACGGTTCCACCGGCCGGCCCGCCGACGACCTCGTGGTGCACGACGACGCGTTCGTGCACCTGACCGTCGTGTCGCCGTCGGGGCGGTTGTGGCACCTGCACCCCGTGCGCGTGGCGCCCGGCGAGTACCGCGTTTCGTTCGTGCCGCCGGAGTCCGGGACGTACGCGGTGTCGGCGGAACTGGAGCGGCGCGGCGGTGGCGTGCAGCTCCCACGGTCCACTGTAGACGTCAGTGGCGCGCCGGGGACAGCGGAAGCAGTGCCTGCGGGGCCCGGAAAACGCGTCGTGGACGGGGTTCCCGTGGACGTCACGACGACGGCGGTCGAGCCCGGCGTGCCCGTGACCGTGACCGCGCACTTCCCCGCCGGGGATCTGCAGCCGTGGCTGGGGATGCTCGGGCACCTGATCGTGGTGGGGCCGGTGCCTTCGGACCGGCAGGTGGGCGCCGCGGCCGCCGCGGCGCCGACGTGGGCGCACGCGCACGCGATGCCGCCGTACGTGCCAGGCCTCACCGGGGTGCCGGACGAGACCGTCGCGGCGTACGGGCCCGACGTGCCTTTCACCTACACCTTCGCCGCGCCCGGGCGGTACCGGCTGTGGCTGCAGGCCGAGCGCGGCTGGTCCGTCGTGACCGTGCCGGTGGTGCTCGACGTTCCGGCGAGTCCTGGAGGGGGCCGATGAGGACGAGACGACCGGTCGTGCTGATCGGCGTGGTTGTGGTGGTCGCCGCGGTGATCGCGGGCTGGCTGCTGTTCGGCGGTGGTTCGAGCGGTCCCACCGTGCTGAAGTCGACGGCCGGGCCGTACACCGTGGAGCTTTCGGCGGACTCGCCGCGCGTCGGGGACAACGCGTTCGCGTTCGCCGTGACCGGGCCCGCCGTCGACGGCGTGACGGTGGAGCCGGTGATGCCGCAGATGGGCCACGCCATCACGCCCGTGCCCGCGACGGCCGACGGGCCGGGCCGCTTCCGCGGCGCCGTCGGCCTGCCCATGGCGGGCCAGTGGGAGATCACGGTCTCCCTCCACGGGCCGGCGGGTGCCGGTCAGGTCGTGTTTCCCGTGTTGGTCAACCAGTAGAAGGGGGCTGGGGATGGATCTCACCGCGTCGGGGGCCCGGGTGGTCACCGCGACGAGGCGCTCGGGGCTCGCGCCCGCGAGCACGGTGCTGGCGGGTTCGGTGATCTCGATGGTCGGGCTGACGTGGGACGTGCAGTGGCACGACGACGTCGGCCCGGACACGTTCTTCACGCTGCCGCACCTGTTCCTGTACTCGGGCAGCGCGATCGTCGGCTTGGCGAGCCTCGCCGTCGTCCTGCTGACCACGGCGGCCGACCGCGCCGGGCGGCCGGTGGACGCGCGCGTCGGCGGGCGGGCGATCGGCGTGTTCGGCCGGACGTTCGCGGCGCCGATCGGCTACCTGGTGTCGGGCGTGGGCGCGGCGCTGTTCCTGCTGTACGGGTTGTGGGACCAGTGGTGGCACGGCCTGTACGGCTTCGACGCCGTGATCGATTCGCCGCCGCACATCGGGCTGCTGTTGTCCGTGACGATCTCGATCATCGGCACCACGATGGTCTTCGCGGCGGCGCGCGAGCACCGGTGGGGCCGGCTCGGGGTGTTCGGCTCGCTGGCGGTGCTGATCGCGTTCAGCGCGGTGACGGCGCTCGCGCTGCAGCAGGTGAACGCGGACCCGGTGGAGGCGACGTCCGTCGGCTCCACGCTGCTGTCGGTGCTGCTGGTCTTCGCGGGCGCCGGCTTCCTCCGCCGCCCGGGCGGCGCCGTCGCCACCGCGGCGATCCTGGCGGTGATCCAGGGCGTGTTCTGGTGGTTCTCCCCGTGGGCGGCGCGCTGGTACGCGGACCTGGTCGGGCTGCCGGTGCGCGACTACGTGAGCGGCGTGCCGGACATGCCGGCGCTGATGCCGATGGCGCTGCTGCCCGTGGCCGCGCTGGTGGAGGGCTACCTGCTGGTGGCGCGCCGCCGCGGCTGGCAGCTGGGCCGGGTGTCGGTGCTCGCCGGTGGTCTGGCCGGGTTGCTGATCGGCCTGTGCCTGCCCGTGCAGCGCAACTGGGTCTACGCGGGCTCGGCGGCCCCGCTCTCGGCCGTCCTCGCGACGGGCCTCGCCGCCGGCGTGGTCGGCCTCCTGGGCGGCTTCGCGGGCTGGCGCTTCGGCGGGATGCTGCGGCTGCTGGGAGGTTCGGCCGATGCGTAAGACGCTCTTGGCTCTGGGCGCGGTGATCGCCCTGCTGTTCGGCTTCGCGGCCCCGGCTTCGGCCTACGAGCCCGTGAACATCGTCCACACCGAACGCGTGCAGGCGGGCCCCTACGGCCTGACCGTCGGCTTCTCCACGTGGCCCCTGCGCGCCATGCAGTCCCTCGACTTCACCTTCATCCCCGACGGCGGCATCGGCCCGAAGACGGGGACGCTGTCGCTGTTCAACCCGGCCACCGGCCGCTACCAACGACCCCAGCCCCTCGCGCGGCACCCGCGCAAGCGCGACGTGTGGGGTCTGGACATCCGCGCCCTGCCCACCGAGGGGTCGTGGAAGTTCCGGTTCGCGATCAACGGCCCCCAGGGCCAGGGCACGGGGGAACTCGCGAACCTCCGGGTGCTCGAACAGCCGGGCCCGCCGATGGGACTGAGCTGGGCCATCAGCGGGCTGCCGCTGATCGCCCTGGCGGCCTTCCTGGCGATCGCCTGGCGCCGCACCCGCGCCCCCCTCCGCGGCGGCGGCACTCCGGCTGCCGCCTGACCCCGGCCTCGGCCGGGAGTGCTTCGGCGCTCCCGGCCGTCGGCCCTTCGACTTCTGAGCCGCCGACCTGCGCCCACGCGCGCTGCGTCGCAACCTCGCCCGGTGTCGGCCGAACGGCGCCGCCCTCCGTACCCCCGCTGCCTGACCACCACCCGCCAGAAGACAGCCCCCGCCCTCCCGAGGGGGGCGTCCCCAAGTCGATTCTACCGGGCAGGCCCGACAAAACCTTCGAAAAGCGCCGCCAGCGCCTCAGTTGTCCACAACTCGGCCGAGGTGTGGACAACTGAGGTTTTGCCCGCGGCGCAGTGGTCCGGCGCAGCAACGCAGCCGCGAGAGAGAGGTCCTGGCCGGCGCAGCGACGTTGCAGCAGAGCGAAGAACTGACCCGGCTCAGCCCCACAGCGGGGCAGATCGACATCAGCCGACAGCCGAAATCACCATCGTCGGCTGACTCGCCGAGTCAAGGTCACATCCCAGCCCCCACCCAGCAGTGATCAACTCAACCACCACCCCCGAACACCCAGGGTCAACGCAACTCACTCAATCGGGTGACGCTTGGTGAAGGGGTAACGCCCCGCGGGGGCGGGGCATGATCGTCAGGCGCCCGGGGGCAGATCGAACTGGCCCGCCTTCACCGCCACCAGGAACGCCTCCCATTCGCCCCGGTCGAAGACGAAGACGGGGCTCGCCGGGAGCTTCGTGTCGCGCACGCCGACGACGTCCGGGCGGCCCAGGTTGACCTCGACGCAGTTGCCGCCGTTGGGCTCGCTGGCGAACGACTTCTCCCAGGCAGCGTCCTCGAACAGCGTGTCTGCCGTGTTCGGGTCGTAATCCTGGAGCGACGGATAATCCGTCATGGGTCGTACCTCCGAGCCTTGGGCAGGGCGTGCGGTCGCCGCGCACGTCCCCGGCTTCTTTCTGTCACTGCGAAGCAAACCGCAGGGCCAAGCGGGTGATCAACTCGACCCGATCTCGACACGAAGATTATTCCAGGAGTAGGATTAATCGCGTCGATCGGGGCACCGGTGGTGGGTGAATGGCTTGCTGCATTCGGCCTACCCCGCCCAGGGCCATCCACGAACCTCGGGGGGAGGGGACCGCAGTGATCATCCAGGACAGCTTGACTGCCGACGTGCTCGTGGCGGGCCGCCTCGCCCGCGGCACGGCGGGCGTGCCCCGGGCCGACGTCGAGTGGCTGGCGCCGGGCGTGGGAATGCCGTGCGAGAGCTGCCTCGGTCTGGCCGGTGCGGACCTGCCCCGGTCACCGCTTTCGGAACTGGAGGTGTGATCTCATGGCCGTCCGGCTCACCACGCTCTTCTGCCGTGAGGATGAACACACCCACGGCCGCCGGGCCATCAACCACGAATTGCGCAACCGGTTCGGCTTCAGCCTGATCCAGGCGCCGCTGCGCAAGCCCATCACGTGGGACACCGACGTCGACCTGCCCGCGCCGCGCCAGCCCGATCTGGTGCGCGCCACCCGGCCGCTCGAGGCGCGCGTGGACCTCGCGCCCCTCGTCCACGGCCGGGGCTCGTCCCACGGCTGACCCGAAACCACCCGCTCCCCGGGCGACCGTCCCGGGGAGCGCATTCGCGTCTAGGGTTTGCGCCCCACCGCGCAGATCCCGCCGCTGAACGACGGGTCCGCGGCCATGCGGTCGCTGTTGCGGGATTCGCCTTCCTCGGGCCGCCACTGCGACACCCACACGATGCCGGGCTCCACGAGCTCCAGCCCCTCGAAGAACTCCGCGAACTCCGCGCGCGAGCGGAAGTGGATCGGCGTGCTCGACTGCTTGTACTGCTCGTGGATCTCCTCGCGGCTCTCGCCGTCGGGCGCCGTCACGCCGTCGGTCGTGATGTGCGACGCCATGAAGTACGAGCCCGAAGGCGCCAGCGACAGGTACTTCCGCACCATCTCGACGGCCGGCTCGTCACGGCCGATGAAGTAGAGGACGCCGGACATGATCAAGCCGATCGGGCGCTTCGGGTCGAGCACCCCCGTGTCGAGCGCGCGCGGCCAGATGTCACCCGGGTTGCGCAGATCGCCCTGCAGCACGGCGTGCCGGTCGGCCACGCCTTCGCGCTCCAGCAGGACCTGCGAGTGCGCGACGGCCACCGGCTCGTAGTCCACGTACACGCAGCGCGCGTCGGGGTTCACGGACGTCGCGATCTGGTGCACGTTGCCGACCGTCGGCACCCCCGAGCCGAGGTCGAGGAACTGGTCGATCCCGTTGCGCGCCATGTAGCGCACGGTGCGGCCGAGCAGCTCGCGCCCGGACTTCGCGATGGTCTTGATCATCGGGAAGGTCTGCACCGCGCGTTCGCCGAACTCGCGGTCGATGGCCCAGTTGGCCGTGCCGCCGAGGAACCAGTCGTAGATGCGGGCGGCGTTCGGCCGTTCGAGGTCGACGCCCTCCGGGGCTTCGGGATCCGGTACCTGTGTCATCAGCTGTCCCCTTCCGACCCCAGTGGTCTGGTGCTGTGAACCAGTCTGCCGATCTGGCGGGCGACCCCGCAGCCGACCCCCGATCGAGTGACACCCGCACAGCCCAGCGCTACGTGAAATCGACACGACCGGACCCGGCGTTACCCGCTACGTTGCCGGGAATGCGCTTCCTCTTCACCTTCGTCGGCGGCCGGGGCCACTTCGACCCGCTGGCGCCCGTCGCGCGCGCAGCCGCCGCGCGCGGGCACACGGTCGCCGTCTCCGGCGGGGGTAGGCACGTGGCCGGGATCGACCGGGCGGGCTTCACGGTCATCCCCACGACCCCGCCGCCGGTGGCCGAAGCGCCGGCGCGGCGCGAGCCGATGCCGCCGGTCGACCCCGCCCGCGACGACTGGGAGATCAAAGAACTCTTCGCCACGCGCGGCGCGCGCACCCGCGCGGAGAAGCTGCTGGAGATCATCCACGACTGACGACCCGACGTCGTACTCCGCGACGAGGTCGACTTCGGCTCCGCGATCGCGGCGGAACGCGCGGGAATCCCGTGCGTGAACGTCCTGGTTTTGGCCGCGGGAACGTTGCTGCGCAAGGAACTCGTCGCCGAACCGCTGCACGCGCTGCGCGCCGGGCACCGCCTGCCGCCCGACCCCGGGCTGACGATGCTCGACGGGCAGCTGGTGCTCTCGCCGTTCCCGCTCAGCGTCCGCGATCCGTCCTCGCCGCTGCCGCCCGGCGCGTTCTCCTTCCGCCAAGCCGAGCCGGTGCCGCCGCGCGTACCGCACGAAAAGCCGGGTGTCTACTTCACCCTCGGCACGGGGTTCAACACCGAATCCGGCGACCTCATCGAGCGGGCTCTCGCCGGGCTGGCGAAGCTCGACGCGAACGTGACGGCCACCGTCGGCGCGCAGCTCGACCCCGCCGAGTTCGGCCCGCAGCCGCCCCACGTCCACGTGGCGCGGTTCGTGCCGCAGGCCGAACTGCTGCCGTCGATCGACCTCGTGGTGTCCCACGGCGGTTCCGGCAGCGTCGCCGGCGCGCTCGCCCACGGCCTGCCGTCGATCCTCTTCCCCATGGGCGCGGACCAGCCGGGCAACGCGCGGCGCGCCGCGCGCCTCGGCACGGGCGTCGCGCTCGATCCCGCGAACGCGACGCCGGACGAGATCCACGCGACCGCCGCGCGGCTGCTCACCGAAGCACGCTGGCGCGAAGCCGCTCAGCGCGTGCAGGAAGAGATCAACGCCCAGCCCGGCGCGGAGGAAACCGTGCCACTGCTGGAAGCGCTGGTCACTGGGTCATCTGCGCCCGGTAGCCCTCGGCCAGCTCCTTGAGGAACTGCCGCGTCTCACCGCGCTCCAGCGCGGCCCCGCGCAGGCGGTCCCACGAGTCGACGAAGATGTTGAAGTCCTTGACGTCGTCGAGGTACAGACCACCGGCGGAGTGCTCGATGTAGACGAAGTCGCGCGTGCGGTCCGGGAACCGCATGATCGTGAAGTCGTTGGGCACGGCCGCGAGCTTCGCGCCGAACGGCAGCACGTGCACGTACACGCGGGGGTAGCGGTCGAGCGCCAGCATGTGCTCGACCTGGTCCAGCATCACCGCCGGCGCGAACCCGCCGGGCGCGCGGCGCAGCGCGCCCTCGCTGACGATGAACCGGTAGTACGGCGGCTGCTGCTGGTCGAACACGGCCTTGCGGTCGAGCCGGTTGCGCACCAGCGACGTGACATCCGTGGCACCGGCCTCGGTGAACTGCTTGAGCATGTAGTGCTCTGACTGCAACGGACCGGGGATGCGCTCACCGTGCCAGGTGAGGATCTCCGCGGCCGCCGGCTCCAGGTCCGTGAAGGTCCGGAACCAGTGGGGCACCACCGACCGGTAACCCGACCAGTGCCCGCGCTGGCCCGCGGCGGCGCGGGCCAGGTTCATCAACGTGTCGGCTTCTTCGCCGTTGATCCCGAAGGCGTTCAACATCGTCCGCACATCCCCGAGCTTTACCCCCACCGCACCGGACTCGATCTTGTTGACCTTGCCCTGGGTGCAGCCGAGAACCTCGGCGACCTGCTGCTGCGTCATCCGCGCGGCGTTGCGGGCATGCCGGAGCTCGTTGCCGAGCTGCTTCCGGCGCGAGGTGACGGTGCTCGCCATCAGCCTTGCTCTCCCGGACCACTACCGGCTGACGATCACCGTCAGCGCACGGACGCTCGAACCACCCAGGTTAGTACCTTGACCCGACGGGGTTCGATGATGACACTGCGCAGCGTTCCAGGAAATGATCCGAAATGCCAGTCACCCCGGGTGTCACTCTCCTGGACCAGGCCTTATCCCGCCTTTCGGACACGAGCACTGCTCCATCCGGACGACGAGGCCCGCCCTTGACACGCTGCGTTGCCTGTGCACCCGGACGCGCGGGCAGAAGCGGCGGACGAGCGGGAGACGCTGAACGCTCGAGCGGATCCCGCGCCCGGATGTGCGGCATAGTGGCGACGTGATCGATCGTTCCCCCGCCGCCGCGAAAGTCGAGCGTCTCGCCGACGGCGCCTTCGGCTACGTCCAGCCCGACGGCTCCTGGTTCATCAACAACTGCGGTTTCGTCGACGCCGGCGACCACACCGTGCTCATCGACACGTGCGCCACCGAGCGCCGCACGCGCGCGTTGCTGGCCGCCGCCGAGGCCACCACGGGACCGGTCACGACGCTCGTGAACACCCACCACCACTCCGACCACACCAACGGCAACTACCTCGTGGGCGGCGCGACGATCATCGGGCAGCGCAAAACGCGCGAGGCCCTGCTCGCCTCGGGCATCGAGACCTACGACGGCGCGCTCGTCGGCAACGACTGGGGCCACCTGGAACTGCGCGCGCCCGACGTCGTGTTCGACGACCGGCTCACCGTGTACGCGGGCAGCACCGCCATCGAGCTCAGCCACCCCGGCCACGCGGCGCACACGACCAACGACGTGCTCGCGTGGCTGCCGGAGCAGCGCGTGCTCTACGCCGGCGACCTCGTGTTCAACGGCGGCAGCCCGTTCGCGCTCATGGGTTCGGTCGCCGGCTGGCGCGCCGCGCTCGACCTGATCCGCGAGCTGGAGCCGGCGCTGATCCTGCCCGGCCACGGCGGCCCGTGCGGGCTGGCCGAAGTGGACGTCGTCGACGCGTACCTGAAGTTCGTGCAGCAGACGGCGGAACGCGGCAAGGCCGCCGGTCTGTCGCCGCTGCAGCTGGCGAAGGAGACCGACCTCGGCGAGTTCGCGAACCTGACGGAACAGGAACGCCTCGCCGGCAACTTGCACCGCGCGTACGCCGAACTGGACGGCGCCGAGTGGGGCGCGCCGATCGACCTCGTCGCGGCGATCACCGACATGGTCGCGTACAACGGCGCGCCGATCCGCTGTTTTTCCTGACGCTCACAGGAAAGGCGCGAGCAGTTCCGCGGTGACCTCGTGCAGCCGCGCCCGCGTCGCGCGGTCGTAAGACCCTTCGTGCGCACGGGCCGGGCGCAGGCCGTCGAAGTACTGCCCGCTGCGCTCGCCGCCCGGGCCCGTCGCCACGGCGAGCACGGCCTTCGTCCCGGTGCCGACCGTCGACATCGGCGGGATCAGCGATTCGCGAACCATGTGCGTGTTCATCAGCGACGCCGGGTGCACGCAGTTGACGGTGACGTCGCGGCCGCCGAGTTCCGCGGCCAGGTCGAAGGTGAACGCGGCGAGCGCGAACTTGCTGCGGAAGTACGCCTCCGGGCCGCGATAACCGCGGTCCATCCGCAGATCCGCGAAGTCCACCGGCGCCTGGCCGACCGAGCCGACGTTGACGACCCGGCCGCCCGCACCCACCCCGGGCAGCAGCCGCCGGGTGAGCAGCACGGGCGCGAGGTAGTTCACTGCCAGCCGCAGCTCGTGGCCGTCGGCGCTGAGCTCCCGCTTGCGGTACGGCGGACGGCCCGCGCCCACCCCGGCGTTGTTGACCAGCAATCCGACTTCGCCGACGCGCTCGGCGAGGTCACGCACATGCGCGAGCGAACGCAGGTCGGCCAGGCACGCCTCGGCCTTGCCGCCCGCCTCCGCGATCCGCTCGACGACCGCGTTCGCGCGCTTGGCGTCGCGCCCGTGCACGACGACGTGCACCCCCTGTTCGGCGAGCGCCAGCGCGACCGCGCGGCCGAGCCCGGCGGTCGCACCGGTCACCAACGCCTTGTGCTGCAGCATGAACCGCTCCACCTGTACTTAGGGACATGTACCTCAGGACATGACGGATCATCCACATGTCCCCCGGGACATGTCAAGGTAGGCTGCCGTCCGGAGGTGTCGCCTTGTCGTTGCGGTATGGGCTGCTCGGGCTGCTCGCCGAGGGGCCGGCCAGCGGCTACGACCTGGCCCGGCGCTTCGAGGAAGCGCTCGGCCCGGTGTGGCCGGCGCAGCACCCGAAGATCTACGCCGAGCTGTCCCGGTTGGCCGACGCCGGCCTGATCGAGGTCGACAGCCACGGCCCGCGCGGGCGCAAGGCGTACCGGATCACCGAAGCCGGGCTCGGTTCCTTGCGCGCGTGGCTGACCGAGGACGAGGTCGACCACACGTTGCGCACCGAATCGGTGCTGCGGTCGTTCTTCTTCTGGCTCATGGAGCCCGCCGACTTGACCGAGCACCTGCGCCGCGAGCACGAATTCTTCAGCGAGACCGCCGAAACCATGCGCGCCTACGCGGCCGCCAAGGACCGCGGCGACTTCGGCACGGGCCCGCAGACGAAGGCGATGCGCGTGGCCGTGGAAGCGGCGATCCGGATCTACCAGGCGATGGCCGACTGGGCCGAGTGGGCGCAGACCGTGCCGCCGGCGACCACGGCCGATGATGATCCATTCCCGAACTCCCGGTGAATGTTCTCGCAGGTTCGCCGCGGTCCGAACCCCGCTAGGCTCGGGTTCGAAACGAGACTTCGGAAAGGGTTCGGATGAGCAAGAAGGCGAGCATCGGGGTCACCGGCCTCGCGGTCATGGGCCGCAACCTGGCGCGGAACCTGGCCCGGCACGGACACACCGTCGCCCTGCACAACCGCTCCGAGGGGCGGACCCGGACGCTCGTCGAGCAGTTCGGCGACGAGGGTGACTTCATCCCCGCGTACTCCGCGCAGGAGTTCGTCGACGCGCTGGAGCGGCCCCGCCAGATCGTGATCATGGTGCAGGCGGGCGGGCCCACCGACGCCGTGATCGAGGAGTTCGCGCCGCTGCTGGAGCCGGGCGACGTGATCGTCGACGCCGGCAACGCGCACTTCGCCGACACCCGCCGCCGCGAAGCCTCGCTGCGTGAGCGCGGGCTGCACTTCGTCGGCACCGGCGTGTCCGGCGGCGAGGAGGGCGCGCTCAACGGCCCGAGCATCATGCCCGGCGGGTCCAAGGAGTCCTACGAGTCGCTCGGCCCGCTGTTCGAGGACATCTCGGCGAAGGTCGACGGCGCGCCGTGCTGCACGCACATCGGCGCCGACGGCGCGGGCCACTTCGTGAAGATGGTCCACAACGGCATCGAGTACTCCGACATGCAGCTGATCGCGGAGTCGTTCGACCTGCTGCGCGGTGCCGCCGGGTACTCCCCCGCGGAAAGCGCCGAGGTGTTCAAGACCTGGAACACCGGCCGCCTCGAGTCGTACCTCATCGAGATCACCGCCGAGGTGCTCAAGCACGTCGACGGCTCGGGCAAGCCGTTCGTGGACGTCGTCGAGGACGCGGCGGAGCAGAAGGGCACGGGCCGCTGGACCGTGCAGATCGGCCTCGACCTGGGCGTGCCGATCAGCGGCATCGCCGAGGCCGTCTTCGCGCGGTCGCTGTCGGGTTCGAAGCCGCTGCGCGCGGCCGCCCGCGGGCTGGCCGGGCCGGCTCGCGCGCCGCTGAAGGGCGCCGCGCTGGAGACCTTCGCCGACGACGTCGAGCACGCGCTGTACGCGTCGAAGGTGGTCGCGTACGCGCAGGGCTTCAACCAGATCCAGGCCGGTGCCACGGAGTACAACTGGGACATCGACCTCGGCGCCGTCGCGTCGATCTGGCGCGGCGGCTGCATCATCCGCGCGAAGTTCCTGAACGACATCACGGCCGCGTATGTGGAAGACCCGGCGCTGCCGACGCTGCTCACGGCGGGCGCGTTCCGCAAGGCCGTCGAGGACGCGCAGGACTCGTGGCGTTCCGTCATCTCGACGGCGGTGCGGCTGGGCATCCCGACCCCGGGCTTCTCGACCGCGCTGGCGTACTACGACGCCCTGCGCGCCGACCGCCTGCCGGCGGCGCTGGTGCAGGGGCAGCGCGACTTCTTCGGTGCGCACACCTACCGCCGCGTGGACCGCGAGGGTTCGTTCCACACCCTGTGGGCCACCGACGAGCGCAACGAAATCGGCGCCTGAGTTTTTCCCGAGGGGCCCTCGCGCGGCTGCGCGGGGGCCCCTTTTCACTGCGCGGCTTTACTGACCGGCGTAGCGCGTGAGCCAGTCGGGCACCCGAGAGCGGCGGTAGGTCTGCAGGTCGTTGCGGTAGTGCTCCGGCGGCAGGAGCTGGTGCTGGGGAAAGGGTTCGTCGCCGTAGTCGTAGGTGATGCTGAGCTGTCCGCTGTTGAGCACGCTCAGCACCAGCCGCCACCACGGCCCGGCCGACATCTGCGCGGCGACGTGCCGCTGCCGGCGCAGCATCGCGGTGATCTCCTCCGGCACGAAGACGTCGCGGTGCTGGTTGCCGGCGAAGAAGCGCAGCAACGCGATCTCGGCGGAGACGGTGAACGAGAACTCCGCCGCGAACCACTCCCAGCCGCCGGGCCCGAGCAGCGCCAGCTGCTGCACGATCGGCTCCAGCAGCCGGCTCGCTTCGGCCGCGAGCGCGTCGTCGTTCGGCGGTGGGGTGCCGGCGATTTCGAAGCTCTGAACCGCGGGCGGGCCGTCGCCCTGGGCGTCGAGGAACGCTTGGCGGAACTCCTCCATGAACGCCTGCTCCTGCGCGGGAGTGGGCGGCGGCTGCGGTGTCTCGGGTTCCTGCGGCGGCTGAGGCGGCGGCACGTGGCCGTCGGCACGTTCCTCGGCGGCGAACCGCATCTCGTGCTCCCGCAGCCGGTCCGACGGCACCTGCTCGATGCGACCGGACTGCCCCACCAGGAACACCGGGCTCCCGGGTGGCAGGTCCAGGAACGCCAGCGGATCGCTCGGGTCGGCGGTGTCCGCGGCGAACACCGTCCACCCCATCTCGAAGCGATCGGCCGAAAGGCCTTCCGTGGGGTGATCCAGTCCTCGTG
This sequence comes from Amycolatopsis sp. NPDC051903, assembly GCF_044452505.1. Lineage (NCBI taxonomy): Bacteria > Bacillati > Actinomycetota > Actinomycetes > Pseudonocardiales > Pseudonocardiaceae > Amycolatopsis > Amycolatopsis sp. NPDC051903. The sequence goes on along the minus strand of NZ_JBITBT010000001.1, from coordinate 171,244 downwards.
ACCGGATCCACTGCGCCACCAACGAAATCGCCTGTGCCGCTTCCATTCGGTTGTCCTCCCGTACGCGTCCCGGTCACCCTAGGGGGTGCGGTGGCGCGAGGGAACCAGTCAGGCGATCACCGTCACCAGCACCACGGCGACAGCGACCGCCAGGCCAGCCCTTTCACTGTTCCCGGGCCGACACGATCTCCGCGAGGGCTTCCTGGATCTTCGCCTCGGCCGGTTCCTTCGTGATGCCCAGTCCGGTCAGCACCTCGAAGCCCGCACCCTCGCCCTGTTCCAGGAGCGCCAGCAGGATGTGCTCGGTGCCGATGTAGTTGTGGCCCATTCGCAGGCCTTCGCGCAGCGTCAGCTCCAGCGTCTTCTTCGCGGCGGCCGCGAACGGCATCGGCTCCGGCACCGGGTCGACGGGCTCGGGCAGCCGCGCCTCCGCGGCTTCCTTCACCGCCTCCAGGGTCACTCCCTGGAAGACGATGATCCCCGCGGCCAGCGCCGCGGGCTCGGCGAGCAGCCCCAGCACGAGGTGCACGGTGTCGATGCCGGGGCTCTTGGCGGCGACCGCCGCCTGCTGTGCCGCCACGACCACGTGGCGCGCGCGGAGCGTGTAGCGCCCGTACACGCGCTCGATCATGCCGCCGTCGCCGACATCTCCCTTCGGCACGAACCGCTTCTGCGCAGCCTGTTTCGACACGCCCATGCTGGCGCCGATCTCCGTCCAGGACGCGCCGCTGCGCCGCGCCTGGTCCACGAAGTGGCCGATGAGGTGGTCCGCCAGCTCGCCGAGGTGCTCGCCCATGTACACGGCGTCGGAGAGCTGAGCGAGGGCGTCTTGTTCGTTGTTCGCCTTGATGGCGCTGATGAGGTCGTCGAGCTTCACCGGGTAGGTCATGCCGTCAACTCTAGGTTGACGATCACGCGTGCGTCAACCTCTGGTTGACCAGCTCAGCTCTCAGCGAACGGCGTCACCGGGATCTGCAGCTCCGTGATCCACCCCGCTTCGTCGCCCTCGGTGTGGAGGTAGACCTCGCGGGCCTGCCCCGGTTCGGCGCGGTAGCCGTTGTCGTCGATCCAGTGGGCCAGCGCCTGGTACGACTCGGCGATCGTGGTCATCGGGCCGCGGTGCACGAGCGTGGCGGCCTGGGCGACGGGCGGGAGGTCGATCCGCGACAGGCCCGAGCCGTCCGGGGAGCCGGCGAAGGGCGCGCACGCCCGGACTTGCACGCGGTCGTCGGGGGTCGGCTCGTACGAGGCGATCGCGGGGCCCGCGAAGCGCAGGCCGGCGGCCTCCATGCGGGAAGCCAGGGTCGAGCACAGGCCGCTGACGACCGGGCCGATGTCGTCGTACTCGAACGACTCCGCGACGCCGCCGACGGCGACGACAGCGGCTCCGGCAACGGGCTTGACCACAACGTCCACAACGGACATGGTGTCCTCCGATTCGATCAACCGGAGCCTCGCCTCGACCCGCGACAGCCGCGCCGCCGCGTCGGCGACCTGGGCGGCCAGCTCGGCGCGGCGCAACCGCAGCATGCCGCGCAGCTGTTCGGCTCCGGGTTCGTCGTCAAGCAGGTCGGCGACCTGCTTGAGACCGAACCCGAGGTCGGTCAGCGCGAGGATGCGGTTGAGCCGCGCGAGCTGGCCGGCGGCGTAGGAGCGGTACCCGGTGTGCGGGTCCACGCGGGCGGGTCTGAGCAGGCCGAGTGCGTCGTAGTGGCGCAACATCCGCACGGACACCCGGCCGAGCTTGGCGAACTCTCCGATGCTGAACATGACACCGCCTACGTTCGAGCCTCACACGGTGTCAGAGTCAAGAAGCGAACGGCAATCCCACGTAGTTCTCGGCCACGCTCGTCGCCGCGGCGCGCGACGACGCGGTGTAGCGCAGCTGCGAGAGCTGCAGCCGGCGGGCGAACGCGTCGGCGCTCGGGTCGACGTGGAGCATCGTCGTCATGAACCACGAGAAGTGCTCGGCGCGCCACACGCGCCGCAGGCACGTGTCCGAATAGGACGCGGCCGGCGCCGGGTCGCCCTTGACCAGCGCCACCAGCGCACGCGAGAGCACCCGGACGTCCGCCACGGCCAGGTTCATGCCCTTGGCGCCGGTCGGCGGCACGATGTGCGCGGCGTCGCCGGCCAGGAACAGGCGCCCGTGCCGCATGGGCTCCGCGACGAAGCTGCGCATCGGCGTGATGCCCTTGTCCAGGATCGGGCCCTCGCGCAGCGTGAACTCACCGTCGACGGCCAGCCGCGCGGACAGCTCCGACCAGATGCGGTCGTCGGACCACTGGGCGAGGTCTTCGTCGGGCGGCACCTGCAAGTACAGCCGCGTGATCTCCGGCGAACGCATGCTGTGCAGCGCGAACCCGCGCTCGTGGTGGGTGTAGATCAACTCCTCGTGCGAAGGCGGTGTCTGCGCCAGCACACCCAGCCACGCGAACGGGTACTCGCGCTCGAAGAACTGCAGCACCCCGTCCGGAACGGACGGTCGCGCCACGCCGTGGAACCCGTCGCAGCCGGCGATGGCGTCGCACTCCAGCACTTGCTCGACACCGGCCGAATCCCGGTACCGCACCACCGGCCGTTCGGTGTCCACATCGGACAGCGACACGTCCGAAACCTCGAAGTGCAGCGGCAACCCGAGGCGCTCGTGCGCGTCCACGAGGTCCTTCACGATCTCCTGCTGCCCGTAGACCGTGATCGCCTTCCCGGTGAGCTCCGTCAGCGCGATGCGGTGGTCACGCCCGTCGAAGCGCAGCGAGAACCCCTCGTGCGGCAGGCCTTCCCGAGCCATCCGCTCACCGAGCCCGATCTCGGTGAGCAGGTCCACCGTCGGCTGTTCGCACACCCCCGCGCGCACCCGCTGCCGCACGTACTCGCGGTCGCGAGCCTCCAGCACGACGGCCTCCACGCCCTCCTGGTGGAGCAGGTACGAAAGCAGCAGGCCGGCCGGGCCGGCGCCGATCACGGCTACCTGGGTGCGCAACGGGGGTACCTCCGGATCTCTAAGCCGCCGAACGCGACTTCACGTGGGCTTTCAGGTCGAACGAGCTGGCTTCCAGGTCGGCGTACGTCGGCTTCAGCTCAGCCGTGAACAGCCGGCGCGCGGCGATGTGGTCGGGCGGGCGGTTGACCGACTCGACGGCGATCAGCACGCCGTCGCGGAACGAGAGCACGGAGAACCGGCCCTCGGCGCGGTCGCCGGTCACCACGGTCTGGTCGGGATTGGCGAGGATGCCGACGATCTGCAGCTTCGCGCCCGTCTGGTCGGTCCAGAACCAGGGCAGGCTGTCGTACGGCGCGCCCTCGCCGGCGATCGACGCGGCCACGGAGCGGGCCTGGTCCACGGCGTTCTGCACGGACTCCAGCCGCGTCGCCGCGCCCGCGTGGACGCACGGGAAGTTCGCGCAGTCGCCGATGGCGAAGATCTTCGGGTCCTCGGTGCGCAGGTGCTCGTCGACGACCACGCCGTTGGTCACGGGCAGGCCGGCCTGCTCGGCGAGCGTCGTTTCCGGCACCACACCCACCGCGACCACGACGAGGTCGGCGGGCAGCCGCGTGCCGTCGGCCAGCTCCACGGACTCGACGTGACCCGCACCGTGCAGCGCGGTGACGCCGGTGCCGAGCAGCACCGTGTGCCCGGCCTTTTCGTGCAGCTCCTTGAAGAACTCCGACACCTCGGGCGACGCGACGCGCGCCAGCAGGCGGTCCTGCGCCTCGACGACCGTCACCGGCCGCCCGGCGTGCGAAGCGAACTCCAGCCCGATGAACCCACCGCCGATCACGACGACGTTCGACGCGCCTTCGAGCGAAGACCGCAGCCGGTCCGCGTCCTCGCGGGTGCGCAGCATCAGCACGCCGTCGAGGTCCGCGCCGGGCACGGGCAGCACGCGGTTGCGCGCGCCGGTGGCGAGCACGAGGTGGTCGTACGGCAGCTCGGTGCCGTCTGCCAGCACCACGCGCGAGGCGGCGCGGTCGACCGACGCGACGCGGCCGGGGATGAGCTCGATGTCCTTCTCCGCGAAGAAGTCCTCGGGCCGCAGGCGCAACTGCTCGTCACTCGCCGTGCCCTTGAGGTACGCCTTCGACAGCGGCGGACGCTGGTAGGGCACGCCCGGCTCGTCGCCGACCAGGACCACCCGCCCGGTGAAGCCCTTGTCGCGCAACGAAGCCGCGGCCTGGAAGCCGCTCTGGCCGCCGCCGGCGACGAGGACGGTTTCGGGCGAGGACCCTGTGCTCATAACTGCTCCTCCGGCAAGCGCAGGACCAGACCGTCGAGCTCGTCGGTCACCGGTAGCTGGCAGGACAGCCTGCTGGTGGCCGCCCGCGGGCTGGCCGTGCAGTCCAACATCTCCTCTTCATCTGAGCACAAGGGCCCAAGATCGTCGAGACGCTCCGGGTCGACGTACACGTGACAGGTCGCACACATGGCGTTACCACCGCATTCGGCGACGATCCCGTCGACGCCGTGGTCGAGCGCCGTCTGCATCACGGACCGGCCGACGGTGGCGTCGACGGTGCGAGCGGTCCCGTCGGGCTGCACGTAGGTGAGCTTCGGCATCGCGCTCACCGCACCCGCACCGGCAGCGACGCGAGGCCGCGCAGGGTGTTGGACAGCTGCGGCCGCGGCGGGCCGGCGAGTTCGAGCGTCGTGACGCGCCGGGCCAGCTCCGCCAGCAGCACCTCGCCTTCGAGCCGCGCGAACATCTGGCCGACGCACGCGTGCACCCCCGAGCCGAACCCGACGTGCCCGGCCGCGCGACGGCCGATGTCGAACGTGTCCGGGTCGGCCCACCGGCGCGGGTCGCGGTTGGCGGCGGCGAGGAACAGCAGCACCTTCTCCCCCGCCGGGAGCCGCTCGCCGCCGAGTTCGACGTCGCGAGTGGTGGTGCGGAAGAACGTCTGCACGGGCGAGGAGAACCGCACGACCTCCTCGAACGCCGCGCGCGAGCGCTCGGGCTTCTCCCGCAGCGCGGCCCACTGATCGGGGTGCTCGGCGAAGCACTGCACGGCGTTGCCGAGCGCGTGGACGGTCGTGTCGACGCCGGCGGACAGGAACGAGCGCACGAGCAGCGCCCGTTCGTCGGGGGTGAACCCGGCCTCGGCCGCGGCTTCGTGGATCCGCGCGCCGAGCCCGTCCGGCGCGAGGTTCTCGGCGCGGCAGTGCTCGGCGATCCATTCACGCGCCCGCGCGCCGCGCTCCATGGCGTCGGTGAAGAGGTGGTTGCGGGGGCCGAAGCCGTTGAACACCATCGAGCCGTAGGGCAGCAGGTGCTCCCGGCCCTCGGCCGGCAGCCCGACGGCGTCCGGGAACACCTTGAGCGGGAACGCTTCCGCGAAGTCGGGCACCGCGTCGAACTCACCGCGCGCCAGCAGTTCGGCGACGAGCTTCTCGGCTTCGGCGGCGAAGGTGTCGCGGTAGGTCTTCACGACCTTGGGCGTGAGCACGCTGGTCACGGTGTGCCGGGCGCGGGTGTGCTCGGGCGCGTCGGCCTCGAGCAGCAGGCTCGGCGGGCGCCACGGCGTCTCCTTGCGAAAGTCCGTGAGCCCGACGCCGGCCGACGAGCAGAACGTCTCGGGTTCGTTCAGCGCGTGCGCGACCTCTTCGGCGCGGCCGCTGGCCCACACGCGGTAGCGGTCGAGGTACACGACCGGGCCCGCGTCGCGCAGCCGCCGGTGCAGCGGGAGCGGATCGGCCAGGACGTCGTCGGCGAACGGGTCGTCGTTGAGCGTGATCACCGGACCTCCTCCTGTCGGTTGCCCGACAGAGTGCGGGTTCGGGCGCGTTTGGCACACCACGTCTTCCACTGAGTGGAAGAACTCAGTGCGTCTCGCGATGCGCGTCTTCGGAAAGCCGCAGCGTGCGCGGGGCGCCGAGCGTCCGGGAAATCCCGCGCGCGGCCGCCCGGACGGCGGGCACGAGCGTGAGCGGATCGGTGCCTTCGGCGGGCACGACCACGGAGATCGACGCGACGACCGCGTCCGACGGCCCGTGGATCGCGGCCGCGACGGAAAGGGCCGGCAGCTCGATCTGGCCGTCGCTCACCGCGTAGCCGTTGCGGCGGACGTCGGCGAGCACGCGGCGCAGCTGCTCGGGCGAGTGGATGGTCTTGCCGGTGTAGCGCTTGAGCGGCAAGGTGAGGACCTGCTCCTGCACGTCGGCGGGCGCGTGGGCGAGCAGCACGAGCCCGACCCCGGTGGCGTGCAGCGGCAGCCGCCCGCCGACGCGCGAGATCACGTTCACCGCGCGGCGCCCGGAGAGGCGTTCGAGGTACACGACCTCGGCGCCGTCGAGCACGGCGAGCTGCACGTTCTGGTGCGTCGCCTCGTAGAGGTCCTCGAGGAACGGCATCGCGCTCTCGCGCAGGTGCGCGCCGTGCGGCGCGAGCGACGCCACCTCCCACAGCCACAACCCGACGCGGAACCGGCCCTCGTCGTCGCGCTGCAGCGCCCCGCGGCGCACGAGTTCGGCCGAGAGCCGGTGCGTGGTCGACAACGGCAGTCCGGCGCGGCGGCTCAGCTCGGAAAGCGTGAGCACGGGCCGTTCGGACGTGAACGCGCCCAGCACGTCCAACACCCGCTCCACGACCGACGGTGGCCGCTCCGCGTTGTGCCGCATGGGCACCAGTGAAGCACCCTTCTAAGGTGGCAGCTGTGCGGCCGACTGACCTCGCGCGCGAACACGGCCTGTCGACGCAGGCCGTGCGCAACTACGAAGAGGCCGGGATCCTGCCCGCGGCCGCGCGGGGCCCGCAGGGGTACCGGCTGTACACCGACGTCCACGCCCAGGCGCTGCGGACGTTCCTCGCGCTGCGGCCCGGCTTCGGACACGGGGTTTCGGCGCGAATTCTCAACGCCGTCAACGAAAACGCGTTCGAAGACGCGTTCCGCTTGATCGACGAAGGCCACGCGGCGCTGCTGCGGGACCGCCGGACGCTCGACGAAGTCGCCCGCGCACTGGGCGATCTGACCGCCGGCCCGCCGGTGGACTCGGGCGCACTGTCCATCGGCGAACTCGCCCGCCGCCTGGCCGTCCACCCGGCGACGCTGCGCAAGTGGGAGGCCGCCGGCCTGCTCCGGCCGGCGCGCAGCCGCGCCGGCCACCGCACCTACGACGCCGCCGCGATCCGCGACGCGCAGCTGGCCCACCAGCTCCGCCGCGGCGGTTATCCCCTGGCCCGCATCGCGACGGTCATCGCGCAGGTCCACTCCGCCGGCGGCGTGGCACCGCTGGAGGAAGCCCTGCAGACGTGGCGGGCCCGGCTCGACGCCCGCAGCCGCGCGATGCTGACCGGGGCGGCGGAGCTGGCTGTCCACCTGCGCCTGAGCTAGTCGTCGTCCGGGAGCAGCGGGCGCAGGAACGTGCGGCGGTACCGGACCACGCAGCCCGACTCGTCGCGGATGCGGTCGGCCGCGATGAACTCCGGGTCGACGCCGAACAGCGCGCGGTACTGCTCGTACGCCGCGAGGCTTTCGAAGCTGAACAGGGCCCGCGCCTCGTCACTCGCGCCTTCCGCGGGCAGGAAGTAGCCGTGGTGCACGCCGCCTTCGCGGGTGACCAGGCGCATCCACGCGTGGGCGAAGCGTTCGAACTCGGTGATCTTCGCGGGACCGATGACGTAGGCGACCACGCAAGTGATCACCGGCCCCAGACCCGTTCCGCGGTCGCCACGATGAGCTCGAGCTTGCGCAGCTGGTCGTCGGTGGTCAGCTCGTTGCCTTCTTCGGTCGAGGAGAACCCGCACTGCGGCGACAGGCACAGCTGGTCGATGTCGACGAAGCGCGAAGCCTCCTCGATGCGCCGCACGAGCGCGTCCGCGTCCTCCAGTTCGGGGCGTTTCGTGGTCACCAGGCCGAGGACCACGCGCTTGCCCGGCGGGACGAAGCGCAGCGGTTCGAAGCCACCGGAGCGTTCGTCGTCGTACTCCAGGAAGAACCCGTCCACGCCGAGTTCGCCGAACACGGCCTCGGCGACGAACTCGTAGCTGCCCGAAGCCGCCCACGACGAGCGGAAGTTGCCGCGGCACAAGTGCGTCGTCACGGTCATGCCGTCGGGCTTGCCCTTCAACGCCGCGTTGATCGTCTTGATGTTGCGCAGGTGCAACGTGTCCGGGTCGCCGCCCATGCGGGACACGAGCTCGCGCTGCGCCGGGTCGTTCAAGTACGCGAGGCTCGTGTCGTCGAGCTGCAGGTACTGGCAGCCCAGCTCACCCATCGCCGACAGCTGCGCCGCGTACGCCGTCGACAGGTCGACGAAGAACTCCTCGAGGTCCGGGTACACGGTTTCGCTCACCGCCGCCCGGCCGCCGCGGTAGTAGACCATGCTCGGCGACGGGATCGTCAGCTTCGGCGTGATGCCGGCGTCCACGTGGGACTTCAGGAACTCGAAGTGCTCGGCGAAGATCGGGGCGTCGAGGCGCACGCGACCGTCGACCTGGAGGCCTGGCGGGCTGAACTCGAGGTCGCCCGCGAGGTTGTGGAACTTCACGTGCAAGCGTTCGTCGCTCTGCGAAACGCCGCCGAGCGAGTAGATGAAGTCCATGTGCCAGGACGCGCGGCGGAACTCGCCGTCGGTGGCCGAGGAGAGGCCGGCGATCTTCTGCATCTTGACCACGTCGCGGATGGCGTCGTCTTCGACGGCCTTGAGCTGTTCGGTGGTGATCTCGCCCGCGGAGTGGCGACGGCGAGCCTCGCGCAGGACCGGCGGCCGCAGCAGGCTCCCGACGTGATCGGCGCGGAAGGGGGGACGCGGAGTCATGCTCGCATCGTCACACACAAACCGGCGGTATGCGTCGTGAGAAGATGCGCGGACCCGCGTGAAAGGGCCGCCCATGACGAAACCCGCCCCGCACCCGGTCGACGCCGGGCTGCCCGCCGGCCGGCTGCTCCTGCTCGGCCTGCAGCACATGGCGATCATGTACACCGGTTCGGTCGCCGTGCCGCTGATCGTCGGCAGCGCGCTGAAGCTCGACGCGGCGACGATCGCGTTGCTCGTCAACGCCGACCTCTTCGTCGCCGGCATCGCGACATTGGTCCAGGCCATCGGCATCGGGAAGCTCGTCGGGGTGCGGCTGCCCGTGGTGGCGGGCGCGACGTTCACCGTCGTCAACCCGATGATCCTGATCGCTTCGCAGTACGGCCTGACCGCGGTCTACGGCTCGATGATCGCGTCCGGCGTCTTCGGGCTCCTGCTGGCGCGGCCGTTCGCGAAGATGCTGCGGTTCTTCCCGCCGCTGGTGTCCGGCACGCTGCTGCTCGTCATCGGCGTCTCGCTGCTCGGCCCGGGCGCCGCGATGATCGCCGGCCACGACACGGGAGCGCCGGACTACGCCGCGCCCGTGAACCTCGCGGTCGCGTTCGGCGTGGTGGTGCTGATCGTGGTGTTCACGCGGGTGCTGCGCGGGTTCGTCGCGCAGATCGCGCCGCTGCTGGCGCTGGCGCTCGGGCTCGTCGCGGCGATCCCCCTCGGGCTGACGCAGTTCGGCGGCGTCGGGCAGGCGCACTGGTTCGGGCTCGCCGCACCGCTGCACTTCGGCGCGCCGACGTTCCCGATCGCCGCCGTGCTGTCGATGTGCGTGGTGATGCTGGTGACGTTCACCGAGTCGACCGCCGACATCGTCGCGGTCGGCGAGATCACCGGCCGCCCGGCGTCGGACGCCGACGTGGCCCGCGGCCTCGCGACCGACGGCCTGTCCGCGATCCTCGGCGGCTTCATGAATTCGTTCCCCGACACGGCTTTCGCGCAGAACGTCGGGTTGGTGCAGATGACGCGCGTGCGCAGCCGGTGGGTCGTCGCGGTGACGGGTGGCCTGCTCCTGGTGATGGGTCTCGTGCCGAAGGTGGGCGCCGCGATCGCGGCCATCCCCGAACCCGTCGTCGGCGGGGTCGCCGTGGTGATGTTCGCGATGGTCGCGGTGGTGGGCGTGCAGAACCTCAAGAAGGTGGAGTTCGCGGGCAACCACAACTCGTTCGTCGTCGCCGTGTCGCTGGGCGTGGGACTGTTGCCGGCGTTCGCGACGAACCCCTTCGGCACGTCCATCTTCTTCCAGCACTTCCCCGCGTGGCTGCAGACGATCTGCGGCAGCCCGATCACGCTGACGGCGATCCTGGCGTTCGTGCTGAACCTGGTCTTCAACCACCTGAGGCGGCGGGACGACCCGGATCTGCTGGCGGCACCGTAGGAATCACCGCGTCAGAAGCAGAGGATCCCCAGCACGCACGGGCCCTTCGTCGGCGTCGGCTGGTGCGACGACGTCGTCGGGGTCGGCTGCTGCGACGACCCGCCACCCGAACCGGGCTGCGACGTGTCAGTGGGCGCCACCGACGTGTCCGACGTCGTCGACGGGTCCCGGGGACTCGTGGACTTCGTGGGCGAATCCGCCCCGCGCGGGTTGAGCGGGTCGATGATCGACGTGATCTTCGGGGTGCTCGGCGCCGTGGTCTCGTCGTCGCCGTCGGCCGTGGTGGAGCCCTCGCCGCTGCCTTCGATGGTGGCCGGCGGGTTGGTCTCGGAGACGCCGCCGGCACCGTCGGTGCGGTCGGGCATCTCGATGACCTTCATCTCGGTGATGTGCGAGGCCTCGTCGTTCGCGGTGGTGCCGAAGCCGACGAGAACGGCCGCGGCTCCGCAGCCGACGACCACCGCGAGCATCACGGCGACCATCCGCCAGCGCGACCGCGACGGTGGTGGAAGGCGTTCGCCCCAGCCTTCGCGCACGAGCAGGTCGGCGACCGAAACCTCTTCGTCCACCAGCGGGCCTTTCACCAGGAGTGGTCCATTCTTACCGCAACGGCCCACCGAACGGGTGAACAATGACAGAAATTCGGCGTAGCGTGCCTCACTCTAGCGGGTGAGAATCACAGGGCTTTCACAGCTGCCCTTAGCCAAACTCCCAGCATGCCCGGTGATCCTGGAGCCATGCTGCTGCGCGCCCGACAACCAGTCACCCTTCGGGACTGGTGGACGCATCGGCACGTGGAGACCGGCGCTCCCACCCGGGTGAGGCTGACCTGGCGCACCGTGGCCCGCAGCGCCGTGCGGGCCTTGCCGAACCCGAAGACCACGCCGTTCACGTTCGGTTACCTCGTGGTCCTGCTCGGCACCACTCTCGTGCTCCGCTTCGCCGACCCCGTCGTCACGGCGAAGCTGCTGCAGCTGTCGAGCACCGACGCCCACAACCTGTGGCGCCGTCCGCTCACGTCGCTGCTCACCAGCGCCCTCTGGCTCGCCGACGGCGGCTGGCTGGTCTACGCGATCATCTTCGCCATCGCGATCGCGCCGTTGGAGCGCCGGTTCGGCCCCGGCCGCACGGCGCTGGTCTTCTTCTCCGGCCACGTGCTGGCCACCCTCGTCACCGAGGTGCCCGTGATGGCGCTGATCAGCGGCGGCCTGCTCCCGATGACCGCCGGCCGCTGGCTCGACATCGGCGTGAGCTACGGCTTCTTCACCACGCTCGGCGCCCTCGTCTTCCTGCTGCGCGGCCGGGCGCGGATCGTCGCGCTGGTCGGCGTCGAGCTGTTCATCGCCACGATTTGGGTGTCCGATTCGCCGGAATCACTCGATTCCGTGGTCACGGTGCTCGGCCACTTGTGCGCGGCCCACTTCGGCTTCTTCTACTGGGGTCCGCGGTTGACCCGGCCGCCGGCACCGGCACCGGCCTAGGGATTTCGCGGAGGCCGAGCCCCGCGGCACGTGATATACGAAGGTTCCCCGGTGCATATACAGAGAGATCCGTCGGTGGTGTAATCGACGGGCCATACGCCGACACGGGGGGACCGGACGCACTATGGAGGCCGACGCCCTAGCCGGCGGGCCGGCGGACGACGCCGGAACCGTCGCCTGGCGCGCCCAGCTCGCGCGCCCGCCCCGCGCTTCCACCGCGGGCCCGGTCGGCGTTCCCGGAGACCTCGCCGAACTGGCCGACCGCTACCGCGTGCTCGTGGACTTGAGCACCGACGCCGCCTGCGTGCACGAAGGCGGCGTGCTCACCTACGCCAACCGCGCGGCGCTCGACCTGCTCGGCGCGCGCTCGGCCGCCGAGGTCGTCGGCCGGTCGGTCACCGATTTCGTCGTGGTGGACCACGACCGCGTGGCCGAGCCGGGCAGCGGCGTCGCGGCCGTGGTGAAACGCGTGGACGGCAGCAAGTTCGTGGTCGAGACCCTTTCGGTGCGCACCGGCGACGTGGTGCAGGTCCTGATCCGCGACGCGGGCGCGGCCACCGCGCTGAAATCGCAGGCCGCCGTGGTCTCGCACGTCAGCGACGCGATCGTCGCCACCACGCTCGACGGCGTCGTGACCAGCTGGAACCCGGCGGCCGAAACCGTCTACGGGTGGCCGGCCGGGGAGGCCGTCGGCCGGCCGGCGCGGGAGGTGCTCGGGGCCGACCTGGACCCCGGCGAGGTCCGGCGGGCGGGCGGGGTCGTGCGGCAGACGCACCACCACCGCGGGGGCGCCGCCCTGTTGATCCGGGTTTCCGCAGCTGAGATGAATGACGGCTACGTGCTCGTCTGCGCTGACGAAACCGCGCGCCGCCGCGCGGAGCAGCACTACCGCACGGTGGTCGCGGCGCTCGACGAAGGTGTGCTGGTCGTGGGCCCGGACGGCCTGATCGAGTCGGTGAACCCGGCCGCGAGCCGCATCCTCGGCGCGGCCCCGGAAGACCTCATCGGCGTGCCGTGCACCACGCTCGTGCTGTTCGACGAATCGGGCCACCGCATCCCGGAAGACGAACTGCCCTCGATCTCCACGCGCCGCACCGGGATCCCGCAGAACGGCCTCGTCCTGCGCCTGCGCCGGCCCGACGGCCGCGACGTCTGGGTCTCGCTCACCTCCCGGCTGCTCAACACCGAAGACCCGGCCGGCGTCTCCGTGGTCACGTCGTTCACCGACATCACCGAGCGCCGCGCGATCAGCGCCCGCCTGGCCCACGACGCGACCCACGACCCGCTGACGCGCCTGGCCAACCGCACGCTCGTGCTCGACCGGCTCGACCGCCGCGGGCGCACCAAGCCGACCACGGTGCTGTTCCTCGACCTCGACAAGTTCAAGGTCATCAACGACTCCCTCGGCCACTCCGTCGGCGACCAGGTGCTGCGGATCGTCGGCGAACGGCTGCGGCGCGCCACCGCGTCGACCGACGTCGTGGGCCGCTTCGGCGGCGACGAGTTCGTGGTCGTCACCCGCGCCACCACGGGCGAGGCCGAGGTGCGGGCGCTCGCCGGGCACCTGCGCTCGGTGCTCGCGGAGCCGATTTCGGTGCACGGGCGCGAACTGCACGTGGACGCGAGCATCGGCATCGTGCTCGTGGGCCCGGGCGACCAGCGCAGCGCTGAAGACCTGCTGCGCGACGCGGATGTCGCGATGTACCAAGCGAAAGCGCTCGGCCGCGGCCGTTACGAGTTCTTCGACGTCGCCCTGCGCGAACGCATGCAGCGGCGGCTGCGCATGGAACAGGACCTGCGCAACGCCGTCCACAGTGGACAGCTGTGGCCCGCGTACCAGCCGGTGGTCGACCTGCACAGCGGCGAAATGGTGGGCGTGGAAGCGTTGCTGCGCTGGACGCACCCGAAACACGGCGCGATCTCGCCCGGCGAGTTCATCCCGCTGGCCGAGGAGAGCGAGCTGATCAACGAGCTCGGCAAGCTCGTGCTCCGCGACACCACCCGGGAGGTCGCGCAGCAGCGCGCGGCGAGTGGACTGGACCTGTCGCTGAAAGTGAACCTCTCCGTGCGGCAGCTGGAAGACCCGCAGCTGGTGCCCGCGGTCCGCGACGCCCTCGCGACCACGGGCCTGCCGCCCGGCGCGTTGTGCCTGGAGGTGACGGAGAGCGCGCTGATGCGCGACGAAACCGCCGCCGGAGAAGTACTGGCAGCCCTGCGTTCCCTGGGCGTGCTCCTGGCGATCGACGACTTCGGCACGGGCTACTCGTCCCTCGCCCAACTGCGCCGGCTGACCCTCGACACCCTCAAGATCGACCGCTCCTTCATCACGGGCATCGCCGAGTCCCGCGACGCGGCCGCGATCGTCGCGAGCATCATCGCCATGGCGCACGCGGTCGGCCTCACGGTCGTCGCCGAGGGCGTCGAATCGGCCGAAGAGCTGTCCCTGCTGCGCGAACTCGGCTGCGACCAGGCTCAGGGCTACCACCTGGGCCGCCCCGTGCCCGCGGCGGAGCTGTTCGGCCGGTAACCCCGGAGCCCGGTTCTCAGTACACGTCGAGCAGCGCGTCGAGTTCGCCGCGCGTGAGGTCGATGTCCAAGTCCTGCAAAGTTTTCTCGAGGTCGGCGGGTTCGATCACCCTGGTTTCGCTGCTGCCGTCCGGACGCTCTTCGGTGAGTTCGCGCCCGAGCAGACGCCGGAAGCGGCCCGGTTCGAGCCGCATGATCACCAGCCGCCCGGTGAACGGCGAGTTCGGGTGCGTGGACGTGTAGTGGTGGTACACCTCGTAGTCGATCGGTTCGCTGTGGACCTTCGGGAGGAACTCGTGCAGGTCGTCCCAGCCGTCGGCGGTCTGTTTCTGCAGCAGCCACCACCCGTCGCGTTCGAAGAGCCGGTGCGGCCAGCCGGCCTGGTCCACCACGGCGCCGTCGGCGAGCGGCATCGGCACCAGGATCCCGGCGCCGAACCCGACGTCGACGAGGTGGCGCACACCGTCGACGGTCACGATCAGGTTCATGTGCGTGTACGGCCCGCCGCGCCGCGGCTGCACCCGCGCGACCGTCCGCTGCACCTCGTACCCCAGCCGCTCGGCAACGGCGGCGAAGAGGCCGGCCTGCTCGTAGCAGTAGCCCCCGCGCCGCCGTCCGACGAGCTTTTCGCTCACCACGTCGAGCCCGATCCCCCGGTGCCGCTTGAGCACGACGTCCACGTTCTCGAACGGGATCGTCTCCACGTGCGCCCTGGCCAGCGCCGCCAGCGCGGCGGCCGAAGGGGTTTCCTCCGGCCGCCCCACCCGTTGCAGGTACGCGGTGACGTCCACCGCGTCGATGTGCCACACCCCGGTCATGGTTCCCAGGGTGCGACCTCGACCAAGGTGGAGGTCAAGGCCGTCAGGCCTCGAACACGATCGGCCGCACCTCGACCGCGGTGTACTTCGCGTCCGGGATCTCGGCGGCGAGCTCCACGGCGCGGGCCTCGTTCTCGACGTCCACCACGTAGTAGCCGCAGAAGAACGTCTGGCCCTGGCTGGCCAGCCCCTGCTCGCTGCTGGGCTTCCCGTCGCGCACCCGCACGGTCTTGCTGCTCGCCGGCTCCCCGAACGCCTGCGTCCCGACGATCTCGGCGGCGTTGCGCTTGAGGAACGCGCCGTGCCCGTCGCCGATCTCCTGCTTGGCGGCCTCCGAAAGCGTCTCCCACAGGGCGGGGTCGAGGTGGAGGGTGAGTGCGTACTTCATGGTTGCTCCTTCGTCCGTTGGTGCCGGTTTCGCGAAGAAGTCGGAGCGGGCGCGGACTTCCGGACACGCCCTGGCGGCCGATTTCGGCCGATCGGGCCGCCTTACGCCCGGCTGGTGATCAACCGGAACCCCACGTCGATCTCCTGCTGTTCCAGGAGGTCGGCGTGGTTCCGGTGCCAGGTGCCGTCCGCGAGGTCCCGCCGCAACTTCGTGATCCCGCGCCGGACGGCCTCCGGGTCGGTCTGCGCGAACGCGGAGGAGTTCCGCCGCACCCGCTCGTCGAGGTACGCCTCCGGCCTGCGCCAATACGCCGGGAACACGCCGTCGGTGAAATCCCACGGCACGGGCAGCACTTCGACGCGGTCCGCGCCGAGCTCCTCGGCGATCTCGTCCGCCCCCGGCCGCCCGCGCTCCAGCCCGGCGATCTCCGGCACGTACTCCCGCGTCACCCAGAACTCGACGTGCTTGCGCGGGTCGTACGCGAGCACGACCTGCCTGCTCGATATCCGCCGCAGCTCTGCGAGCCCGCGCCGCCAGTCCGTCCAGTGGTGCACGGTCAGCACGGCCAGCGCCACCTCCGCCGCGTTGTCCCTGACCGGCAACCGCTCCGCGACGGCCTGCACCGCCGGCGGCCTCGCGGCGCGCTGCCCGATCATCTCGAGCGACGGTTCGACCGCCAGCACCGTCCCGCGCGGCTCGTACGACCCCGTGCCCGCCCCGACGTCCACCACGACGCCGGCGCTTCCGACGGCTTCGGTGATGCGCGCCATCCAGCGGGGATCCGTGCGCCGGCCGCGCGAGTAGCCGCGGCCGATTTCGTCGTAGACGGGCCTCAGCCGGCCGGCGGTGGGCTTCAGCTCTCTTCCCGCTGCCGCCACGCCGCGACCTTCCGCTCGTGCCGGCTGTCGAAGTGCGCGTCGCGGCGGGCTTGCCACGGGGACATCTCCAGGCGGCGCAGGACGTGGAGTTCGTCGGCCGCCTTGCGGACCTCGAAGCCGGCCTCCGTCAGGATCGTGGCCATCGCGTCGTGCATCGCGGTGTGGATCGTGGTGCGCAGGTGGGTGAACGCGGCGAGCTCCGCGCCCTTGCCGAACGGGTCGTCGCCCCAGGCGTCGTGGGCCGCGTCGCGGAGGATCGCGTGGGTTTCCCAGGCGACGGTGACGCAGCTGTCCGCCGCGTCGATCGCCACCTGCGCGCCCGCCGTACCCGGCGGCGGATCCTCCGGCGTCACCGGCAGACCGGCGGCCGCCAGCTCGGACCTGACCTGGTGGGCGATGCTCCGCAACGACAGGTGGCTGAAGTCTTCAGGCGCCATACCGCCCATCCTCCCCCGCGATCGGCGATGACGAACGCCCTCATCAGCACGAGGTGAGGCCCGAGCACGCCGCGTCTGTGACCCGCCGTGCTCCCGGGGAGGGTTGTCATGAGGGCCGTGAACGTCGGCGGTTGAGACCCGCTTCGAGAACCCTCTGAGCACCCGCCGGACTGGCGGGGTCGCACCGCTGCGGCTACCGCAGAGGAAAGGCTGCCTGATCCGTCCGCGACAACGGCAACCCCACGGTCACACCCACTCGCCCAGCGCAGTGAGCATGTGCGAGCAGTAGAACGGCTCCCGACCTGCACCGGTTCGGGCAGGTCGAGGCTCGGGAGGAGGTGGCCGATCAGCTGAACAAGTACTTCTGGAGGGATGCGGCGTGAGACCCGTTGAGACCCTGGATACGAAACGGGCCCCCACCCGGTCGGGTTGGGGGCCTGTTTTCGCAGGTAAACCGTGGTGGCCAGGGCCGGGGTCGAACCGGCGACCTTCCGCTTTTCAGGCGGACGCTCGTACCAACTGAGCTACCTGGCCGGGAACGCCGGCTAGGAGCCGAACGATCTTGCGACCCTGACGGGACTCGAACCCGCGACCTTCGCCGTGACAGGGCGACGCGCTAACCAACTGCGCCACAGGGCCTTGCTTGGTACTGCGTACTCCCAACGGGATTCGAACCCGCGTTGCCGCCTTGAAAGGGCGGAGTCCTAGGCCACTGAACGATGGGAGCCCAGCCGGTTTCGGCGAACCGACCGACCGCGCTCTCAGGTTCCCCCGGGAGCGATTACAAGCATAGGGCACGCCACCAGGCCCCTGCACCGGGGGGTGACTAACACCCTCGCACGGGTCAGGACCTGCGAGAACGGCCCAACGAAGCCAGCCTACGCGCCAGATCGTCGATCTCGACTGAAGACAGGGCCGCGGCGAGGAGCTCGTCGACGCGGGTGTCGGTGAGGGTTTCGGCGGTCTGCCACCGTTCCGCGGCGTCCGGGCGAGCCGCGGCGATGAGGGCGTCGGCGTCCTCGGCCGACCACGCCGTGCGCAGGAGCCGGCCGCGGCCGCCCTCTGGGTCGACGATGACGGCGTCGGGCACGGAGAGCCCCGAGGCGCGCAGCGCGGCGAAGTGGAGGCCGCCGCGGAGTTCGCGGAAGAGCATGAGGGCGAAGCCGAGACGTTCGACGTCACCGGTGGGCGTCGGGACCGCTCGCCAGCCGGCGAAGAGCACCAATCCGCTCGCGTCGGCGGCGTTCGTCACGCGCAGTAGCAAATCGGCGAGCTCGGCCGGCGACTCGACGTCCACGAGGTGGTTCCGCGACCACCGCGCGAGGCCCTCGACGTACGCGCGCACGGACCCCGGCGCGTCGAGCACCGCCGAGGCCGCCGGGAGCGTCAGCTCGAACAGCCACTTCGGGAAGATCCCGAACACCTCCGCCGCCACGACCGGCGGCACGTCGCCGAGCACCGCCGAGCGGCCGCGCACGTACAACGTCCGCTCCGGCAGCCCGGCCGCCGCTTCGACCTCGGCCAGCTCAGACGAAGTCATGAACGCCCCGCCCACCGTCTGCACCACACCGCGGATGTCCCGCGCGGTTCCCGTTCCCAGTTTCATGACAGCAAACATAACACTGTTACCAAACGTGCGCCAAGGAACTTCCGCAGAAAACGAGGGCCGGCCGCGCTCAGGCGCGACCGGTCCCGTCACGTTCAGGAGTTCAGCGCTGCACGGGCGCCTGACCGCTCTCGTCGAGGTCCAGCCCCAGCATCTCGAGCAGCTGGGTGCAGTCTTCGACCCCGAGGGCCCCGTTCGCGACCGCGAGGCGCGCTCGGCGCACTTGGTCGTCGGAAACGCGCTGGGCGTCGTTGGCCCCGCGCTGCGCCGGCACACCGCCGGCCAGCGACGTACTGCCTCCATCGGCACCTTCGTACCGAAGGAGGAACTGTCGAACTTCCACAGAACCGCTCATGGCCCCTCCGCCCGGTTCGGAACAACTGGCCGCGAGGCTAACCAGAGCCGAGCGCAACGGGCAGCCCCCCGGAGAGTGAACCTGGGAACACTCTCCGCACAACCCACAGCAATCGTGCAATGCATTCACGAGGTGGTGAATGTGAACCGGAGACGGGATTTCTCACCGCTCCCACTCGCCGAAGCCCGGAACTCGTGCAACAATCGATGGTGCTGACACACCCCCGGTCAGCGCCTGTGGAGATCCCCTCCGACCCCCGCGTTCCTCCCCCTGGCGCGGGGGTCTCTCCATTTCTGCGGTTTCGCACAGCGACCTGGTGATTCGTTCACTTGCGCACCATGATCAACGGCATCAACCGACAGTCGTCGAACGGCGTTTGCCTGTTGGGCTGATCAGGTGGTCGAATGCGCTTATCGGGCTGCAAATTGCTTGTGTCGTGTCTCACAGTGGTTTGTTTGCCGAGACCTAACCGTTATCGTGTCCGGGTGCCTCTTCCCTCACTCGGCCGCCTCGGCAGCCGTACGAACCTCAAGGCCGATCCCCCCGGTCGGCACCGCAACGCCGCCAAGCCGGTGGGCGACGAAGTCGTCGAGGACAAGGAGCTCACCAGCTACCTCGCAGCCCTCGCCCCGGACGCCGACCCCGAAAGCACCGGCACCGGCAAGCGCTTCGGTGAAGCGCAGGTCTACCAGGTGCGGATGAACCTCATCGCGTCCCAGCAGCTCAAGGAACTCGCTGCCGAGCGCGACATCTCGCCCCAGGCCCTCGCGATGGAGTGGATCCTCGAACGGCTCTCCTGGGAGGGCCAGGCCTCCTCCGCCCAGAACCGCCGCGAGTCCGACGCACTGACCGACGAGTACTCCTTCCCTGCCGGCTCGTTCGACGGACCGCTACTCCCCCGCTGACCGCCGCTCAGCGGCTGGGTTGCCCGGTTCGCTGACACTGACCCGTAGAAGCCCCCGGCGTGTTGTCGCCGGGGGCTTCTACGTGCGCTGACAGGTGGGCGATGGGACCCGTCGCGCGGCGTTGTTGGTCGGAACGGACCGCTTGCGTGCTGGCGGCACGATTGGACCGTTCGCGCCGCACCGCGCCCGAGAGGGGACCGCTCGCCGGCCGCCACTGCTCCGAAAGAACCACGCTCACCCCGCGACTCGGCCGACCGGTGCGAACAGTCGCACCGCGTCTCGGGGCCGATCGGACCGCTCGCGCCGCCACGACCGCACGACAGGGCCGCTCGCGCCGCAGCGCGCGGCCGATCGGACCGCTCGCGCCGCCACGACCGCACGACTGGACCACTCGCGCAGGATCTCCGGACGTGACGGGACCACTCGCGCCGCGCCACGCCGCCGCACACGATCGGACCGCTGACGCCGCACCGCCGCCGATGGGACCGCTCGCGCCGCAGCAGCTGCGTGATGGAACCGTCCGCCAGGGTCGCAAGGTCGTAGCGGCGATCGACCGGTCGCGCCGCTGCCCTAACGGCGGGACCGCTCACACCAAAGCCAGCCTCACGACTGGACCACTGGTGCCACGCCGACGAGCCGAGGGGACCGGTCGCGGGAAACCACACCGCCAAGGGGACTGATCGCGCGTCGCGTCAGGTGCAGTGGGACCGCTCAGGCCCGGAACGCCACCATCGACGGGACCGCTCGCGCCAGACAGACCAGAACGATGGGACCGTTCGCGCGGAGCCACACCGCCAAAGGGATCAATTGCCCACCGCGACGCGTGCGGCGGGACCGTTCGCACCCGGACCGCCACCGCCCGCCGTGACCGTTCACGACGCGCCCGCAAATCGAAGAGCCGCCGTCACTCCGTTGGCCTAATCACCATTCCCCCACTCGCACCCCACCAGAACCAATCATCCCCCACTACTACCGAAAGTAGAACTCCGCCCATCCGCCCAAGCCGGCCGTTCTACTCACAGTAGAGCGCCCACCCGCCCTGGCAGACCCCCACGTTCCACAGAAACCTCAACCCCCACAACAAAAAGAAGAACCCCCGGCGATCGCTCGCCGGGGGTTCCCAATCAGGCCTGAGAAAACGCGCTGGGCCTGTGTCAGATCGCGCGAACCTTCTGGGCCTGCGGCCCCTTCTGACCCTGGCCGACCTCGAACTCCACTCGCTGGTTTTCTTCGAGGGTGCGGAAGCCGCGGCCCTCGATCTCCGAGTAGTGAACGAACACGTCGCCTTCGCCGCCGTCCTGCGCGATGAAGCCGAAGCCCTTCTCCGCGTTGAACCACTTCACAGTGCCTTGCGCCACCGCTGTACTCCTCGCAAAAACATCCGCTTCGAATGCCACCGAAGCGGCACCCCGGCCATCCCGGGCGGTTCCAACGAGAGGAGCGAAGAGCTGTAGGGCCCCACGGCTCGCGTCGGAAGTTCCGCGAGTGTGAAGCCACGAACACGCAAAACGACGGCCTGCTGAGCAGCCTACCGGGATCTGGCCAAATCTGAAGCCCGTGATCTCTTGGATCGGTTCACAGACCCGCACGTCACCGGAACGTCGTATCGCTGCCTACGCACCGCTGTCGGTCCTGCCGGTTAGGCTTACTGAGCGCGGCAACGCCGGAGATCGACCGACTTCGCCGGTGCACGTAACGAAGCCGGTCGAACGTTGTGCGTCACCGCCCCGCGGGCAGTGTGACATTGGTCACCATCTAATCGATCAACGTCCGGGCGCTTCGGGACGTCTGGGTGGTTGGGGTTGTCCAGGGGAGATTGGGGATCGGTGTGACTATCCGACACTTCGCGCGCCGCCGCGCCGGCATCGCGGTGCTGGGGGTCGTGGCCGCGCTGGCGCTCGGGGCGTGCAGCGGCGACCCGGCGACGGTGAGTGCGAGCGGTGCCGCCGGCGGGGGTCCCACGAAGGAGGCGCCCGTCGCGAAGCCGGCAAGCATCACGCTGGCGCCCGCCGCGGGCGCGAAGGACGTGTCGCCGGGTGATCCGGTGAAGGTGAGCGTCGCGGACGGCACGCTCGGCTCCGTCACGCTCACGAACCCCGACGGCAAGCAGGTGCAGGGCCAGCCGTCGGCGGACAAGAAGAGCTGGAGCACGACCGAGGACCTCGGTTACAACAAGACGTACACCTGGTCGGGCCAGGCGACGGGCAACGACGGCAAGCAGGTGCAGATCAGCGGCGCCTTCACCACCGTCAAGCCGCGGCGGCAGATGGCCGGCAGCCTGAACGTCGGCGACGGCCAGACCTACGGCATCGCGATGCCGATCGCCCTGACCTTCCCGAGCGCGGTGAAGGACAAGGCGGCCGTGGAGAAGGCGCTGTCGGTGGAGACGACGCCGAAGACCGAGGGCTCGTGGGCCTGGCTCAACGGCGACACCTCCGTGCACTGGCGGCCGAAGGAGTACTTCCAGCCGGGCACGACGGTGAAGGTCAACGCGAACATCTACGGCGTCGCGATGGGCAACGGCACCTACGGGCGCCAGGACGTCTCGGCGAGCTTCACGATCGGGCGTTCGCAGATCGTCAAGGGCAACACCCAGCAGCACCGGATGCAGGTGATCCGCGACGGCAAGCAGGTCATGGACTTCCCGGTCAGCTACGGCCTGGACTCCGACCCGGGCCGCGTCACCCACAGCGGGGTGCACGTGGTGATGTCGAAGCACGCGACGTACTCGATGAGCAACCCGCGCTACGGCTACACCGACGTCAACGTGCCGTGGGCCGTTCGGATCTCCAACAACGGCGAGTTCATCCACGGCCTCGCCGGCTCCGTCTGGGCGCAGGGCAAGAAGAACATCTCGCACGGCTGCCTGAACCTGTCTCCGGCCAACGCGAAGATCTACTACGACAGCGTGCTCCCCGGTGACCCGGTGGAGATCACGGGCAGCACGCAGACGCTGACCGCCAAGGACGGCGACTACAGCGACTGGACGTACGACTGGGCTTCGTGGAGCAAGCTCTCCGCGCTGGCCTGACGGTTTCGCGGCAGACGGCCGGGTGGTCCCGTTCGGGGCCCCCGGCCGTTTTTTCGCGGGGCGAACGGTCCCTTCGGGATCGGGAAAAAGTCGATGCAACCCGAGTGGGTGGCGACGGCATGACTACCGGCAGAAGGGGCGCCGGGGGGTGCCCGCCCGAGTCGAGGAGATGTCTTGCGTATTCGTTTCGCGTTGAGTGTGGGTGCGTTGCTGCTGGCCGGCGGCGCCGTGACGGGCGGGGCGGTGGCGTTCGCGCAGCCGGCGCCGGTTCAGGCTCCGCCTGCCGCCACCCAGCCGACGGCCCCGACGCTGCCCGCCAAGCCGCCCGCCACCGCCCTGCCGACCGCGCCGACGCTGCCCGCGCAGCGCCCGACCGAGGTCGCCCCGCCGACGGCCGTCCCGTCGCTGCCGACGCGCGCGCCGGGCCAGGTCCGCGTGCCGACCGCGATCCCCGCGGGCCCGACGGGCGAGGCGAACCTGCCGGCGATCTGGGGCTGATCGCGCAGGTGATCTCCCGCTCGCGTCCGACGTCCGGGCCGGGCTCGCCGTGGGACGGCGAGTTCGCCCGGTACTTCGGCGAGCGCGCGCACAGCCTGCGGTCGACGGCGTTCCTCCTGTGCGGCGACTGGCACCGCGCCGAGGACCTCACGCAGGCCGCGCTGCTCAAGCTGTACCTCGCCTGGCCGCGGCTGTCCCGCCGCGACAGCCTGGACGCGTACGCCCGCAAGGTCGTGCTCCGCACGTTCCTCGCCGAGAACCGCCGCAGCCGCTGGAAACGCGAGCGGCTGACGGACGATCCACCGGACGTCCCGGCCGCTTCGTCGGTGACGGACGACGAACTGGTGGTGCAGCGGGCGCTGGCTGTCCTGGCGCCCCGTCAACGCGCCGTGCTGGTGCTGCGGTACTTCGAGGACCTGTCCGTCGAGGAGACGGCCGCGGCGCTCGGCTGCAGCACCGGCACGGTGAAGAGCCAGGCCGCTCGCGGGCTGGCGACTTTGAGGGCGAAGCTGGGGCCGCACTTCGCGGCCGTGCCGATCACCGGAGGGAGGTGACGTCGTGGAGGATCCGGACGTTCGCGCACTGTTCTCCCACCCGCCCGCCGGCCCGCCGCTCTCGCTGTCCGCCTCGGACGTGATCACCCGCGGCTCCCGCATCCGGCGCCGCCGCAAACGTCTGGCGGTCGCGGGCAGCTCGATGGCGACGGCGCTGGTCCTCGTGCTGGCCGGCCTGGCGGTCGGCCACCGGGGCACCGCCGGCCCGGCCCCGGTCGAGCCGGCCGGGCCCGGGTTGTCGACGGTCGCTCCGGTGCCTTCTCCTTCCGCCGCCCCCGGTTCTTCCCTGCCCGCCGCCCCGCCTCTTCCCGAGACGACTCAGTCCGGGACGGAGACCCCGCCGCGCCGGCCGGGCCAAGCTCCCGGCGAACCGCCGCGGACGCTGCCGTCGTCGCCGCGGACGCCCTCGCACGCTCCCCCGTTGGCCACGCTGCCGACCCAAAACACCCCCGCGCCGCCCACCGCCACCACCCGCTGACGCGGCGGCCGGGGGGCCTGCCGCGCGAGTGGACCGGTGGCGCCGCGGCGGCGGCGCGGAGGGACCAGTGGTGCCTGCGGTTCGGCATGAGTGGACCGGTCGCGCCCCGCGACAGCACGAAAAAGCCGGCAGTGTCGGCGGTTCGGCGGTTCGGCGCGAGCGGACCGGTCAGGTCGCCGCCTCGGCACCAATTGACTAGGCATGACGACGCCCGGCGAAGGGGTCGATCGTGCCGGAGCACGAGTGGGCCGGTGATGCCGGCTGAGCCCGAAAGGCCCGGCCGCGCCAGCACTTCGATACCAGTGGATCAGTGAGGCCGCTGCTTCGGTACCAGCGGACCGCCCGTGTTGCCGCGGTGGTGCGAAGGGACCGGTCGTGTCTGTGTCCCGGCACGAGTGGTCCAGTCATACCGGAGCCGGTGGCGCCAGCGGACCTGTCCTGCCGGACTTTCCGCCCGAGTGGAACCAGTCGCGCCAGTGCTTCGACACGAGTGGAGCAGTCGCGACGAGGCGTCGACACGAGTGGACCAGTCGTGCCGGTGCATTGGCACGGATGGACCGATTAGGTCGGCGTTTCATCGTCTGGCCCGCCGTGCCATCGATTGGCACCAGTGGTCCAGTCGTGCCGGCGCGGCGGCACGAACGGGCCAGTCATGCCGCGGCGGTGGCACGAGGGGACCAGTCACGCCGGTGGCTCGGCACGAGTGGGCCAGTCGCGTCGGTGCTTCGGCGCAAGTGGACCGGTGGTGCCCGCAGCGGGACGGAGAAGGGGCCGTGCAACCCGAGTGGAGCGAGTGGACCGCTCGCGGCGAGCGTTGCGAGACGTCCGGTTGTTACACGCCGCCCGCGCGAGTGGACCGGTGGTGCCCGCAGCGGGACCGAGAAGGGGCCGTGCAATCCGAGTGGAGCGAGTGCACCGCTCGCGGCGAGCGTTGCGAGACGTCCGGTTGTTACACGCCGCCCGCGCGAGTGGACCGGTGGTGCCCGCCGCGGGGCCGTGAAGGAGCCGTGCAAACCGAGTGGAGCGAGTGGACCGCTCGCAGTGAGCGTTGCGAGGGGTCCGCTTGTTACGCGCCGCCCGCGCGAGTGGACCGCTGGCGCCGCCAGGGAGCTGCGAATGGTCCAGTCGCACCGCGCGAGAGCCACGAAGGGGCCGGTGGTGCCGCTCGTGTGCAGGATTGGTCCAGTCGCTGCGGGAGGGGTGCGGGTAGACCAATTCGGGCGGGAGCGCGAGTGGACCAGAAGGATCGGCGGGGCGAGAGGACCGCTCGTGCCCGGTCGTGCGAGGGGACCGTTCGCGCCCCCGCCGCGGCGGCCAACAGACCAATCCGGCAGCCCGCGGAGTGAGACGACCGGTCGTAAACCGAGCCGGACGAACGCGACGAAATTTTGGTCTGAACATCTCACTCAGTGAGGACGTTTCCCCTGTTCAGACCCCTGTTACCCCCTCGACAGGAGGGTGGCGGACGTCACCCCCGAGAGGTGGGTTTTCGGCGAAATATCCGCGGCCTTCGTGGCGATGTTCCCAGTGGCGGTCACGCGGACCGTCGACAAGTCCGTTGCTCAGCCGGCGCCGCCGGCCCGAGAACCTGAGGAGGAAGCAAATGGTGTTCGCGGCACTGATCATGGAAACCGTAGTAGCTGTTGGTATCGCCGGTGGGCTGGCGATCTGGTCGCGGAAGCGCTTCGCTCCCCGTCCGGCCGAGGTTGTCGCCGAGGTGCGCTGAGCGCAGCGAGACGAGTCAGCCGGCTGAGCCGCGCTGACCAACTGTCTACAAAGGAAACGGCCCGTCCCCTGGCAGCAGGGGACGGGCCGTTTCTCGTGGGACGAGGCTCAGCGCGTGGCGCCGGCCAGCTTGCCGCCCGAGTCGGAGGTGTCGATCTCCTCGATCGGCACCCGCGCGGTCTCCGGGATCTTGATGATCGGGATCAGCGCGATCGCGGCGGCGATGATCAGGTAGTACGCCGGCCAGTCCTTGTTGCCGGTGCTCTGGATCAGGGCCGTCACGACGACACCACAGGTCCCGCCGAACAGCGAGGTCGACACGTTGTAACCGATGGCGAACGAGCCGTACCGCACGCGCGTCGGGAACATCGCCGGGAAGGTCGAGCCGATCACGGCGAGCATCAGGACCAGCAGCAGCGCGACAATGCCGAACCCGACGATCAGCCACAGGATGCTGCCGGACTGCATCAGCTTGATGCACGGCCAGCTCAGCACCAGGAACCCGATCGCCGCCGTCAGCAGGAGCGGCTTGCGGCCGATCCGGTCGGACAGCCCACCCAGCGGCAGGATGATCGCCATCTGCACCAGCTCGACGCCGATGATGATCAAGGTGGACGTGTTGTCGTTGATGTGCAACGTGTCCGTGAAGTACGTCGGCATCGTCGTCAGCAGCATGTAGTCCGCGATGTTCAGCAGCAGGACGATGCCGATGAGGTTGAGGATCATCCGCCAGTTGCGGGTGAACGTCTCCTTCAGCGGCGCCTTCTCCGGCTTCTCGCCGGCCGCCTCGAGGCGCTTGAACTCCGGCGTGTCCTCGAGCCGCGACCGCAGGTACAGACCGATGAGGCCCAGCGGCAGCGCGACGAAGAACGGGATCCGCCAGCCCCACGCCTCGACCTGGTCCATCGGCAGCGACAGCGTCACCGCGAGCACGACGACGTTGCCCAGCACGTAGCCGCTCAGCGTCCCGAACTCGAGGAAGGACCCGAAGAAACCACGGCGTTTCGTCGGTGCGTACTCGGCGATGAACGTTGCCGCGCCGCCGTACTCACCACCCGTGGAGAAGCCCTGGATCAAGCGCAGCAACAGGATCGCGATCGGCGCGCCGATGCCCATGCTGTAGCTGCCCGCGTACGTCGGGAGCACGCCCACCAGGAAGGTGCAGCCCGACATCAGCAGGATCGTGATCGCGAGGACCTTCTGGCGCCCCAGTTTGTCGCCCAGTGGACCGAAGAACGCTCCGCCGAACGGCCGCACGACGAACCCGACCGCGACCAGCGCGAGCGACTTCAGCACAGCGTTGCCCTCGCCGGGGAAGAACACCGTGCCGATGCTCGTCGCGATCGCACCCGACGTGAAGACGCCGTAGTCGTACCACTCGGTCGCGTTACCCATTGCGGAGGCCCAGACCGCTCGTTTGACGGTTCTCTGGTCCACGTCCGGCTTCTTCGCCGTTGCCTCACTCATCCCCGCGACGACCTCCTCGTACGCGACCCAGTAGCTCCGAAACAGCTCATTTCCCGAGTCTCGTCCCGCGTGGATTAATCGGCAGCGTGAGTCGCGAAATATCTACCGTCCGGAATTTTCCGACTACTGTGCGCCGAGGAAAACGCGCGTCGCAGGTCAGGCCGCGTACCCCGAACGGCTACTGGCGGGTTAACGTCAGCGCATGAGTCGTGTTTCAGGACCGTGGCCGCCGGTGTCCGTGGAGCCTCCCGAGGTGCACCCGAAGGCCCCTTCGCCCGGTACCGAACTGGGTGTGCACTTCGACGAGTGCTTCGGCTGCGGCGACGAGATCGACGCGGGCCTGCGCCTGCGCTCGGTCGTCGGCGAGGGGCACACGGTGCTCTCGAAGTTCACCGTGACGCCCGCCCACCAGGGTGCACCCGGCCTCGCCCACGGCGGGCTGCTGGCGTGCGCGTTCGACGAGGCCCTGGGCTCCGCGGTCGGCAACCTGCTGCGCCGCCCCGCCGTGACGGGCAAGCTCGAAACGGACTTCCGCCGCCCCGTGCCCGTCGGCTCGACGCTGCACATCGAAGCCCGCCTGGACGGCACAGCGGGCCGCAAGATCTACGTGAGCGCCGACGGCCACCTCGACTCCCCCGACGGCCCCATCGCGGTGACGGCCCGCGCCCTCTTCGTGGCGGTCGGCTTCGAGCACTTCACCACCCACGGTGACCCCACGGCGCTCCAAAAGCTGGCCGACGCCCGCGAAAAGCAGAAGCGGCAGCGTGATGAGGAGTGGGAGATCAACCCCTGACCTGTGGTCTCGTCCGCTCGCCGGCTTCAGGCCGGGCTGTTGTGGGCGCGGGGCTCGGGCGGACAGGCCCCCGCCCTCCCGAGGGGGGCGTCCCCGAGTCCATTCTACCGGTGGGCACCGACAAAAACGCTGGTTGAGCCAGTTGGAGGCCGAGTTGTCCACAACTTGGGGATGCTGTGGACAACTTCGGGTGGATGGGCGTGGGGCGAGGTTTGCCGGGTGACGGGCGTGCGGGCTGCGCGTTTACGCGCGCAGGGGCATCTCGTTGGAGCCGGGTGGCCGCGCCAAGCCCAACGGCCGATGCGGGGTTTGCGGGCGCACACGGGGATGACCGCGGCTAGCAGTGGCTCGGCTGCTGGCCCGGGGTTCGCTGACGTGAGAAGGCAAGAACGGGTGATCGAGGCTCGAACCGAGATCACGCAGCGGCTCTAGTCGGGCCCGCCGGGCCGGTTCGAGCACCGGTGGGATGCGCGCATCCCTGAAGCTACGGCGAGGAGTCGGCCGGTACGGATGCACGTGGCAAGGCAGTCGAGCGCTCGCCCCGCCGGATCGAAGACCGGATCGGACCGAACGGGGCCACGTCAGCGTGCGCAGGCGGAACGCGGCGGCGCACGCCAAAGCAGAACCAGCACCGGCTGGCACCGACCGCAGCTACACCAACACGCACGCAACCGAGGCGGAGCCCACCAGGCCAGTCCGAAAGCCGGTGCGGAGGCACTGGCCGAGCAGCTACGCCAACCCGCCACGCAACCGAGGCGGGGCCCATCAGGCCAGTTCGAAAACCGGTGGGCAGGCACTCGCCAAGCAGCTACGCCAACCCTGCACACAAACGAAGCCGCACCCACCAGGCCAGTCCGAAAGCCGGTGCGGAGGCACTGGCCAAGCAGCTACGCCAACCCTGCACGCAACCGAGGCCGCGCCCGCCGGGCCAGTCCCAAACCCGCCGGCAGGCACCGGCCGAGCAGCTACGCCAACCCGGCACACAAACGAAGCCGCACCCCACCAGGCCAGTCCGAAAACCGGCGGACCTAGCAGCTACGTCAGCGTGCGCGGGCGGATCGAGTTCGCGCGGTCCACCAACGTGATGCGGTCCTCCGCCGAGCCGGCGAGGCGGGCGAGGGTGCGGTAGCAGCGTTCGAGGCCGAAGCGGACGTCGCGTTCTTCCAGGGCGTAGCCGAGGACCTTGGAGGTGTCCGAGGGGGTCGAGGAGTCCGCGCGGAGCCAGTCGTAGGCGGCCTCCAGGACTTCCGCGGAGAGGCGGGTGCGGCGTTCCGCGTCGAGGTTGAGGCGTTCGAGGCGGACGGAGGCGTCGAGGAGGTCCTGTTCGGACACGGTGGTCTGTTCGGCGTTGCCGGTCTGGGTTTTGATCTTGATGGAGGCGACCTGGGCGTCGAGGTAGTGCGTGGAGGTCGCGGGGACGGTTTCCAGGACTTCGACGGCGCTGGTGCGCGCGCCCTGCGCCAGGTACACGCGGGCGAGGCCGAAGGCGGCGCTCACGTAGGTGCGGTCGGTGCGCCAGACGAGCTCGTAGTAGCGCGCGGCGCCGAAGTAGTCGCCGACACCTTCGGCGCTGACGGCGAGCGCGAGCTTCGGCGCGATCTCGCCGGGGAGGTCGTCGTACACGGCTTCGAAGGCGACGTGGGCGACGCGCGGGCGGGCGCCGGCCAGTTCGATGAGGCCGCGGTACCAGTCGATGCGCCAGTCGTGCGGGAAGCCGCCGCGGATGGCGAGGTACTGGGCGGCCTGGAGCTGGCGCTGGGCTTCGACGAACTCGCCCAGCTCGATGCGCGCGCGGACGATCCGCAGGCGCACCTCGATCGACTCCCGCGGCGCGCCCGCGAGGGCCTCGATGGCCTCGCGCGGGTCGAGCGCCGTGGTGGTGGCGAGGACGCCGGCGGCGGGGTCGTCGGTGTCGACCTGCGGGATCGGCAGTCCGGCGACGACCTCGGCGGGCTCGGGCAGCGGCACGCTCGTGCCGGCCTCGGGTACGACCAGGTGCACGCCGAACGTCCGGCTCTCCGGGCCGAACACCGTCGACGCGGCCGGGCGCGGCTTGTTCGTGCCGAGCGCCATGATCTCGCGCAGCACGCCCGTGAGCTGGTCGGCCATGTCTTCGGCGGCCAGGAACCGGCGGTCGGGGTCGTTGTGGGTCGCGCGCTTGAGGAACCGGTAGTACGAACCGAAGAGCGCGAACAGCGGCACCTGGTCCGGACCGGGCAGCGCCGTCTTGAACTTCGTGGTGTAGCCCTGGAACTCGAAGCTCAGGACGGCCAGCGTGCGCCCGACGGTGTAGAGGTCCGACGAGATCGACGCACCCTGCGACGCGAGCTCGGGCGCGCTGTAGCCGGTGGTGAAGAACAGCGGGCTCTCGTAGTCGTCGACGCGCCGGACGGCACCCAGGTCGATCAGCTTCAGCTGCTCGTGGGTCTGGATCACGTTGTCGGGCTTGAGGTCGCAGTAGAGCAGGCCCTGGCTGTGGAGGTAGCCGAGCGCGGGCAGGATCTCGAGGCCGTACGCGATGACCTGGCCGATCGGCAACGGCTCCGGCCGCTTGCTCTCCCGGTGGTGCTGCAGGGCGAGCTGCCGCAGCGACTGGCCCCCGACGTACTCCATCACGATGTAGCCGACGGAGTTGCCGGTCTGGGCGTCCGGGTGCTGCACGAAGTTGTGGATCTTGACGATGTTCGGGTGCTCGACCTCGGCGAGGAACCGCATCTCGTTGGCGGCGGCAGCCATCGCGGTGGCGTCGCCGGTGTCGATCAGGCCCTTGAGGACGACCCAGCGGTCGGAGACGTTGTGGTCCTGCGCGAGGTAGATCCAGCCGAGGCCGCCGTACGCGAGGGCGCCGAGCACTTCGTACTGGCCGCCGACGAGCTCGTGCGGCTGCAGTTTCGGCAGGAACGAGAAGGACGTGCCGCAGTTCTCACACGTGCCTTCGGGGCTGCCGGGCTTGCCGTCCTTGGCGCGGCCGACCTTCGCGCCGCAGTTGCCGCAGAAGCGCTTTTCCTCGGAGACGACCGGGTTCTGGAGGACGGCCGTGGACGGATCGCGGTACGGGACCGGGGGGACGTCGATGAGGCCGGCGCCCAGGCGGCCGCGCCTCGACCGTCGTGAAGACGTGCGGCTGCCGGTGCGGCGCGAGGTGCCGGGGAACGAGCCGGTGCCGCTGGTGCCGTGCGAGCCCGTTCCGGTGCCCGTGCCCTGGCTGCCTTGGCTGCCCTGTTCGCTGCTTTCGCGGCCTTCGCTGCCGGACGCCGCGATCACGCTGTCCGTGCCCGGGTCGGGCAGGTCTTCCTTCGGCTGCACCCGCGGCGACGGCGGCATGATGCTCTGCGTGCCGGGGCTCGGGTTGGCGAGCACGCTGGTGGGCATCGGCGCCGCC
Source organism: Amycolatopsis sp. NPDC051903 (assembly GCF_044452505.1). Classification (NCBI taxonomy): domain Bacteria; kingdom Bacillati; phylum Actinomycetota; class Actinomycetes; order Pseudonocardiales; family Pseudonocardiaceae; genus Amycolatopsis; species Amycolatopsis sp. NPDC051903. The sequence continues at coordinate 139,744 of NZ_JBITBT010000001.1, read as the reverse complement.
GGATCGACGGGCGCGACCGGCTGCTGCGACTGCGGGACGATGACCGGCGCGAGGTCGCCCGGAGGGCGGGTGGGGTCTTCGGCGCCGGGGAGTTTCTTGTCTGCCGCGGACTTCGGCGCGTCGGAGTCCCCGGTTTCCTTGGCGGCGCGGCTCGGTGCGGAGTCCGGGGTGCCTTCGGAGGGCGGGGAAGTCAGGTTGCCGGACTGCGCTTCGGCTTCGCCCGGACCGGGTTCGGCGGGGCGGGACGGGGTGCGCTGCGCACCCGGTTCGGCGGTGCGGTTGCCGGGCTGGCCGGCGTACTGCGGGCCGCCGGGATAGGGCTGGCCTTGGGTGCCGGGGCGGACGGGGTGGCGCTGCTGGCCGGTGTGGGACTGGGGCGGGTAGCCGGGCGCGCGCGACTGCGACTGCGGGTTCGGCGGGTACGCCTGGCCCTGCGACGGATACCCGGGCGCGGGTCGGCTACCGGTGCTCTGCGCCGGCGGGTAGCCGCCGGAAGGCGGTTGGCTGCCCGTGCCTTGACCGGGCGGGTAGCCGGTGCCCTGGGCCGGTGCGTAGGCGCCCGGGGCGGGCTGGCTGCCGGTGTTCGGCGAATACTGGCCGGGCTGGCCTGAACCAGCCTGGCCCGGCCGCGCCCACGGCGGCTGCGGCTCCCCCTGCGCCGGCGTCGACGGGCGGTAGACGGGGGTGTTGATCACCGTCGGGGATTCGGGGTCGGCGGGGCGGGCGGCCGGGTCGAGGCGGCCCGAGACGGACGGCTCGGGCGTGTCCCAGCGGACGGGCGGCGGCGGAGTCCACGAAGGCGTCTCGGCGCCCGCGTTCTCGTCCGGCGCGGCGTGCCGAGGACGGCGCGGCTCCTCCGACACAACTACCTCCCGAGCTCGCGGAAAAACTCCGTCAGTGATCCTAGACGGGCGTCACGATCGTGGGGTCCGGACCGCGCAGGTCCGTTCGAACGGACCACCGAAGCGCCCGCGAAACCCCCGCCCCACCTGCGAAACGGCACGACTGGCCCGTTCGCACTGGGCGGAAATCGGCGGCACGAAAGGTCCCCTCGCGACGCGGCGGTCGGCCGGAACGCAGGCGAGCCGACGCGCGAAGGGGCGGCCGCCCAGGCCCGGTCGCGCAGCGGGGAACGCTGTGGGCTCGCAGGCAACGGCGAACGATGCGCGAGACGACATCGGGCTACTCGCATCTCGGCGGCAAAGATCCGACGCGGCGCTCGGCCGGAACGCGGGTGGCGCTGCAGCCACCAGCGAACCGACGTGGGTTGGGCGCCGGCCCAGGCCCGGTCGCCCCGCAGCGAACGCCGGGAGCCCTCCGGCAACGACGAACGGAGCGGGGCCGAAGGCATCGAGCTGCCTGCACTCCGGCGGCACGAACGGTCCCCTCGCGACGCGACGATCGGCGCGGGCGGCGCAGGCGAGCCGACGCGCGAAGGGGCGGCCGCCCAGGCTCCGTCGCGCAGCGGGGAACACCAGGAGCCGGCAGGCACCGGCGAACGGAATGCGCGCGCGGTCGGGGACATCGGGCTACTCGCACTTCGGCGGCGCAAAAGGCCCCCTCGCGAGGCAGCGCTCGGCCGGAACGCGGGCAGCGCAGGCGACGCGGCCACCGGCGAACCGAGGTGCGAAGTGGCAGCCCAGCCCCCGTCGCGCCCGGGGGAACGCCGGAAACCGGCAGCGAAACAGGACGCGGGCGAAGGCATCACTTGTAGTTCGGCGACGGAGGCGAGGCGGGGCCCAGGCGGGAGCCGACCCACTTCTGGTAGCTCGTTTGCCAGGCGCCGGCGCGGACGGTGTCGAGGACGCCGTTCACGAAGCGCACCAGGTCGGGTTCGTCCTTGGGCATGCCGATGCCGTAGTTCTCCGTGGTCATGGGGTCGCCGGCGACCTTGACGGTCGGGTCCTGGGCGGCCATGCCGGCGAGGATCGTGTCGTCGGTGGAGACGGCGTCGACCTGGTGTTGCTGGAGCATGATCAGGCAGTCGGACCAGTTGTCGACGGAGACGGCGATCGGGTGGGCCGGGTCGGTGGCGATCTTGGCCAGCGACGTGGACTGCTTGGTGGCGCAGACGCGCTTGCCCTTCAGGTCCGACAGCGACTCGGCGTTGGAAGCCTTCGGCACGAGGATCTTCTGGCCCGCGACGTAGTACACCGTCGAGAAAGCCACTTCCTTCAAGCGGGCGCAGGTGATCGAGTACGTCCGCACCACCACGTCCACCTGGTGGTCCTTCAGCACCTGCTCCCGCTGCGACGACGCGATCGCCCGGTACTGCACGTGGCCCTCGGCGGTGCCGAAGATCGCGGCGGCGATCTGGTCGACCATGTCGATGTCGAAACCCTCGAGGTTGCCCGTCTTCGGGTTCCGGAAACCGAACAGGTACGTGGTCTGGTCGACGCCCGCGATCAGCTTGCCGCGCGCCTTGATCTTCGCCACCGACGGAGAACTCGTCGACGCGCCCGCCGGCGAAAGGCTCGCGGTGGGGTCGCAGCTGTCGTCCGCGGGGCCACCGGCGGTCGCGTCCGGACCACCGACGTCGGCGGGCATCGGCCAGGCCGCGTCACTCACCGGAGCCGGATCGATCGGCTGGAGTGCCGACCCGCAAGCGGAAGCCAAGACTGCGACCACCACCAGCGCGGCCGCCCGGAACAAGTGACGCGACCGAATCACCGGTACTCCTCGAATCTTCTCCGCACACCCACGATCCGCACGCCCCCAGTCCCCTCGAACACAGTCAGGTCCAGCACAGTCACACACACCGGCGAAGCCGGGATCACCGGTACTCCCGCAGGCGTTCGCGCACGCCCACGGTCACGCCACCCGCCGCCAGCACCGCCAGCACCGCGACGCCCGGCGCCAGCGCCGTCAGCCACCGGTCACCGGACTGCGTGTCGTCGAGGAACTCCTGGCGGCACACCTCGATCGCGTCCTGCAGGTTCGCGTCGAGCCGGGCGAACGCGGCCGCGGCGCTGCCCTGGCTCACGCTCGTCGCGAAGTCGACGGCCTGCTGGTACTCCCCGCTGTCGTCCAGCTTGCGCACCTGAAGGTGCGCCAGCGACCACTCGCGTGCGGCCTGCTCGGCGGCCTCGATCTTCTGCTGACCCGGCGTGCCGGCCGCGAGGTCACGGGCGTGGCCGAGGAGCCCGCCCTGGCCGTCGGCGCCCACGAGCTTCTCCGCGAGCGTGATGAACTGCTGGTCGTACGACTGCCCGTCACCACGCGCGACGAGCGTCAGGGTCTCGTCGGCGCGCGCCTGCAGAGCCGCGATGCGCGCGCGGACCAGCACGTCGACCTGCGAGGTCCCATCGGTTTTGCCCGAAGCCACGGAGGTGCCCTGGAAGACGAGCGCGACCGCGCCCCACAGCATCGACACGATCACGCACGCCGTGGCCACCAGCAGCCCGATGTTCAGCACGCGGTTCGTCTTGCGCGTCAGGTACACCTGCGTCACGACGAGCGCCGCCACCAGCACCAGGAGCAGCGCGACGGCCGCCCACGGGAACGACGTGCTGTCGTCCTGCTCGTCGGACAGCTTGGTCGTGTCGGCGTTGTACAGCGCTTCCGCCGCGGGCAGGATCGTCGACCGCATCAGCTGCGACGCCTCCCGCAGGTACGAAGCCCCCGACGGGAACCCCTGCCGGTTGTTCGCGCGCGCCGTCTCGACGATCCCGGTGTACACGGGGATCTTCTGGTTCAGGATGTCCACCTGGTGAGCGGCGTCACCCACGTCCGCGGTGTCCGAAGCGGCCTTCGCGAGCGCCGAACCGGCCTCGGCGATGTCCTGCTCGTACTTCTTGCGCAGCTCGGGCGGTTCGGTGCCCACCGACAGGAACGTGGTCGCCGCCGTCGCATCCGCGTCCGAGAGCGAGCGGAAAACCTGCTGCGCCGCCACGGCGAGTGGCTCGCGGTGGTCGATCAAACCCTCGATCGTGTCATCTTTGTCCTGCACGGACAGCGTCGCGACGAGCCCCGCCACCAGCGACAGCAGCACCACACCGACCGCGATCACCGACAGCCGGCCCGGCGTCGTCTTCGCCGTTCTCACGACCGCGCGCACCGCCTGGCCGGGCAGCTCCAAGAGCCCCGCGATGCCGCTGCGGCCTTCCGGCTCCTCCGGCGGGGGCGCGTCCGCGCCCCCAGCGGGCGCAGACGTCTCCGGCCGCGTCACCGTGCTGGTCATCCCCGATCCTCCCCGTACGCCACCCGCAGAAGGTAGCCGGTCACGGACAGGCGGGCGAACCTCACCCGGAAGGTGTCACCAGCACGTGATCTCTCTCAGCGCGTGACGGCGGTGAGGAACGAGGTCCACGCTTCAGCCGAAACGGTGAGGTGACCAGCCGCACGGTCCTTCGTGTCCCGCACTCCGACCTCCACCACGGAGGTGGCCACCTCGACACAGTTCGCTTGCGTGGTGCTGTGAGAACTCTTGTGCCAGCCACCAACCTCGACGCAGTTGGCCTGGTCGGTGCTGAAGGAACTCTTGCGCCAGGACCCGACCTCGACACAGTTGGCCTCTGTGGAGCTGTAAGAACTCTTCCGCCAAGTGGCCTGAGCGGGATCGGTGACGATCATGGTTCGGGCTCCTCGGATGGGTTGCCGATCAATCTGGCAATCAGCCTAGCTGAGTCATCCGGTGACAAGGCAGTGCGAAGTAGGCCACCCCAGGCATGCCGAACGCGTGCGACTGATGCTTCATCTTCGAGGAAGCTGCTGGCGCCACGGGTTTCCGCGTAAGCGAGAGTCGGCTGCTCGGAGAATTCGAGCAGCACGAGGGGACCTTCGAGGCCGGGATGACCGCCTGCTGAGAACGGCACCACTTGGAGGGTGACCTTTGACCGGTTTGCCATCAGCTGAAGGTGCTGCAGCTGCCCGCGCATCACCTCCGGCCCACCGACGAACCTTCGCAGGACCCCTTCCTCGATCAGCAGGTGTACCGCGGGACCGTTCGCCCGGCTCAACACGAGCTGGCGGCTCACCCGCGCGGCGATCAGTTTGTCGACGTCGATCTCATCCAGCTGTCGGTCGATGCTGTGAACCAAAGCCCGCGTGTACTCGGGGGTTTGCGCCAGCCCCGGAATCAAAAGCGGCTCGTAGTTCTTGATGGCCGAAGCTTCGTCCTCGAAGCGGATCAGCTGCTTCCAATTGGGTGGCAGCTTGCCGTGGATCTCGTGCCAGTTGCGCTGTTCTCCCTCGCGCAGCAGCTGCATCAGCTCCTGCCGCTTCTCGCTCGGGGCTCTGAGGAAGCCGAGGATGGTGGAGACGTCGTCGGTGTACAGGCCGCGGTTGCCCGTCTCCATGCGGGAGATCTTGCTCTCGGAGAAGCCGAGGCCGTCGGAAACCTCTTTGCACGTCAGCCCCGCCTCCAGGCGCAGCAACCGCAGCTCGGCGGAGACCCGGCGCTGCCGCACCGAAGTTCGCTTGGTCATGGTGCACACCATCGCCGCTTGCCACGCGGGCAAGGAAGATCACTCACACCAATGGTGGTTGCGCGTACGCGGGGCAACGCGCACAACCCGCGTGCGCAGCGCCGAAACTACCCGGCCACAGCGGATCCGTGCACGACGACGTCGAGGTTGTCGGCGAACCGGTACGGCCGCCCGACCACGATCCCGCCCACGATCCGGCGCAGCCGGGAAACTTCGGCGCGGACGGTGACCGTGCGCGTCGCGTCCCCGAAGAGCACCGCGGCCAATTGTGAAGCGCTGCAACCGCTTCGGTGCGCGGCGAGCGCGGTCAGCAACTGCGCGTGACGCGGGGAGACGCGGTGGGTCCATTCGCCCGCGGCGCCGTAGACGGTCAGCAGGGGCTCGCCGGGACTGCGCAGATCGAGCGCAACCCGGGTTGGCAGCGCAGCGTTCCCCGCGGGCTCCCCCGCGACCAGCCGGACGAGCCAGCCGCCGGGCAACGGCTCGACGAAGCACTGGCCGTAGGCGGGCAGCCAGAGCGGTCCGGGTTCGACGGAACCCGGCAGCGGCAGGCGTCCGCTGGGCGCGAAGCCGGTGGCGGCAGCGATCCAGCCGTGCCGATCGGTCACCAGCGCGCGGCCGGAAACCTTGGCCAGCAAGGGGACCGCCACCCCGCGCAGGTGCTCCAGGTCCGTCAGGTGGCTGGTGCGCAGCTGCGATTCGGCGAGCCGGCCGACGGCGGCGACGAGGGCGAGGGTGGTGGCGTGGACCGTCGAGGCGGGACCGGAGAGGTCGACGACACCGAGCAACCGGCCGTCGCGGGGGTCGTGCAGCGGCGCGGCGGCACAGGTCCAGTCGTGCTGGGCGCGCACGTAGTGTTCGGCGGAGTAGACCTGCACCGGCCGTCGCGCGACGAGCGCGGTGCCGATGGCGTTGGTGCCGACGGATTCCTCCTGCCAGTCGACGCCTTCGACGAACCCGAGCCGGTCGGCGCGGTGGCGGACGGGGTTGGAGCCGTCGCGCCAGAGGACGTGGCCGGCGGCGTCGACGATCACCATGATGTGCGCGGCCTGCTCGGCCAGGCTGAGCAGGCCGCCGCGCAACAGGGGCAGCAACGGCGTCAGACCGCTGGCGCGGCGACGTTCTTCGAGCTCGGCGGCGCCGAGGATCGGGACGGCGGGCCCGCGGTCGGGGTCGATGCCGAGCCGTTGGACGCGTGACCAGGATTCGCCGATGACCGTCCGGGGTGCGCTGGGCAGCGCTTCGCCCGCGACGGCGGCTTCGTGGACGCGGGCGAGGGCGCGCGCGTGCTGTCGAGGATCAACCCCGACCGGCAACGCTGCCTCGAGGTGCTGCTCGCCCAACCACCGCTCCTAGTCCACCCGGCCTCCCTCGGTCAGTGTGCCCGCCGACGGGCCGTGATCGGAAGCCTCGGTGACTTCGCCGACAGACTCGACGAGCACCGTCGCGACCTCGACGACGGCCGCGGGTTTCTCCAGGTGCACCATGTGGCCGGCACCCTCGACGTAGTGCACCTCGTCCAGCTGAGCAGCGTTTTCGGCCGGCAGCACGGCGTCTTCGCGACCCCAGACCACCGATACGGGGCCGGGGTACTGCGCGAGGAGCGGGCCGATGTCGAGGGCCGGGGCGTCGTCTTCGGTCAGCAGGGTGCCGAGGAGCTTCGAGAGCACTTTGTCGACGCCGTCGAGGCGTTTGTACTTGAGCAGGTCGTCGGCGAGGCGGCGGGTGACCTGGTCCGGGTCGGCGAACAGCGCCGTGAGGTGCGGTTTCAGCTCTCGCCGCGAACTCGCGCTCGCGAAGCCGCGCAGGTAATCGGCGTTGATCCGGCTGCCGACGCCCGCCGGCGCGACCAGCGTGAGCGAGGCGACCTTGCCCGGTTGCATCGCGGCCGCGGCAGCGACCACCGCGCCGCCGAGCGAGTGGCCGACGAGGTGGGCTTTGGTCACGTTGAGTGTTTCGAGGAAACCGAGGACGGCGTTGGCGAGGGTGGTCAGCGACCCGTCGCCGACGTCCTTCGTCGACTCACCGTGACCGGGGAGGTCGAGGGCGTGGACGGTGCGGCCGTCCGAGAGCGGCTCCTGGACGAAGAGCCAGGAGTTCTTGTCGCCGCCGTAGCCGTGAACCAGCACGACCACCTCGCCGGTGTCGCCGAGGGTGGCGTAGCTGAGACTCCGGCCGTCGACTTCGACGGTGCCCGCGACCGGTCCCCCGACGTCCTCGACCAGGCCCTCCGCCAGCTCGCGGCGGGCTTCCTCGGCGGCGGCGTCGACCTCGGCGTCACCCACTTCGGCGGGCGCGAGCAGGGCGATCGTGCCGCCGACGGGCACGTCCTCCCCCGCCGCCGCGATCACCCGGCGCAGCACGCCGGAGCCCGGGGACTCCAGGGTGCCGGTGATCTTGTCGGTGTCGATGTCGACGAGGTCGTCGCCTTCGGTGACGTCGTCGCCTTCGGCCGCGATCCAGTCGGTGATCCGGCCGGTTTTCATCGACAGGCCCCACTTGGGCATGGTCACGCGTTCGATGCCCGTCATCAGCGCTTCCACTCGACCACGGACTTGGCCGCGTTGACCACCTTCTGCGCGTCCGGGATGTAGAGGTCTTCGAGCGCGTCGGAGAAGGGCACCGGGGTGTGCGGCGGGGTGACCATCTCGATCGGCGCGCGCAGCGAACCGAAGGCCTCCTTGGCGACCAGCGCGGAGATGTCAGTGGCCAGGTTGCAGCGAGGTGAAGCTTCGTCGACGATCACGAGCCGGCCGGTGTTCTCGACGCTTTCGAGGATCGTTTCGGTGTCGAGCGGGCTGGTGGTGCGCGGGTCGATGACCTCGGCTTCGACCCCTCCGGCCGCCAGCTCGCGGGCGGCTTCCTCGGCGACGCCGACCATGCGGCCGATCGCGACGATGGTGACGTCGTCGCCGTCGCGGACGACGTTGGCTTCACCGAAGGGGATCGTGTAGCTGTCTTCGGGGACTTCGCCGGAGGTGTCGTAGAGCGCCTTGTGCTCGCAGAAGATGACCGGGTCGTCGTCGCGAATGGACTGGATGAGCAGGCCCTTCGCCTCGTACGGGCTGGACGGCACGACGACCTTGAGGCCCGGGATGTGCGTGAAGATCGGGTACAGGCACTGGGAGTGCTGGGCCGCGGCGCGCAGGCCCGCGCCGTACATCGTGCGGATCACCACCGGCGTGCGGGCGTTGCCGCCGAACATGTAGCGGAACTTGGCTGCCTGGTTGAAGATCTGGTCGAAGCAGACGCCCATGAAATCGATGAACATCAGCTCGGCCACGGGCCGCTGGCCGGCCGTCGCGGCGCCGATGGCCGCGCCGATGAACGCCGATTCGGAGATCGGCGTGTCGAGCACGCGGCCCGGGAACCGGTGGTAAAGGCCTTTGGTGACACCGAGAACGCCGCCCCACGCGTCGTCCTCACCGGGGCTGCCGGCGCCGCCGGCGTTGTCCTCACCCATGACGATCACGGACTCGTCTCGCTGCATCTCCTGCGCGAGGGCCTCGTTGACCGCTTCGCGGTAGCTGATCGTGCGTGCCATGACTCGCGCTCCTTTCAGTACGAGACGTAGACGTCGGTCTCCAGGTCGGTCCGGGTGGGTTTCGGTGCGGTTTTGGCTTCCGCGACGGCTTCGTCGATGAGCTTGGCGACCTCGGCGTCGACCCGGTCGAGGGTGATCTCGTCGAGCTCGCCGCTTTCGACGACGCGGGTGCGGAAGCGCTTGAGGCAGTCGAGGTTCTCGCGGGCGTGGGCGACTTCGTCGGCGCGGTAGCTCTGCTGGTCGCCTTCGAAGTGGCCGAAGTAGCGCGTGAACTTGACTTCCAGGAGGGTCGGGCCGCCACCGCCGCGCGCCCGTTCGATGGCTTCGCCGGCGGCTTCGGTGACGGCGAAGAAGTCGTAGCCGTCGACGATCACGCCGGGCATGCCGAAGCCTGCGGCGCGGTCGGCGATGTTGTCCGAGGCCACGGACCAGGTGCTGGACGTGGCTTCGGCGTACCCGTTGTTCTCGGCGACGAACAGCGCGGGCAGGTTCCAGACGGAGGCGAGGTTGAGGGCTTCGAGCGTGGTGCCCTGGTTGCTGGCGCCGTCGCCGAAGAAGGCGACGCCGACGCCGCCCGTGCCTTGTTGTTTGGCGGCGAGGGCGGTGCCGCAGATGAGCGGTGGGCCGCCGCCGACGATGCCGTTGGCGCCGAGCATGCCCTTCGACAGGTCGGCGATGTGCATCGAGCCGCCCTTGCCGTGGCAGGAGCCGGTGGTGCGGCCGTAGATCTCGGCCATCATGGCCTTGACGTCGACCCCCTTGGCGATGCAGTGGCCGTGGCCGCGGTGGGTGCTGGCGATGGTGTCACGGCGGTCGAGGTGGCGGCAGACGCCCGCGGCGGAGGCCTCCTCGCCGGCGTAGAGGTGGACGAAGCCGGGGATGTCCCCGGTGGCGAACTCTTCGTGCACGCGTTCTTCGAACGCGCGAATGGTGCGCATGGTGCGATACGCCTCCAGCAAGGTTTCCGTCATCGTCGACGCTCCCTTCACTCGGTTTTCGTGCGCAACAACCCCTGTCGGGACGCTTCGGCCATGGCGGCGCGGACGTCGACGCACCACGGCCCGTCGGACCGGAGTTCGACGTAGGCGCCCTCGCCCTGTTTGAGCTCGAGTTCCCGTTCGCCGTCGACCGCGATCACACCGCCACCCGCGGCCAGGTCGACGCGCATGCCCTGCTTGAGCACGCCCCAGCCGCGCACGCCGACGGCTTTGACCAGGCCGGGGGCGATCGGGGCGTGGACCACGTGCTGGGTCACCCCGACGGGCCCGAGCTTGAGGGCGACGCCGTCGGCGCTGGAGCGCGGGCTCGGGCAGAGCTGGCCCGCGATGCTGGACAGGCCGATGCCGTCGGGCTCGGCGAAGGTGCAGTACAGCTCGGTCAGCGCGGTCGGGTCCCAGAGCGCTCTGGCGCCGACGTGCTTGCTGAGCGTGACGGCGACGTCCACGAGCGCGATCTCGCGGCGGTTCTTCGTGACGACTTCGAGCTTGCTGACGCGGTGGGTGACCAGGTCGGCGTCCACTTGGTTCGTGGCGATCAGGCCGGCGGCGAGCCCCGCGACGGTGGCTTCGCGCATCTGGGGGAAGGCGTTGTTGGTGCCGGTGGAGAGCGCGAGGAGGGGGACCTCTTGGGCGGCCTTCGCGGCTACGCGGGCGGTGCCGTCGCCGCCGAGGCAGACGATGACCCCGGCGCCCGCGTCGACCATCCGCTGGACAGCGGTGACGGTGTCCTGCGCGGTGCCGGTGATGGGATCCTTGTCGCAGAACTCGACGCCCGGTTGCGGCTCCCGTTGCAGGTGACGGTGGACGGCCGCGGAGATGCCGCCGAGGTCGGTGGAGACCAGCGTCCTCTCGACGCCGGCCACGGCGAACGCGGCCAGCAGGCGCTGGACCATGTTGGCCTTCTCGGCGGTCGGGAACACCGACGCCTGCGCGACCAGCCGCCGGATGTCCCTCCCCGACGCCGGGTTCGCCACGATGCCCGCCACGCCTGCGCCCACGGCACTTCTCCTTGCCCCGGTTTGTGCGGTTTCAGGAGACCGCGTCGCGCCGAGTTCGGGAAGGGTTGCGGAGGGTTGCAGATTTGTGGCTCACCCGGACGGCGCAATGGGTTGGTGCTGGGGTTGTTGGGTTGGGTGGGGTTTGGGTGGTTGGGGGTTGGGGCTGCGGTTGGTTGGGGCTGCGGTTGGTTGCGGCTGCGGGGTTGGGCCGCGTGGTGGCGGTCGTGGTTGTGGCTGCGGTTGGCTGGGGCTGCTGGGTTGGGCCGCGTGGTTGCGGTCGTGGTTGTGGCTGCGGTTGGTTGGGGCTGCGGGTTGGCCGCGGCTGCGGTTGGTTGCGGCTGCGGTTGGTTGCGGCTGCGGTTGGTTGCGGCTGCGGTTGGTTGCGGCTGCGGTTGGTTGCGGCTGCGGTTGGTTGCGGCTGACTTTGGCTGCCGGGGTTGCGGGCCGCGTGGTTGTGGCTGCGGTTGGCGCAGCCGACTTTGGCTGCCGGGTTACGGGCCGCGTAGTGGCGGTCGTTATTGCGGCTGTTGGGTTGCGGGCCGCGTGGTGGCGGTCGTGGTTGTGGCTGCCCGGCTGCGGCTGGCCGCGGCCGGCTTTGGCTGCCGGGTTGCGGGCCGCGTGGTTGTGGCTGTCCAGCTGCGGTTGGTTGCGGCTGGTTTTGGCTGCCGGGGTTGCGGTCGTGCGCTGCCGGTCGTGGTTGTGGCTGCGGCCGGTTGTGGCTGCACGGCTGCGACTGGGTGCGGTTGCGGTCGCGTGATTGCCGGTCGTGCCTGCGGTGGCCGGCAGGCGGCCACGTTTGCTGGCTGCTCGTTGCCTGGGCTGCGCGGCCGCTGCAGTGCAGCCCTGGTTGCCGGTCGCAGCTGCGGCTGTTGGGCTGCTGCGGTCGCTGGCGACCCGTTGCGTGGCTGCACGGCCGCGGCTGGACGACCGCCAGTCACAGCTGCAGTGCCGGCGCCCGTTGCCTGGCTGCCCGGCCACGGCTGTGCAGCCGCGGTTGCCAGTCGCAGCCGCGGCTGTCGGGCTGCTGCGGTCGCTGGCGACCCGTTGCGTGGCCACACGGCCGCGGCTGGACGACCGCCAGTCACAGCTGCAGTGCCGGCGCCCGTTGCCTGGCTGCGCGGCCACTGCCGTGCAGCCACCGTTGCCAGTGGCAGCCGCGGCTGTTGGGTTACTGCGGTTGCTGGCTACCCATTGCGAGGCCACACGGCCGCGGCTGGACGATCGGCCGCCGCAGCTGCGGTTGCCAGCTGCCGGTCGCGGTTTCTCGAGCGCGGTTGCCGTTGTGCGGCTGCAGGCTGCCGTCGCATGGCTGAGCGGCCGCTTCTGTGCGGCCGCGGTTGGATGACTGCCGGTAGCGGCTGCTCTTGCCAACTTCTGGCCGCGGCTGCCGGCTGCGGTTGCACCACTGCCGGGCCGCGGCTCCGCTCAGGCGGCTTCGGCGGTGGTGCCTTCGAAGGTGTACCCGGCTTCCTCGACAGCGAGTTTGACGGCTTCCTCGGTCAGGGGTTCGGTGCTGCGAACCTTGACGTGCCCGGTCTCGACGTCGACATCGACCTCCTCGACGCCAGGCAACTCGGCCAGTTCCTCGGTGACCGACTGTGCACAGTGGCCACAGGACATTCCGGAGACGGTGTACCCGTTCTCGATCATGGCGGGGAGCCTAAGGGGTTCCCAGTTGACACGATCGGGTGATATCTGGATCGCTCCCACGCACGGAAGTCGTTGCCGCGCAACGGGAACCGAATGGTGGGACCGGGAGCCGCGGCGCGTTGTCCACAGGGGGAGCGAGTTGTGGACAACTCGGGTCCACATCGGCTCGTGGCCAGGTTTTGTCGGGGGTGGCCGATAGAATGGACGTGGGGACGCCCCCTGGGAGGGCGGGGGACTTTTCTCCCGGCCGGTGGGGGCTGCACACCTGCTGTGGCGGGGAGTTGGTGAGCGCAAGAGCGGGGGTTGCGTCGCAGCGAAGGCAAGAGCCAGCGCCGGATCGCGCCGATCAGGGCAGGCAGCGTGAGCGACGGTGGCCGACGGAGGCGACAGCACGGTAGAGGACTGCATCGGGCACCGCTGATCAGCAATCGAATCGGCCACGTAGCAGAAGAAGCGGCGGCAAGGTCCTCGGTGCGGGCCGGCCGCGGGCGAAGGGCGGCCCGGGCGGCTGGAAGTCGTCGAAGCGGGCTACACACCGGCACACCCTCGGCCGCGCAACAACAACGACAGCGAAAAGGGCCGCCACCCGTAGCGGGGGTGGCGGCCCTTCTTCGAAAGTCCTAGGGGGTCAGATCACGGTGACCGAGGTGGCCTGCGGACCCTTCTGGCCCTGGCCGATCTCGAACTCCACGCGAGCGTTCTCCTCGAGGGTGCGGAAGCCGTTGCCCTTGATCTCGCTGTAGTGAACGAAGACGTCGCCGCCGCCGTTGTCGGGGGTGATGAAGCCGAACCCCTTCTCGGAGTTGAACCACTTCACGGTGCCCTGAGTCATCAAAATCTCCATAAATACAACCAAAACAGGAAGCCACATCAGCATCCCGGGTCGAACCCGGACGGTTTGCTTCCTCGGTGAGGAGACACTGCGCCCGCTGAAATCTGCGAGCGTGACTCACAAAAATCGAGACCGCCGGAAGTAAAGCACAGCACACGCCACCAGGACAACCCGGACTCACCCGGGCGCGCAGGGGTGAGTTATTCGCCACTCGCGGGACGGAGGTCCCCGAACGGCGAGCGCCAGGCGACGCCCTGGTCGGACGCGACGACGGCGTCGTCGTGGGCTTCGGCGCTGGCGCTGAACAGCACTGGGACGACGCCGGAGGTCTCGCGGACCTGCTCCGTCGCCGTGCGCGCGCCGGCGGCACGCGCCGCCGCCGTGCGAGAAGTGCGTGAAACCGAATCGGCCATAGTGGTGAAACTCCCCTCGTTCCCACCCGCCCCGAAGCGGGCGGTGCCGCGATGATGGCATCCGGCACCGACAGAAAACGGCCGTTCCCGACCGGACCAGACCACGAATTCAACGACCCCAACTGGACGGGCCCGGGCTCTCCCGCGAACCCCCGGGAACACCGCCAGGCTACCGGAGCCACCCCCGTGCGGCCACTGAACTCCTCCGGCGTTTCTCGTTGTCCGCCGGAAAAAGTCACTGACCCGGCACACCTGGGCGAACAGCGCTGAGCAGCGCGCTCAACCGGACGTCCGGGGTGACCACATCGGGGTCCGTCCTCACATCGATCACACACGGACGCTGGCGCACCAGCGCACTCGCGATGATCGCCTCGAGTTCTTCCCGATCGTCCACCGTGTACCCGGCGGCGCCGAGCCCGCGAGCCCAGGAGGCGAAGTCGGTCAACGGGATCGTCACGCCCGAAAGCCGCCCGTGGACGCGCGCTTGGTGCATCGCGAGTGCCCCGTGGACCCCGTTCTGGAACACGACGACCATCACCGGCGCCCGGTAGCGCACCGCCGTCTCGATCTCCTGGCCCGTCATGAGCGTGCCGGCGTCGCCGACCATCGCGACGACGGCGCGCCGCGGCTCGGCGAGCTTCGCGGCGACGGCCGCGGGCACGGCGTACCCCGTGGCCGCGTTGCTCGGGCCGAGCTGGCTGCGCGGCGCCGTGAAGCACCAGTAGCGGTGCATGAACTGCGCGAAGTTGCCCGCGTCGCTCGTCACGATCGTGTCCTCGGGCGCGAGCTTGCGCAGGGCGCGGATCACGTCGACGGGGTGCACGCGCGTGTTGCCGCTCGTGTCGGGCGGGGTCATGAAGGTGTGCACGGCGGCGTTGGCGGCCGAAGCCCGGCGCGTCCGCGGCGTCGCGACCGCCCTCAGCTCACGCAGGAACGGCTCCACCTCCGAGTCGACGCGGAAGGTCAGCCCCCGGCGGCGCGGCTCGTCGATCCCGGTGCCGACGAGCACGAGCGTCTGCTGCGCCGTCGGGTAGCGGTAGCCCTGGGTGGTCACCTCGTCGAGCTGCGTGCCGAGCGCGAGCACGAGGTCGGCGCGTTCGAGCGCGTCGAGCTGGCGCGCCGGGATGCCGAGGCCGAGGTGGCCGGCGTAGCGCTCGTGGGTCTCGGGGAACGCGTCCTGCCGGCGGAAAGCGTTGTAGACGGGCAGCGACAGCTCGTCGGCCACGGCGATGAGCTCGTCGCGGGCCGAGCGCGCGCGGCCGCCGACGATGACGACCGGGTAGCGGGCCTCGTCGACGAGCCCGGCGACGGCTTCGGCCGAACGGCCCAGCGTCCCGGTGATCGGCGGGCGCACCTTGGCCACCGGTTTGGCCGAGTCGTACGGGACACCCCACGCGTCGCTCGGCACGCCGATCACGACGGGACCCGGGCGGCCCTCGCGGCAGCGCGTGAGGCCCTCGGCGAGCAGGCCGGGCACGTCGTCGGGGTCGTTCGCGCGGACGCACCACTTGGCGATCGACTCGAACATCGCCGTGAGGTCCGACGTCGGCAACTCGCCGGTGAGCGTGCGGTCGAGCGCCGGCGTTTCGAGGAGGACGACCATCGGCGTCTCGTCCTGGTAGGCCGTCTGCACGCCGATGGCGAGGCTCGCGGCGCTCGGTCCGCGGCTCGCGAGGAGCACGGCGGGGCGCTCGGTGAGCTTGCCTTCGGCCTCGGCCATGAACGCCGCGCCCGAGTCGTGACGCGCCGAGATGAGGGTGACTTCGCGCTCGCGCTGCAGCGCATCGAGCAGTTCCAGGAACGCCTGACCGACGACCGCGTACACCCGGCGGACCTGGGCCTCGGTCAGGATGCGCACGGCCGTCTGGGCGACGGTCGCTTCTACTTGGTATCTAATGAGGAGAGCTTAGGGCGGCACGGTTCACCGTAGTCAAGTGATCTTGCAACATTGACGGCTCCGTTGGGCCGAATGTCCGGTTCGGCCCGCCCACAGCAGGAAGCGAGGACAGCGCTCTTGACGTCCACTGCACATGAAACCGTTTTCACCTACGGCGCGCCCGCGTTGAAGTACGGCACCGGCGCGAGCGACGAGATCGGCTACGACCTCACGCAGTACGGCGTGCGCCGGGTGCTCGTGGTGACCGATCCGACCGTCGCCGCGACGGGGTGGCCGGCGCGGATCGCCGAGGGGATCAGGGGCTACGGCATCGCCGCGGAGATCTTCGACGGCGTCCACGTGGAGCCCACCGACGTGAGCCTGCAGAAGGCCGTCGACTTCGCGCGCGGCTCGGGCCCCTACGACGGCTTCGTCGCGGTGGGCGGCGGGTCCAGCATCGACACGGCGAAGGCCGCGAACCTGCTGACCAGCAACGAGGGCGAGCTGATGGACTACGTCAACGCCCCCGTCGGCGGCGGCCGCGCGCCCGCCAACCCGCTGAAGCCGCTCGTGGCCGTGCCGACGACGACCGGAACCGGTTCCGAGAGCACCACCGTGTGCGTGCTCGACGTGCTGTCGCTGCGCGTGAAGAGCGGCATCAGCCACCTGCGCCTGCGCCCGACGCTGGCCGTCGTGGACCCGCGCCTCACGGTCACCCAGCCGGCCGGCGTGACGGCCGCGAGCGGCATGGACATCCTGTGCCACGCGGCCGAGAGCTACACCGCGAAGCCGTACACGTCGTTCGACCGGAAGAAGCCGGAACAGCGCGTGCCGTACTGCGGGGCGAACCCGCTGGCGGACATGTTCGCGGAGAAGTCGCTGTCGCTGCTGTCGTGGGCGCTGCCCCGCGCCGTGAGCAACGGCGACGACCTGGAGGCGCGCGAGGCGATGGCGCTCGCGGCGACCTTCGCCGGGCTGGGCTTCGGCAACGCGGGGGTGCACATCCCGCACGCCAACGCGTACCCGATCGCGGGCCAGGTGCGGGACTTCCACCCCGACGGCTACCCCGGTGAGGAAGCCATGGTGCCGCACGGGATGGCCGTGTCGCTGACCGCGCCGTCGGCGTTCCGCTTCACGTTTTCCGCGGCGCCCGATCGGCACCTGCGCGTGGCCCGGCTGCTGGCGCCGGACTTCGAGTGGGCGGGCGACTTCGAGGCCCACCTGCCGGCGGTGCTGACGAACCTGATGCGCGAGATCGGGATCCCGTCGGGCATCGGCGCGGTGGGGTACTCGGCGTCCGATGTGGACTCCCTCGTCCAGGGAACGCTGAAGCAGCAACGACTCCTGGCGACGGCGCCGCGAGAAGCGTCCGAAGAGGACCTGTCGGGGATCCTGGCGGACTCGGTCGAGCTGTGGTGAGTTACCCGCACTGGCAAACGGTTCCGTTGCGGTGGAAGGACAACGACGTCTACGGGCACGTGAACAACGTCGTCCACTACTCGCTGATGGACACGGTGATCAACACGTTCCTGGTCGAGGAGGGCGAGTTGGACATCGAGACCGGTGGCGTGATCGGGTTGTGCGTGGAGTCGCAGTGCCGCTACCACGCCTCGGTGGCGTTCCCGGGGTCGCTGCGGATCGGGCTGCGGGTGGCACACCTCGGGAAGTCGAGCGTGCGCTACGAAATCGGGATGTACAGCGCCGCCGACGCCCTGGTCGCCGAGGGGCACTTCGTGCACGTGTTCGTGGACCGGGAAGCACGCCGGCCGGTGCCCGTCGAGGGAAAGCTGCGGGAAGCCTTGGCGGAACTGGTCACCGCCGGCTGACCGGGCCTCGGTAGCTGCGCACGGCCAATCCGGCAAAGGTCCGGACAACGGGTGCCTACCCGACTACCCTGGGCCGATGCGGATGCTGCGAGCGCTGCTGCTGATGGCCGTGGTGGTCACCTTTCTCGTGGTGTTGTGCATCGAGTTCGTCTCGGGTCGTCCCACGCACGCCGAGGTCGTGCTGCTGGCCGTGCTGATCGGCGTGGTGTACCTGCTGTCCTGGCCGCCGATGCGGGTCCGGACCGGCGAGCCGGGCCGGGCGCCGTCGACCGGGGCCGTGCTGATCGCGGTGGCCTGGCTGGCGCGGATGGCCACCGCGATCACGCTCACCCTCCTGGTCGCCGGGCACGCCCGGCACCTGGCGTTCGATCCGCAGATCGCCGCGTTCGTGCTGGTGGGCGGGCTGCTCGGACTGGTGCTCCTGCTGGGGTCCCTGCTCACCGGGGTTCAGCAGCCCCAGCGCGGCGACTGGCTGCGTTCGCTCGTGAACATCCCGATCGCGGTGGCCATCGGCGGATTCGCCCAGCCGCTGAAGGTCGCCGCCTTCTACTTGCTGTGCTGGGTGCCGCTCTGGGTGTACCACGGCGTGGCCGGCGGGACGGGCGCGCGCTGGTTCGGCGTCCTGGTCGTCATCCCGGTGTGGCCGCTGTGGCTGGGCTTGGTGTTCTTCGTGGTCACCTGGCTCCGCAAACTTCTGAACCGCGCGCTCGGTCCGACCAATCCGATCAGCGCGTGGCTGGGTGAGCTCAAAGCCGAGGGCGAAGGGGTGAAGGCCGAGGTCCGCACCGAACCGCAGCACACCGCATCGGTTTCCATCGCGCCGGGCCTCAGCAAGGACTGGGACCTGGACGTCGCACCCGGCGAACCGGTCGGGCACCGGGCCGGCAGGCGTCGCCGGAAGCGGAGGTGACCGGGCTCGGCGCACCGCGCGAGCACGGCCGGTGGACGGAACCCTTTCAGCCAGCGGAAAGCCGCCTGGTTCTTGCGTGAGCCGGCCGGTAGCGTGCCGCGGGCCGAGCGGCTCGAAGGGGTGGCGACTGTGCAGTTCGACGACGACAAGCTGGACCCCGCGAAGGCGGCCGTCCTCGTGGTGGACGTGCAGAACGACTACTGCCACCCCGACGGCGCGTGCGCCCGCCGCGGCAACGACGTCAGTGCGGCGAAAGAGATGCTGCCGCGGCTGCGGGGTCTGCTGACCGGCGCCCGCGAACACGGCGTGCCGGTCGTCTTCATCCGGACGGCCCACGAGAAGGCGACCGATTCGGCCGCGCTGACCGTCCGCTCCGTGGGCCGCTCGGGTGTGGTCTGCCGGGCCGGCACGTGGGGCGCGGAGTTCTTCGAGGTCGCGCCGCTGCCGGGCGAAGCCGTCGTGACGAAGCACCGGTACAGCGCGTTCGTCAACACCCGGCTCGATTCGGTGCTGCGCACGGGGCGGATCGAGACGCTGGTGATGGCCGGGGTCACCACGAACGTCTGCGTCGAGTCGACCGCGCGGCACGGGTTCATGCTGGATTACCACATCGCGTTCGCCGGCGACTGCTGCGCGGCCTTTTCCCAGGCCGAGCACGACTCCGCGCTGGTGAACATCGACGGTTACTTCGGCTCGGTGATGTCCGCCGGACACCTGCTGGAAACGTGGGGTTCGCTCGTGGGCGAAGGCATTTCCCCGGAGCGTTGACGCACGTCGGTTTGTCCGCGGGAACACCTTTCGGCGATTCCCCGGCCGAATGGTAATCCCGCTGACCGGAAAAACTCACGTGAGTGAAACGGGATCCCCTATCACTACTCCCCGGAACCGAACGCCGCGAAACCCCTAATCCACCCGGACCATCGAGCTGCTCCGATGGCTTGAACTTCTTCCGCACGAGCGACGTCCGTCGATAGCCTGGCCATCGTCCGCCCGAGCGAGGGAGCTCCATGACCACGGCACGACACGCGCCGGACATTCTTTCGGCCGAATTCGCAGCCGATCCGTATTCCGCCTACGACATCATGCTCGAAGACGAGCCGCTGATCTGGCACGAAGCGATGCAGAGCTACATCGTTTCGCGCTACGACGACGTCGCCCGGGCCTTCCGGGAACCGGTGTTCACGACGGACAACTACAGCTGGCAGCTTGAACCCGCGCACGGGCGCACGATCCTGCAGATGAGCGGGCGCGAGCACTCGATCCGGCGCGCGCTGGTGGTGCCGGCGTTCCGCGGCAACGAGCTGGAGCAGAAGTTCCGGCCCGTCATCGAACGGAACTCGCAGCAGCTGATCGACGCGTTCCGCGGAAAGGGCGAAGCCGACCTCGTCCAGGACTACGCGCGGCACTTCCCCATCAACGTCATCGTGGACATGCTCGGCCTCGACCAGACCGACCACGAGCGGTTCCAGCGCTGGTACACCGCGATCATCGGGTTCCTCGGCAACCTCAGCCAGGACCCGGACGTCGCCGCGGCCGGGGTGCGCACGCGCGAGGAGCTGGCGGAGTACCTGCTGCCGATCATCCGCGAACGCCGCGAGAACCTCGGTGACGACCTGCTCTCCACGCTCTGCTCGGCCGAGGTCGACGGCACGCGGATGAGCGACGAGGACATCAAGGCGTTCTGCAGCCTGCTGCTCGCCGCCGGTGGTGAGACCACGGACAAGGCCATCGCCAGCGTGTTCAAGAACCTGCTCGAACACCCGGAGCAGCTCGAAGCCGTGCGCGCCGACCACAGCCTGATCCCGAAGGCCTTCGCGGAGACGCTGCGCTACACGCCGCCGGTGCACATGATCATGCGCCAGCCCGCCGAGGACATCGAGATCGGCGGCGGCGCCGTGCCCGCGGGCAGCACCGTGACGTGCCTGATCGGTGCGGCCAACCGCGACCCGCGGCGGTTCGCGAACCCGAACGAGTTCGACATCTTCCGCACGGACCTACCGACGGAAACCGCGTTCTCGGCCGCCGCGAACCACCTGTCGTTCGCGCTCGGGCGGCACTTCTGCGTCGGCGCGCTGCTCGCGAAGACGGAGATCGAGGTGGGCGTCGCGCAGCTGCTCGACGCGATGCCGAACCTGCGCCTCGCCGAGGGCGCGGACACCCACGAAGCGGGGGTGTTCACGCGCGGCCCGTCCGCCCTGCCGGTGCGGTTCAGCCCCAGCTAGCCGCGTGGCTGGCCACGTAGGTCGGCGTGAACGTGACGGGCAGTGACTCCAGCCCGCGCATCCACATCGACCGCTGCCACCGCAGCGCTTGGTCCGGCACCGACAGCGACAGGTCGGGCAGCCGGTCGAGCAGCACCTCGACGGTCGTGCGGGCGATGACCTCCGCGACCTCGGGTGCGGGGTGCGGGCAGCCGTGCTCGCCGTGGCCGAACGACATGTGCGCGTGGTTCCCCGCCGCGCCCCCGGCGAGATCGGGGCGCACGTGGGGGTCGGCGTTCGCCGCGGCGAGCCCCAGCACCAGCAGGTCGCCGGTGCGGATGCGGCGCCCGCCCAGCTGGGTGTCGCGCGTGGCGAAGCGGCCGATGAAGTTCTGCGTGGGCGTGTCGTGCCAGAGGACTTCGTTGAGGGCTTCGCCGACGCTGCCGCGGCCGCCCGAGAGCGTCATCGCGAACCGGTCGTCGGTGAGCATGAGGCGGATCGTGTTGCCGATCCAGTTGGCGGTCGGCTGCTGAGCGGCGGCCGTGACCACGAGCAGGTCCTGCACGATCTCGGCGTCGGTGAGGTTGGCGGGGCTCTGCATCATGTGCGACGGCACGTCGAGGCCCGGCGCGTGGTGCTTGAGCTGCAGCAACCGGCCCATGGCCTCCTGCACGCGGCCGTACGCGGGGATCGCGTCGGGACCGACGTCGAGCGACATCGCGACGTCGCGAACCAGCGCCGGGGTCTCGGCCTCCGGCATGCCGTACATCTTCGCGATGACCAGCAACGGGATCTGCTGCGCGTACTGCGTGATCAGGTCGGCTTCACCGGTGCCGGCGAAGGTGTCGATGAGCCGGTCGGCGATCTGCTCGCAGTGCTGGCGCAGGTCGAACTGGTCCACAGCGGACAGTGCGTCGCCGATCGCGCCCGCGCGGCGGCGGTGCTCCATCGCCTCGGTGAACATCACCGACGGGTTGTGCGCCACGTACGGCAGCAGCGGCCAGTCGGCCGGCACGTTGTCCCACTGGTTCCAGCGGCGCGTGTCGCGCGCGAACAGCTGCGAATCGCTGGTGACCTGGTGGACCTCGCGGTACCCGCAGACCAGCCACGCGGGGACGTCACCGTCGAGCAGCACCGGGGCGACGCCGCCGTACTGCGCGCGGATCTGCCCGTACAGCGTGGCGGGATCCTCCTGGAACTGCCTGCCGTAGAGCTTGACGTAGTCCTCAGTGGACTCATCGGGGCGCTGGTGGTCGGTCACGGCTGGTTCTCCCGGGCGGTGGACAGCGAGTAGAGGTGGTCGACGAGTGAGATGAGCACCTGCTTGGAGGACTCGCGGCTTCGCGCGTCGCAGTCGATCAAGGGTACGTCGGGTGAGAGGTCGAGCGCGTCGCGCACCTGGCTCAAGTCGTGGGCGGGTGGCTCGAAGTTGTTGCGCGCCACGATGAACGGCGTGCCGTGGTGCTCGAGCCGGTCGATCGCGTACCACGAATCGGCCAGGCGGCGGGTGTCCACGAGCACGACCGCGCCGAGCGTGCCGGAGAACAGCCGGTCCCACAGGAACCAGAAGCGTTCCTGGCCGGGCGCGCCGAACAAGTAGAGGATCATGCGCTCGTCGAGGCTGATGCGGCCGAAGTCGAACGCGACGGTGGTGGTGGTCTTGCCCTGCAGGCCGTTGTCGATGCCGATGCCGGCCTGCGTCATCGTCTCTTCGGTGCTCAGCGGGCGGATCTCGCTCACGGAGCGGACCATCGTGGTCTTGCCGACGCCGAAGCCCCCGACGATCACGATCTTCAGCCCGTCGGCCGCGGTGGCGGCCAGCGGAGCACGAGTGGTGCGTTCAGAGATTGCGGAGTCCAACGAGCACCTTCTTGAGGAATTCGGAGTCGGGGATGGACGTGGGCGCCTGCGCGAACGAGGGATGGCGAGCGGACACCTTGCCGCTGTCGAGGAGGTCCGTGACCAGGATCTTCACCACGCTCACCGGGAGCGACAGCTCGGACGAGAGCTCGACGACCGACGTCGGGTGCCGCGTGATCCGCAGGATCTTCACGTGCTCCGACTGCATCCCGGCCGACGGCGCCGATTCGGCGACGATGATCGTGACGAGGTCGAGCTCCAGGTCGTCGGTGCGGCTGCGGCCGCCCGTGAGCGTGTAGAGGCGGTCGGGGTCCTCTTCCTCGACGGCGCGGCGGATCATGCCGTCGGACCGGCCTGTGCGTAGCGCGGAGCGGCGGTCAGGAACGAGCCGATCTGCTCGACCAGCTCGTCCATGTTGTGGCCGATGAGGCCGACGTCGGCGTCCTCGGCGGCGATCACGGCGAGGTGGGCACCGAGGCCGGCCTCGACGATGAACAGGATGCCGCCGTGGAACTCGGTCATCGAGTTGCGGATGCCGCCACTGCCGTCACCGAATTCGGCCGACGCGCCGTGGGACAGCGCCTGCACGCCGGCGGCGATCGCGGCCAGCTGGTCGGCCTTGTCGACCGAGAGGCCGGCGGTGTGGCAGAGCTTGAGGCCGTCCTTGGACAGCACGAGCGCGTGGATGGCCCCGGGCGTGTTGCCGACGAGGTTCTCCAGCAGCCATTCGAGGTTCGTGTTCTGGGTGGTCATCGAGGCTCCGGGGGCGGACGGCGCGGGCCCCCACACTCCAATCTCGGGATTCCGGTGCGGCAGCTGGGAAGCGGGCTCAGTCGTGGTCATCGGTGTCCGCGGGCGACTCGGCCGGCGCGGCCGCGACCCGGCGGGAGCGGCTCTGCTGGAAGGCGCCGAACCGCGCACCGCTGTCGGCGTGCGTGCGGCTCGCGGGGCGCGGGGCGGGACTCGGCGCGGGGCTCGCGGCGCCGAGCTGGCGCGACGCGGCGAGCGTCTGGCCGCGTGGACGCTTCGGCAGGCCGCCGGACTCGGTGAGCAGCACGGGTTCGAGCGTGCCGCGGGTGCCGGAGTCGAGGGGTTCGAGCGTCTGGCCCAGCGCCGGCTGGCGCACCTCGACTTGCGGTTCGGGGTCGGTGAGCGGCTCCGGGCGCGGCTGCGTGATCAGGTGGTTGGGGATGCGCAGGACCACCCCGGTGCCGCCGCGCGAGGACGGGCGGAAGAACACGTGCAGCTGGTGCTTGCGGGCGAGCTGGCCCACGACGGCGAGGCCGAGACGGGTACCGGAGATCATCGTGAGGTCGAGCTTCTCGTTCTGCGCCACGGCTTTCTCGGCGCGCTCGAGCGCCTGCCGCTTCATGCCGAGGCCACCGTCCTCGATGGTGATCACAGCGCCGTTGTGGAGGTCCTCGACGTAGACGTGGACCTCTTCCGAGGGCGCGGAGAACTTGGTGGCGTTGTCCATGAGCTCGGACAGCGCGTGCATCACGTCCTCGGCGGCGTACCCGGCGATGGCGCTGCCGCTCGTCGAGTGGAGGCGAACGCGCTGGTAGGCGCCGATGCGGCCCATGGCGCCGCGCAGGATGCTCTCCATGCGGATCGGTTTCGGCCAGCGGCGGCCGGAGCGCGCGCCCGTGAGCACGGCGATCGAGTCGGCGAGGCGGCCGGCCTGCGCCGTGCTGTGGTCGACCTTGAGGACCTCGCCCAGCATGTCCTCGGGGCAGTGGTTCTCCAGCTCGCGCAGGTCGGCGAGGATGCTCGTGGACAGCGCCTGCACGCGGCCGGCGGCGTTCGCGCACGCGGCGGTGGCGGCCGCGCGGCGGCGCTCGCCGAGGGCGATCTCGTCGACGAGCGTGCGCACCAGCCGCTCGTGGACCTGGTTCTCCGGACGCGGGGTGGCGGCGTAGACGTCGCTGGCGCTCTTGCCGTCGCGCAGCAGCGCGACCAGGCCGGGAATGGTCTGGTCGACGAGCTGGCCGAGCTGCGCGCCCTGGGCTTCGGCGTGCTGGTTCGCGGCGTCGGCCTCGGCCCGGGCCCGGCCGGCGCGCGCCTCGGCCGCCTCGAGCGCGGACGACCCGCGCGTGGCGACGTACACCGCGGCGCACAGCGCGATCCAGGTGACGGCCGCGACCACCGCGACGAGCACCCGGTTCTCCGCCGGCACCTCGAGCGTCACCCACGCCCACAGCGCACCGGCGACGACCGCCGTCACCGGCACCGCGACCGCGGCCGGGACGGCGGGCCTGCGCTGCTGCGCGTGGCGGGCGGGCAGTTGTTCCGACATGGCTTCAAGTCCTCGCGTCCGGTGGGCAGGCCGTACTTCCGCTCGGTGAAAAAGCGCGCTTTCCACTTTTCCCGCCGTCGGGTGCCGATCCCCCACTCCGTCGACGACGGGACCCGGATATTAGCGCCCTCACATCCCGACGGCGAGCACCAGTGGGCACTTCGTTCGCGAATGCGGCTTCGGGGCGGTCCGCTGACCACGGAATTCCGAATTTTCGCCACTCTTCGCTGTGCCCGACGTGACTCTGCGTGTGATCATGGCCCGCTCGCGCTGGTCTGGACCTCTTTCGCGACGGCGTGGTTGAATTCGCCCGAACAGAGCAGTCGGTTCACCGACTCGGCCCCCTGCGCCCCACCGCGATGTGACACATCGGCCCGGTTCTTCACTCGATGCGGTCGGGAAATTGTTCTGTTTCAGCGTTCGCGATTATGAATTCGGTTCGGTGTTCACGGGGAAACCCGCCGTACGAGCGGGTACTCGTACGGCGGGCGGTACCGAGCGGCGCTCAGCTCTTGTTCGTGCCCGGCGTGAGGACCTTGTCGATGACGAAGACGGTGGCGTTCTTCGTCGGGATGTTGCCGCAGAGGACCTTGGCTCCGTTCACGGTCAGGTTCTCCCCCGAGCCCTCGATCTTGAGCGGGCCGCCGGCCGGGTCGAGCGACGCCACGGTCCCGGCCTGCTCGAGGCCCTTGGCGTCGTAGCGCTTGCCGACCACGTGGTACTGCAGGATCGGTGCGAGCTGGCTCGGGTTTTTCGCCAGCGCTTTGAACTTGGCGTCGCCGAGGGCGTTGAACGCCGGGTCGGCCGGCGCGAAGACGGTGATGCCCTGCTGGCTGTTGAGCGTGTCGACGAGGTTGGTGGCCTTCACCGCCGCGACCAGCTTCGTCAGCAGCGGGTTGGTCGACGCGGCGCTCGCCACGGGCTGCGGGCCCATGGAGTCGAGCGAGCCCGGCGCACTGCCCTGCGGGAGCTGCGAGCACGCGGGACCGAACACGTCGGCGTTGGTGGTGACGCCGTCGGCCGTGCCCGGCGAGGGCATGGGGGCGGGCATGGCGCTGCTGCTCTGCTGACCCCCGGAGGAGGCTTGGTCGCCACCACCGGCGGCGCTGCTGCACGCGGCCAGGGCGAGGGCGGCGGCAGCGGCGGCGGCGGTCAGGCCGATTCCGCTCACACGAGAGGACTTCACGGTACTTCTCCGTTCCACAGTGGAATTTGCTTCTGCTGCAGGGGATTCGTCGCCGGTGGCCGCGCGGATGGGTCACCCTTCCGAGTCAGGCGGCGATGAACGTCGTGGAGTGCCAACCGGTCGCGCCGTCGGGGACGGTGCCGACACGCTCTTCGGTCTGCGTGTAGCCGGACCGGTCGGTGGCCCGGCAGAAGACCTGGTGCGTTCCGGGTTTCACGGAGATCTGGGTCCACCACATGCGCCAGGTGTCCACGGTGACCTCGGTCGACAGCGTCGTCGGCTGCCACGGGCCGCCGTCCACGCGGATCTCGACCTTGTCGACACCGGTGTGCTGAGCCCACGCGACGCCGGACAGCCGGACCGCGCCGGCGGGGACCGTCGCGAAGCCCTTCGGGACGTCGATGCGCGACTCGGTTTTGATGGGCGCCTGCTCGCCCCAGCCGCGCTTGAGCCAGTAGGACTGCCGCGCCCGCCACGTCGTCACCTCGAGGTCGACGACCCACTTGGTGGCGGAGACGTACCCGTACAGGCCGGGGGTGACGAGCCGGGCGGGGAAACCGTGTTCGAGCGGCAGTGGTTCGCCGTTCATGCCGAGAGCGAGCAGCGCACCGCGGCCGCGGTCCTGAGCCGCGGCGACGGGAGTGCCCGAGGTCCAGCCGTCGACACTGGTGCTGAACAGCTGCTGCGCGCCCGGGCGGACGCCGGCTTCGTCGAGCAGGTCCGCGAGGTCGACGCCGATGAAGTTCGCGGTGGACACGTAGTCGCCGCCGACCTCGTTGGACACGCAGGTCATCGTGATCGTGCGTTCGACGAGCGGGCGGGTGCGCAGGTCGGCGTAGCTGTAGCGGCGTTCGCGGTCGACGAGGCCGTGGAGGCGCAAGTTCCAGTCCTCGGCGCGGACCTGCGGCACGGACAGGGCGGTGTCGACGCGGTAGAAGCGCGCGTTGGGCGTGAGGAACGGTGGTGTGCCGAGCTTCGCGAAGTCCGCGTCGGCCGGGATGGGCGGCGCGGCGCGGGCCGGGATGAGCTTGCCGACGGCTTGGCGGGAGGCGGTGGCGTCCTTCGTCGAGGTGAGGAACTGGCCGGCGGCGGCCGCGACGCCGGCGCCGGCCGTGACCAGGAGGAACGCTCGGCGGGAGGGGTTGGCCTTCGTCTTCCGTTGCAGCAGCACCAGGAAAACGCCGACGCCGACGAGCAGGCTGGTGATCGGGGCGAGCACGGCGACGAGCGGCAGGCTCGGGCGCGTCGCCACCGCCGCGACGCCGGCCAGGCCGAACACCGCGACGATGGCGGCGCCCGGCCACGGCCGGCGAGCGGACAGCACACCGGCGAGCGCGGCGGCCACCACGAGGACCACGGCCATGCCGCCGAGCAGCACCTGCTTGTCGTGCGTGCCGAACGTGCGGACGGCGAAGTCCTTGAGCGGCAACGGAGTCAGGTCGATCGCCGCGCCGCCCACCGCGAGGTAGGGCGACGCGCCGGGGTCGATGAACGCCGCCACGAGGTGACCCGCGGCGAGCGCCGCGGCGAGGGCGAGCACGCCGCCCAGGCACCTGGCCGTCTTCGTCATGGCGGGGATTCGGCGCGGGACCGGCCCCGGATGGGTGTCATCTCGATTGGAGCGCGGGTTCCGCCACGGTGGCCGGCTGGGTCGAGACGAGCAGCCACGTCAGCAGCCCGAGCCCGAGCAGGAGGTAGGAGTCGCCGACGACGTGCTCCCACGGTGACCAGCCGAGCTCACGCAGGTGGTCGGACGGGAGGAAGCCGTGGGGCGCGGCGATGAACACGGCCGTGACCGCGGTCAGGATCGCGCCGCCGCGGACGGTGCGGACGCGGGCGGCGAGGATCAGCAGCGCGGGCGCGACCCAGACCCAGTGGTGCGACCACGAAATCGGCGAGAGGACGAGCACGGCCGTCGCGTTGACGACGAAGGCGAGCGGGCCGTCGACGCGGCGCATCACGACCACGGCCGCGACCAGGACGAACGCGGAAAGGCCGAACCACGCGACGTCGTGCGCGAAGGGCGGGAGGGCGAGGCGGTTGAGGGCGCCTTCGATGGTCTGGTTGGTCGCGTAGGGCGAACCACTGAGGCCGCCCGCGCCGGTGAGGCCACCGTGGAAGAAGTACTCGACGGAGGCGCGCGGGGCGATCACGAACCCCAGCAGGGTCGCGCCGGCGCCGGCGAGCACGGCGTTGCGGGCGGCGCGGAAATCCTTGGTGAGCAAGAAGAACAGCAGGAACCCGGCGGGCGTCACCTTGATCGCGGCGGCCAGGCCGACGAGCACACCGCGCGGCCACCGCGGGTTGGGCATCAGGCAGTCGACGGCGACCAGTGCCATGAGGACGAGGTTGATCTGTCCGAAGTAGATGGTCGAGCGCACCGGTTCGAGGGCCAGCGCGGCGACGGCGAGGCCGGTGGCGGTGAGTGCGGCCGGTTTCGCGCTCCAGAGCCGCCGGAGCGCCGCGTACAGCGCGGCCCAGAGCGACGCGAGCGAAACGAGGTCCATGAGGACCGACGCCACGGACAGCGGCGGGAGCGTCATCACCAGGAACAGGACGGCGGCGAACGGCGGGTAGATGAACGGCAGCGGGGTCCCGGTGGTCGGGACGGGGAGCGGGCCGTAGAGGTCGTCGCCGCGAGAGACGGCGTCGGCGCCGAAGCGGTAGATCTGCAGGTCGACGTCGTCGAGGTTGCCGACGACGGCGACCACCACCCCCGTGACCAGCACCGCGACGGCGGCGAAGACCAGCTTGCGGTGCGCGGCGGCGCGCACCCAGGTGGCTCGCGCGTGCAGCCACGCGCCGACGTTCATGTCCACAATCACCTCGTGTCCCGGTTCGGTCGGTCCGGGGTCCGAGCCTGGCGGGAACCGGGTTCTTCTTGATCACCTGAAGGGCCGGGGTGGCGTGGCCGTTCGGCCGGGGATCGGTGGGGAGATCCGGCCGAACGGCCGAGGCGGACTACTTGCGTCTGCCCCGCCTCGGCAGCGGTCTGGGTTTCCGCGGCTGCTTGGCCTGCGGTGGTTTCGCCTGCTTCGGCTGTTTCGGCTGCGGCGCGCGGCCGCGGGTGCTGTTGACCGTGCGGCCGCGGACGACGCCGATGAACTGCTCCATCAGGTCCGTCGTCTCGTCTTCCAGCCAGGACAGCGCGACACGGGACTCGGGGACGTCGGTGATCGGCCGGTACGTGAGGTCGCGACGGTGGTGCAGGCGCGCGAGCGACATGGGAACGACGAGCAGCCCGACGCCGGCGGCCACGAGCTCGATCGCGTCGGCCGTCGTCTCGGGCCGGTGGACGGCGACGGTGCCGGGCGGGCCGGGCCAGTCGAGCGTGTCGTCGTGCGGGTGGAGGAGGACTTCGCCGGCGAGGTCCGCCGTGGTGACCTCGTCCGCCGCCGCGACCACGTGGTCCTTGGGCACCACGACGACGGTGGTCTCGGTGTACAGCGGGATCGCGTGCAGCCCTTCACGGTCGACGGGGAGCCGGAGCAGCGCGGCGTCGACTTCGCGGTCGTGGATCCGGGGCCTGGCCTCGGCGTTGGTGAGCTGCACGAGGTGGAGCGGCACGCCGGGGTAGCGCTCTTCCCACGTGCGCACCCACTTGCCGGGGCTCACGCCGGGAACGTAGCCGAGCTTGAACGAGGGCGCTGCGTCCGGGCCGGTCACCGGGCCAGGCTACCGACGATGGTTACGCTGGGCCCCATGACCTCGCGCCCGCAGACGATGAAGCCGGCCACCGCCGCGAAGAAGCTCGGCATCTACCTCCCGGCCACCCCCGAGTCCTTCCAGTCGGGCGTCGTGTCGCGGGACGAGCTGAACGCGCTGCAGTCGGACCCGCCGGAGTGGCTGCGCTCGTTGCGGCAGAACGGGCCGCACCCGCGTCCCGTGGTGGCCGCCAAGCTGGGCATCTCGATCGGCGGCCTCGCGCGGGCGGGCCTCACGGACGCCCTGACGACGGCGGAGATCGAGGAGATCAAGTCCTCGGCGCCGTCCTGGCTCGAGCAGGAACGGGCGACGCAGGCAGAAGTGCGCCGCGAAGCGGCCCGGCTGAAGGCCGAGGGGCGCTGATCGGGCGACGTCGTCCCTCAAGGCAGCGAACACAGCTCTTCGACCAGGTCGGAGCCTTACCGTAGATATTCCTTGACAAGAATATTCACTACGGAGAATACTTCTCTGCGTGAACGAGATCGCAGCGGTGCTGGGTGACGAGGCGCGGTGGCGCATCGTCGGGTGGCTGGCGGGACGGCCGAGGTCCGTGGGGGAGCTCGTGGAGCTCACGGGGCTGAGGCAGCCGCAGACGACGAAGCACCTGCAGGCGCTCGCGAGGGCCGGCGTGGTGTCCGTGGCGCCGCTCGGGCAGAAGCGGGTGTACGCGCTCGAAGCGGAGCCGCTGCGGAAGTTCGGGCTGGAGATCGGCGAGCTGGTGCGGAAGGTCGAGGCGCAGGCGGGCGAGCGGGACGTGCTCGCGCGCTACCAGGCGGCCCTCGACACCGAGACGGCGGCCGCGATCCGGGAGCGGTGGGCGGACGGCCGGGAGTTCTCGTTCGAGCGCGTTCTGCCCGCGCCGCCGGACGTGGTGTGGCGGTACTGGGTGGAGCCGGAGAAACTGGCGGCCTGGTGGGCGCCACCGTCACTCGCGGTGGTGGAGGTCGTGCTGGATCCCCGGCCGCACGGCGACGCGGTACTGGAGTTCCGCGACGCCGAGGGGCGCTACCGCTCGGAAGGCCACGTCCAGGAAGCCACGGAGAACGAACGGCTCGTGTTCGACCTGGCCGTGCTCGGCGACGCCCCGTTCACCGCCGAGTACGACCTGGAGCTCGACGAAGTCCCCGAAGGCACCCGGCTGCGGCTGGGGCTGCGCATCACCGACACGACCGTCGAGGCGGCGCCGGCGATCGCCGGCATCGAGACCGGCTGGGGGCAGGTCCTCGACACGCTCTCCGAAACCATCGAAGGAGCACAGAGATGACCCGCAGAGTTTCCGCCAACATCAGCCTCACCCTCGACGGCCGCTTCCACGGCGCCGGCGGCCCGGGCGACCTGGCCGCGATCATCCCGTACGCGACCACGGAGGTGGCCCGCAACCACCTGGCCCGCCTGCACGAAGGCGCCACCACGGCCGTTCTCGGCCGCCTCAACGCCGAGGGCTTCCTGGGCTTCTGGCCGTCGGTCGCGAGCGATGACAACGCCGACCCGCGCGACCGCGGCTACGCGAAGTGGCTGGTGGACACCGAGAAGGTCGTGCTGTCGAGCACCCTGACCGACGCCCCGTGGCCCCGTGCGCGCATCGTCAACGCGCCCACCGCCGACGTCGTGACCGAACTCAAGGCCACCGGCACGGGCGACATCCTCGTGAACAACAGCACCACCGTCATCAAGGCGCTCCTCCAGGCCGACCTCCTCGACCGCCTCTACCTCATGATCACCCCCGAAATCGCCGGCGGCGGCGCACGCCTCTTCGACGACGGCCTCCCCGCGACGAAGTGGAAGCTGTCCCTGCACGACACCGGCGACCTCGGCGAGATGGCCACGGTCTACGACCGCGTCCGCTGATCCCCTGTGGGCCCCCGGCGACGTGACGAGGATCAACGGGGTTGCGCTGCCGAACAAGCGAGCCGTGCCCGCTAAACTAACCCCGCGGGCCGCTAGCTCAGTTGGTAGAGCAGGAGACTTTTAATCTTCGGGTCCAGGGTTCGAGCCCCTGGCGGCCCACTCGTTTTCGCAGGTCACAATGCCTTGTGCACGGCCGGGGTGCCCCGGCCGCCGGGCAGTGGCCGGGGATCGCGGACTCGTCGAGCGGAGCCCGTCGTCAGGTTGTCGATCGGTGCGCTGGTCCGCCCCAGCGCCCGGCCCCGCCCCGACGCCCGGGCGAGTTGGGTGACGCCTCAGCCCTTCTCCCCGGGTTCTCGGATGTCTCGAGCGGTCGCGGTCATCGCTGGTGAATCCGGCGCAGCAACTCAAGGCTTTGGATGGCATTCGCTCAGGACGTGGTCGGCCTCGGCTTTGTGATCGAGGCCGCCGGAAGGCAGCTGCGGACGTGCCGAATGCTTGCCGGCTGACTCGAAAGACCACAGGGCAGTAGCGCCCGCCTGCAGGAAGGGTCATGCAGGGGAAGTCAGGCGGCCGGCGCGGCGCCAAAGGGCTCGCCGGCGCCACCCGCCCGTATCGACTCGGCCTGAATCGAAGGTGTGCGGCACTACGTCACGTCGGATGTCTCCGGGGTGAAGGTGAGCTGCGGGGCGGCTACGGTGTGGATGCGGACGTGGCCCCAGTCGCCGGTGATGTCGTAGTAGCCGTCGTGGTATCGGAGGCTGTCGATGTTGCCGAGGTCTTCTTCGCCCGCGGCATCGAGGTAGGTCTGGCCAGAGCTGGTGATCCAGTCGATCTCCGTGGTGTTGCCGATGGTCAGGACGGCGTTGGCGTAGCAGTACTGCTCGTTGGGTGGCGGCGCGTGGTAGCGGGGGTGGCCTGGGGTGAGGACGAGGTCGAGGGTGAAGGACAGGGCGTCCGGGCGTTCGTTGATGGCCAGGACGTAGCTGTCCTCCAGGTAAACCTGGGCGAGGTTGGCGATGTCGGTGTAGCGCTTCATGCTTGCGGATCCCAGGTGATCGGTGTGTGGGTTGCCGGGGCTCTTCCTCGTGACAGGATTCCCGGACAGGTTGGTGCGAGCGCTCCGAGGGCGGCCGCGCCGTTGTAAGGCGCACGCCCAACGTCCACATCAGACGGAACAACGCCCGAAGGCGGCTCCAGGTGGGCTCCGCTGCCGTCCCAGTGCTCGGCAGAAGGTGACACGCAACCTGCTGGAACCAACACCGATAGCCGTCCACTGGCACTGGCCGACGTGGACCCGCTAGGAATTCGATGTTCGAGTCCAGGGTTCGAGCCCATGGCGGCCCACTCGTTTTCGCAGGTCACAACACCTTGCGCACGGCCGGGGATCCCCGGCCGCCGGGCAGCGGCCCGGGATCCCGGACTCGTCGAGCGAGAACCCGTCGCCAGGTCGTCGATCGTCGTCCCCGGTCTGCCGCAGCGCAGGGGTCGGCTAGTTCTCCGCAGTGGCGGAGATCTCTTCCGCAACCTCGCCGTCGACCCGGCTGTCCACTTCGGTCTTGCCACGGTGGCGGCGCGCGAGGAGAACGGCAGCCGGCGCGCAGGCGACCGCGAGGAGAACCACGAGTGCCCACGGCACGGCCCAGCCGCTCGCAACGGAGGGGACCGCGGGGAGCGGTGCGGTCGAGCCGGAGGCGTCGGTGAGGAGGGGGGTGACGGAGACGGCGGCGGAGAGGCGCACGGCGGGCACGACGTCGTGGACCGAAGTCACGACGTGCCAGGTTTCGCCCGGCAGGAGCTGCGGCGAGTCGGGGATGGGGGCCGACGGGGTGGCGAAGGTGCCGAAGGGGCCGGTGACCGACGCGGTCTGCCGGGCCGCGGCGATGGCGTTGCCGGTGTTGCGGATGGTGTACGACAGGGTGGCTTCGCCGGTGCCGAAGGGGTTCGGGGTGCCCGAATAGTCGACGCGGGCGTCCTCGACCGAGAGCCGCGGGGTCAGGGCGCCGCCCACGCGGAGGTGGACGCGGAGGCCGAGGCGGCGCTCGACGTCGCCTTGCCGCACCGAGGTGACGAGGCCGCCGAGGTGGTCGCCGGGGGTCGCGTCGGGTGGGATGGTGAGGGTGAAGGGCACGTCGGCCGATTGGCCGGGCGGCAGGGTGACGTGGTCGGCCGCCGGGTGGACCCAGGCGCCGACGCCGTGCGAGCGGGTGTCGCGGGTGACGAGGTCGAGTTGCCCGGCCGCGGTGGTGAAGGCGTCGGCGCTGTAGACGGCGAGGTCGAGCGGGGCGGTGCCGCGGTTGGCGATCACGAGGCCGTCGCGGACCTGCTCCCCCGGTTCGGCCGTGTAGCTGTAGTTCGCCCGGTCGGCGCCGAACTCGTTGGCCGCCGTGGCGACGGTCCACGGCACGACGCCCTGCGCTGCGGCGGGAACCTGCGCCCCGGCAGCGAATCCGGTGGCGGCGAGCAGAACCGCGGTGGCGAGGCGGGCGAAGGTACGGCGCATCGGGAGGTCCTCGAGTCGGGGGAAGGGACGGTGGGGGCGGGCACCCGCGGGCACCCGCCCCCACCGCGGAACTGCGAGTGGGTCAGCTCAGCGCGGTCAGCGTCGAACCGTCCTGGCCGGACTGGCGGGTCCAGCACGGGTCACCAGAGCCCGGGTTACCGCCGCCGTGACCGTGGCCGTCGTCGTGCCCGTGGCCGTTGCTCCGGTACGGGTGGATGACCACCTTGTCCACAGTGGACCCGACGGGCTTCGCCCGCGTGGCGCCCTCGTCCGGGCCGCACCACGAAACGTTGCCGCGTTCGACCGCGGCGTTCGGGGCGGCGCAGGTGCCGCTGCGGACGTTCTGCACGACGAGCTTGTCGTCGCGCACCTCGACCTTCACGTACGTGCGCACGTGCTCCTGGTTCTCCACGGAGTTGGCCCAGTGGTTGTCCGGGTTGAGCGGGTCGGCCCCGTAGTTCGGGTCCTTCGTGGGGTCGGGGTCCGTGAGGTCGTAGTACTTCGACCCCGACGCGGAGTTCGCCGTCACGTAGACGACCCCGCCCGGGCCCTGCGCCACCTGCGTGGCGCCCGGCTGCTCGGCCGGGTCGGCCTTCTGGCCGTTCTTGATCACGTAGCTGCGCGAGTAGCTGTGGTCGTGCCCCTGCAGCACCACGTCGACCCCGAGGTTCGAGAACGCGGTCGGGAAGTCCTGGCGGCGCAGCTGGTTGTCGCCGTCGTTGGCGTGGGCGGCCGGCGAGTAGATCGCGTGGTGGTAGACGAGCACCGTGTACTTCGCCTCGCCGCCGTGCTTCTTGACGACGTCGGTGACGTACCCGATGTGCGCGTCGTCGGCGCCGTTGGCGTAGGCGTTGCTGTTCAGGTCGATGAACAGCACGTCCTTGTAGACGAACCAGTAGTCGCCGCCGGAGCGCGTGTCGGGCGAGCCGTTGTAGAACGGCGCCGAGCGGTCGGTGTTGGGCGTCCAGAAGTGCTGCTCGTAGGCCTTGCCGCCGACGTCGTGGTTGCCGATGGTGGCGGCCCACGGGTACTGGCGCAGCTTGTCCGAGCCGAGGAACGCGTCCCACTGCGTTTCGGTGTTCGCGCTCTCGACCTGGTCACCACCGGAGACCAGCAGCTCCGCGTCCGGATTGGCGGCCAGCGACACGTTCAGGGTGTCGGCCCAGCCCGCGCCGTCCTTGGCGGTGTCGCCCGACGAGCCGATCTGCGGGTCGCCGTAGAACAGGAAGTCGAAGTCGCCCTTGAACTCCTGCGTCTTGAAGGTGTAGGTCGGCGACCAGGTGGTGCCGGACCCGACGCGGTAGGAGTAGCTGGTGCGCTGCTTCAGCCCGTCGATGGTGGCGTGGGCGTTGAACCCGCCGTTGACGGTGTTCGCGGCGACGGTAGCCGGGAACTGCTGGGCGTTGCGCGGGAACTTCCCGTGGTCGAGCCGGCTGGTCGGGGCCAGCTGCACGACCTGGGCCGCACCGGTCGAGGAGTACCAGCTGACGACGCGCTGCGACTCCTCGGCGCCGACTCCGAGGACGATGCCCGACGCCGTCGAGGGAGTGGGCGCCGGCGCGGCGACCGCCGAGCCGCCGGAGAACGCGACGGCGAGGCCGAGGGCCGCCGCGGTGACACCGAGGGCGAGGTGCCGCCCGGATCTGGAAGGTTTCATCGGATTTGCTTCCCTTTCGGGTCATTGGGTCGAGAAGACCGGTTGATAGCGTTTCCGCCCCCGATGTGCGAAGGGTGAACAACGTCCGAAGGAGCGGTTGCCCGGCCCGGAAGAACTCGCCCTCAGCCCGCGGCGATCCGCTCGACGAACCACGTCAGCCCCAGCACCGAAACCGCCGCGGCGATCAGGCCCGTCGTCCACTGTGGAGCGGTGAGCGACCGGCGGCGCACCAGCACGAGCAGCGGGAACACGAGCGCGATGATCGCCAGCTGCACCGCCTCGATGCCGAGGTTGAACACGAGCAGTGACCACAGCAGCGTCCACGACCACGCAGTGTCGATGCCGAGCGCGGACGCGAACCCGAGCCCGTGCGCGAGACCGAAGCAGAAGACCACCGCGAGCCGGAGCCAGCCGGCGCGGTCGAGGCTGAAGTGGCCGTCGCCGGCCAGTTCGAACTCGGCGGGGTTCGCCCGGCGGCGCCACAACCGCCAGAGCGGCCACCCGGCGACGACCGCGATCGAGAGCGCGATGAGGGGTTCGATGATCGCGGCGGGCACGGTGACCAGGCCGAGCGCGGCCAGCACGAACGTGACGGAGTGGGCGAGCGTGAACGTGGTCGCCGCCAGCACGATCTCGCGCAGGCGGCGGGAACCGGCGATGAGCGCGAGCAGGAACAGGATGTGGTCCAGACCGGTGAGCAGGTGCTCGGCGCCGAGCCGGAAGAACTCCCAGAACCGCGCGCCCACCGACTGCTGCGTGGAGAACGACCGCTGGTTCGCGTCGAGGGCGGCGCTGCCGGACGTGAGGTCGAGGTCGTAGGTCACGATCGTCTTGGTGTCGCGGACGTAGCCCTCGGAGTCGGGGAACAGCGTGCTGCGGACCTCGTGGGCGTCGGCGCGATCGCAGCGGTAGTCGAGCGCGAACACCGCGTACGGCACGCCTTCGCGCTGTTCGGCGCGGAAGCCGCCGTCCTTCGCGGGAGAGCACGGGGTTCGCGTGGTGACCTGGAAGCGTTCGGTGACGTACCTGACGACCGTGGCCGCGTGGGCTTCGAGCGCCGCGACCTGGGCGGCCGGGTCGCGGGCGTCGAACGCGGCGGTGCCCTGGCGGAACAGCGGGTCGTCGTGCTCGTAGTCGGCGGCCGAGACGACGAGCAGGTCGTACTCGAGGCCGAGTTCGGCGCGGACGTGCCCGGAGCCGGGTGAGGTGACGCCGACGTACACCGTCGACGAAAAGCCGTGGGCGAGCGCGGGTGCGCTGCCCGCGAGCAGGGCCAGCGCGGCGAAGGCGAGGACCACGAGCACTCGGGGCATCAACTTCCTCTTTCCGTTGTCCGACGCACCTTGCTGGGCGCAAGCGAACAACGGGCGGAGGCCGGGCGAACAAGCAGCGACCGGATTCCGACGGAGAAAAGCCGCGGAACGGAAACCAGGCACCGATCGGGTAGGAAGGACCCGACCCGCTGCCTTCCCGGGAGGACGATCCGGCTTGCGTTCACGAGTTCTGGCCGTCGGCGCGCTGGCCGCGGCACTGCTCGCCGGGTGCGGCGCGGGCGACGACTGGTCCGGTCCGCGCGTCGCGCCGGCCGCCGTCGGCACCCTCGGCCCCGGCTTCACCACCGGGCCCCCGACCCCGGAGGCGACGATCACGCCCCGCCCCGGCTCCTGGGACGGCGTCCACCCGGCGCCGGGCTACCGCGTCGTGCTGCTGACGGCCGGCGACGACGCCCAGACCGCGACCCTCGTGTCCGCCGTGCGCGACTGGGCTTCGGCGGAGCAGGTCAGCCTGAAGACGGTCACGGCCGCCGACCCCGGCCAGTACACCGACCGCATCGACGAGGCGCTGCGCCTGTCCCCCGACCTCGTCGTCGCGACCGGCAGCCGCCTCGTGGACGCGCTGACCCTGGTCACCGCCAACCACCTCCGCCAGCAGTTCCTGGTGCTCGGCGCCGAACTCGCCGAGCCCACGGCCAACGTCACCGCCGCCAACTGGCCCGGCGCCACCTTCCGCGGCGAAGGCTTGGCCACTTCCACGGGCTACGACCCGGCGTCCTTCACGCCGGCCCGTGCGGCGGCCGCCGTGCGGGCCGGCGTGGCGAGTGTCCTGAGTGGACTGACGGGGATCGTGATCCGCCTCGGTTGACCCGCGCGAACGGGGGAGGGAAGCCCGGCTCCCCTCCCCCGCGGGAAAAGCTCACACCTGCACGGCAAGCAGGTCCTGCAGTTCGATCCGCGTCAGGAACTCCCGGCGGATGCGGTCGGCGACGTCGGAGACCTCCTCGGAGCCGTCGTCGGCCGGGTCGATGTGAACGCGGTAGGGGCGTTCGCCGCGGGGCAGGGCGACGATGCGGGCGATCTCGTCGGAGACCAGCGAAGCGTCGGCGTTCTCCGGGGCCAGCGCGGCGAGCTTGCCGGCCACCTGCTCCATCAAGCCGGCGTACTTGGTCTCGTACTCGGCTTCCACGGCCGTGTCCGCGGGGTGGCCCGAGTGCGCGAAGTGGTTCGTACCGGAGGTGAACGAGCCCGGGACCACGATCGACGTTTCGACACCCCAGCGGGCGAGTTCGGCGGCGTAGCTGACGGCGAGGGAGTCCATCCCGGCCTTGGCGGCGAAGTACGGGGCGAGGTAGGGCGGGGTGCCGCCCTTCACGCTCGAGCTGGAAACCCACACGACGAGCCCCTGTCCACGGTGGCGCATGCCCGGCAGCACCGCGCGGTTGACGCGCTGGGTGCTGAGCACGTTCACGTTGTAGAGCTCCGCCAGCTGCTCCGGCGTGAACGCCTCGGCGGGCCCGGTGACCATGTGGCCGGCGTTGTGGATCAGCACGTCGAGCGCGCCGATCTGCGCGACGGCGGCGTCCACGGAGTCCTGGGAGTTCACGTCGAGCTCGATGGCGCGCAGGTCGACGCCGTGGTCTTTGGCGTACTGCGCGGCGGCTTCGACCTGGGGCGCGTTGCGGCCGGTCGTCTCGCGCATGCCGGCGTAGACGGTGTGGCCCTCGTCGGCGAGAGCGCGGGCGGTGAGCGCGCCGAACCCGCTGGAGGCACCGGTGATCAGGATGGTCTGGGACATGGGAGTTCTCCTTTGAACGAATCGGGCGGGCGGGGGTGGGTCAGGCGATGGCTCCGCCGTTGACGTAGAGGACCTGGCCGTTGACCCAGCGGGCGGGGCCGGCGAGGAAGGCGACGGCTTCGGAGACGTCTTCGGGCAGGGCGAGGCGCTCCAGCGGCGGGACCTTGGCGAGGCGGTCGATGACTTCCTGGGGTTTGCCCTCGAGGAACAGCGGGGTCGCGGTCGGGCCGGGGGCCACGGCGTTGACGGTGATGTCGCGCCCGCGCAGTTCGCGGGCCAGGATCAGGGTGATCGCGTCGACCGCGCCCTTGGAGGCGGCGTAGGCCGCGTAGTCGGGCAGCGCGAGCTTGGTGACCGAGGTGGAGAAGTTGATCAGTGCGCCGCCGGGGCGCAGGCGGCGCGCGGCCTGCTGGTCGACCACGAAGGTGCCGCGGATGTTGGTGCGGTGCATCCGGTCGAGCACGTCCAGGTCCAGCTCCACCAGCGGCGCGAGCAGCATGATCCCGGCGGTGTGCACGACCACGTCGACCCCGCCGTAGCGCTGTTCGGCGGTGTCGAACAGGGCCGCGACCTGGGTCTCGTCGGCCACGTCGGCGCCAGCGGCGCTGGCCACCCCGCCGGCGGCGGTGATCGCGGCGACGACCTCCTCCGCCCGGGCCGGGTTGCCGGCGTAGTGCACCAGCACGTGCATGCCGTCCGCGGCCAGGCGCTCGGCCACGACCCGGCCGATCCCGCCCGAACCACCGGTGACGATCGCGACGCGCGGGGTGGTGTGCTCAATCATGTCAGTCTCCGTATCGCTGTTCCGCTCTGTTGGTACCAACGCTACAGCTCGATTCGTATCCGCGCTAGAGTGAAGCCGTATCAACGCTATGGCCTACGTAACAGAGCTACGAACTGCGCTACGCGCCTCAGCCGCCCAACCCGTCCCCCACCGCACTCCTCGTTGCCGACCTGGGGACATTTCGTTGTCACGCAGCGGTGCTGAGCTGGGCGGGCACGCCCCTGTGCACCGGAACGAGGAGTTGTCTTGACCAGGAGCCGAAGAGGCAGCGCGGTCGTGGCCGCGTTGCTCGCGGGAAGCGTGGTCGCCGTCGGCGCCACCGGCACGGCGGAAGCGACGGCCGCGCCCAAGCCGTGGCTGCCGGCCACCCCCGCCAACTGGAGTCTCGTCGTCGACCAGACGAAAACGCCGCCGACCACCGTGACGCGCGGCGTCACGCAGTACTCCGAGACCTACGACACCGTCGGCGGCCGCCAGCACACGCAGGTGCTGGACGTGAACCTGGCTGACCCGAACGTGCGGCTCGGCGTGGTCGAGGCCGGTGACGTGATCACCAACCCGGCCGACGAGACGGTCAGCTCGATGGCCGGGCGCACCCACGCGGTCGCGGGGGTCAACGGCGACTTCTTCGAGATCAACGCGAGCGGCCGCCCGCTCGGCGGCGTCATCACCAACGGGAAGCTCCTCAAGAGCCCGCGCCCGAACTTCAACGCGCAGCTCGGCGTCCGCGCCGACGGCACGATGGTGCTGGGCCCGCAGTCGTTCAAGGGGTCGATCACCGATGGCACCGCCAGCACGAACCTGACTTCTGTCAACGTTGTCAACGACGTCGCGAGCGGCGGCATCACCGAACTGACCCCGGATCTCGGCGGTGCGACCGGCCTGCCCGCCGGCACGCTCGTGCTGGGCCACGAGACGACGCCCGGCACGCTCGTCGTCGACTCCGTGCAGACCGGCGTCACCGCGGCGCCCGCCCTGCCGAAGGGCCGGCTCGGCCTGCTCGGCGGCGGCGCGGGCGCCACGTGGCTCTCGGGCACCGTCCACGTCGGTGACTCGGTGGCCGTCACGACCGACACCGGTGGCCTCAAGCAGCTCCTGTCCGGTTCGACCATGCTGGTCAAGGACGGCGCGGTCTACACCGACCCGACCGGCAACCCGCCCGGCGGCGTCAACCCCGAGACCGTCGTCGGCGTGAGCAAGGACGGCAAGCACACGATCATCGCCACGCTCGACGGCCGCCTCGGCGCGAGCACGGCCGTGGGCGTGAGCCCGGCGCAGGTCGCGGGCTACATGGTGGCCCACGGCGCGTACAACGCCGTGCTCTTCGACGGCGGCGGCTCGACCGAGATGGTCGCCCGCAAGCCCGGTGACCCGGCCGTTTCGGTGATGAACAGCCCGTCGGACGGCCACGAGCGGCCCGTCGCGAACGGTCTGTTCCTCTACTCCACGGAGCAGGCCCCGGGTCTCGCGCGCTCCGCGGTGCTCAACGGCGGCCAGGGGGTGGACACCGTGCCCGGTGCGACCGTCCCGGTCCCCGCGTACGGCCTCGACTCGCTGGGCAACCCGGCGCGTGAGCAGGCTTCGGTGCAGGTCGTGCCGTCCACACTCGGTTCGTGGCACGACGGCCGGTTCACGGCGGGCCGCGCCGGCGTCGGGGTGCTGATCGCCCGCGCGGGCATCGCCGTCTCCGTGCAGCCGCTGCGCGTGGTCGACCGGCTGGGTTCGCTGCAGGTCTCGCCGACCGATCCGGACCTGAACAACGGCGGGACACAGACGTTCACGCTCTCGGGCTCGACGTCGACGGGCACCGCGGTC
The DNA here is from genome assembly GCF_044452505.1 of Amycolatopsis sp. NPDC051903. Lineage (NCBI taxonomy): Bacteria > Bacillati > Actinomycetota > Actinomycetes > Pseudonocardiales > Pseudonocardiaceae > Amycolatopsis > Amycolatopsis sp. NPDC051903. The sequence continues at coordinate 98,347 of NZ_JBITBT010000001.1, read as the reverse complement.
ACCATCCCCGCGGCCGCCGCGACCTGGTCGGTGAGCGACCCTACGCTGGGCAGCGTCGACGGGTCCGGTGTCTTCACGGCCGCCGCGACCGGCTCCGGCCTGGTGAAGGTGACGGCGAAGGTCGGCGGCACCACGGCGACCGCGACCGTGGCCATCGGCAGCGTTTCGCAGGAGCTCAACGACTTCAGCGACCCGGCGGCCTGGAACCTGCGCAACACCACGGGCCAGCCGGCCACGATGGTCGCCGCGCCGGGCGTGGTCCCGCCGGGTTCGGCCGCCGCCGCGTCGACGCAGCTGACGTACACGATGCCCGCGGGCTCCGGCGTGAAGCAGCTCGTGCTGTCGCCGAAGTCGACGATCACCGCGGGCGCCAACGCCGACGGCCAGAACCCGACCGGCATCGGGGTGTGGGTGAAGGGCGACGGCACCGGCATCCAGCTGGCCGAGTCGTACATCGGCATCGACGGCGCGACCACCACGCTGTACCCGACCACGGTGACGTGGCAGGACTGGCGCCTGGCGATCGCGACGCTGCCGCCGGGGCTGAACTTCCCGCTGCGGATCAGCTTCGTCGACTTCCTCACGATCAACCCGAGCCAGACGACGTCGGGCACGCTGAACGTGAGCGGTCTGCAGGCGCTGTACTCGCCGCGTCCGCCGGTGACGCCGCCGTACCAGGCAATCCCGCAGAACCCGTCGTGGCTGAAGTTCTCCGAGAACGCGGCGGATTTCTCGCGTTCGGGCTCCACGATGCTGCTGGGCGACGACGCGCACCTCGTGGCGAGCGACCCGGGTTCGGCGTCGGCCAACGTGCTGGACACGATCAAGACCCGGCTGCCGCAGCTGCCTTCGCAGGCGCAGCCGTCGCTGGTGCAGACGCTGGGCGACATGTCGGACGACGGCCAGCCCGCCGACCTGCAGTACGCGCAGTCGAAGATCGCCGCACTCGGGCTGCCGTACCACGACGTGGTCGGCAACCACGAGATCAGCCAGGGCTCGCTGCCGGAGAACGGCAACTTCGCCCAGGTCTTCGGCGCCACGCACTACGCGTACCGGGCCGGGGACGCACAGGTGATCGTGACCGACAACGCGCACGGCAGCCTGCAGTCGTCGGACGCCTTCCAGGTGCCCGCCGAACCGCAGTACCCGTGGCTGGTCAAGCAGCTGACGGACACCACGTCGCCGACCGTGCTGGTGACCACGCACATGCCGGCGTACGACCCGCACCCGGTGGCCAACAGCCAGTTCAGCGACCGGTGGGAAGCGCGCATGTACGTGCGGCTGGTGCAGCGCTACCAGCAGACGCACCCGGACAAGCACGTGGTGATGCTGTACGGCCACGCGCGCGGGTTCGCCGACCAGGTCATCGACCCGCTGGGCAACCCGAGCACCCCGGCCGCCGGCGGCATCCCGCAGCTGACGATCGCGGACCTCGGCATGCCGGCGTACGCGCCTTCGGACGAAGGCGGCATCTACCACTTCGTGCTGCTGCACACCGCCCGCGGTGACGTGCAGTTCTCGGTGGAGCCCGTGCTGTCCTCGATCACGGTGACGGTGCCCGCCCTGCGGGCCGGTTCGTCCGGTGCCGCCACGGCCACCGGGGCCGAGGTCGGCGGGGACAACCTGCCGGCCGCGACGATGCCGATCGCCGATCCGGCCTCGCACGTCTGGTCGTCGAGTGACCCGAAGGTGGCCACGGTCGACGCGAAGACGGGCAAGATCACGGCCCGGCGCGCCGGCACGGCCACCATCTCGGTGACCAGTGGTGGCGTGACGGGTTCGGCGCAGCTGACCGTGACGCGCTGAGTCCGCGGGCCGGAAGCGTCCGGCCCACTGCTCGGGCGCACTTTTCGCGGGCCGGGCACGCCTTCGCGGGCGTGCCCGGCCCGTTCACGTCAGGCCGAGAGCTCCTCGATCGACACCCGGTTCGGGTAGAACGCGAGGTGATCCTTGATCGGGGACACGGCGTCGTACGGCTCCTCGTACGTCCACACCGCGTTGTCGCCGTCGGAGCCGGCCGCGGTGAGGGAGTAGTAGGACGCGTCGCCCTTGTACGGGCAGTACGTCTGGTGCTCGGTGCGCGCGAGCGCGGTGAAGTCGACGTCCTCGCGCGGGATGTACTGCACGGCCGGGTACGTGGACTCGCGCAGGACCTGGGCGCGGGTGGTGTCGGCGATGACCGCGTCGCCGAGCTTCACGACCACGCGCGACGGGTTGACCTCGACGGTGATCGGGTGGTCGGGGCCGGGGATCTTCGGGACTGCCTGGGACATGGTCTCCTCGTTCCGCTCTGGCGACGGCTTCTCCCTTGCACAACCGCCGGAGGTCCGGGACCCTTCCCGCCGCGGGTGCGTCACCGTCCCGTCACCGACCAGAACCAGCCGGGGTTCCCCGTTTCCGCAGGACCGCGTGCAGTTCCGCGCCGTGGTTGCGCCGGTGGTCAGGCCGATACGCGCTTCGGCGCCGTGCGCCAGAGCCAGTACAGCCCGATGAGCGGCAGCACCGCCGGGATGAAGTAGTAGCCCTGGCCGTAGACCGACCACACCGTCGCGTCGGGGAAGGCCCGGCGGTCGAAGATGCTCAGCGTGCCGATGGTGAGCACACCGAGGAGCTCCACGCTGCACGCGACGAGCGCGACGCGCCACCAGCGTTCTCCGCCGATGGCGAGCGCGACCGTGGCGACGAGGTAGATCACGCCGGCGAGGGCCGAGAGCACGTAGGCCAGCGGCGCTTCGTGGTACTTCGTGAGGATCTGCACGACGGCCCGCGACGTCGCGGCCAGCGCGAAGATCGCGTACACCGCGACCAGCACCCGGCCGGGGCCCGTGGCCGTATTACGCGCTCGCTCCACTCCACACCTCGTTCAGTCGCAGCACCATCACCGGGATGGCCAGGCAGGCGATGCCGAGCACGACCGTGCTCGAGCGGCTCCGCTCGGCCAGCGCCCACACCGCGCCGATCGGCAGCACGACGAGGCAGCCGATCAGGTAGGCCAGGAACGTGGCGAGGCTGCCCGGCCGTTCGCCGCTGACCAGCAGCACGACGCCGACCACCAGCTGGGCCACGAGCAGCAGCTCCACCACGGCGAGCGCGACGAGCAGCGGGGTGTCGGGGAGCTTGTTGCGTGCGGACTGCACGAAGCTCCACACCGCGACGAGCAGCGCGCAACCCGCTACCGCCACCGCGAACCCGAGAATCACCGTTCCTCCTTCTGCCGCGCCGGGCCCAACGTACCCGGAGGCCATTCCGGGCCCGCTGCCCGAGGTGCGCGGACGTGGCCCGGGACACCACCGTCGTGTCGCGTGTGGACGGAGCACTCCCCCAGCTCGGGGCGGCCGGAAAACCGCTCACCGGAATCCGTTGATGGCATTCTGCCAATTCCGGGGTACAGTTGTGCCGTTCTTCAACCGACCTGCGACGACCGTGAACGCGCCGAGCGTTACACCACGACCGAGTGGTCGGGAATCACTCAGGGTTCCCGGAATCCGGACTCGTGGCCCGTGGTGTCTACCCTGATCAGCCCAGCCGAACCCCCGGGTTGGCGGATTGGCCGGTGCACCTCCGGCGTGCGGGAATATTCCTCGTCAGCGTTTCCGGAGCACGGATTCGGGGAGCACGCGGAGGGATCGGTTTCATGGACGTCCGGTATGAAGCGTTCTGCTTCGCCGATCCATTGTTCTTCGACGAACAACGGATGAGCGGAACGGCCGCCGACGACCTCGCCGCGGACCTGCCGGCGCCGGGACCGATGTGGACGGTCCGGACGCGCGGGATCTGGCGCGTGGTGCACCCGGACGGCTCTGAGCTGCCGGAACAGGGCTGGAAGGTGCACGTTTCGGCCGGAATGGACAATGCGGACCGCGTGCTGGCGGCGGTGCACGAGTACTGCGTGGACCACCGCGTGGCGTTCAAGCACCTGCGGTCGCGGGCGATCCTGCTGGCGCGGAATTCGAAATACGCACCACGCGACGGAAGCGGCAAGCTCGTCACCATTTATCCGGCGGACACCCTGGAACTCGAACGGGTTCTTGATGATCTTTCTTCGCGGCTGGAGGGCGAGCACGGAGCTTACGTTTTGAGCGACCTCCGCTACGGTTCCGGACCGCTGTACGTTCGTTATGGCGGATTCGCCGAACAATGGGTGGAACACGACGGCACGCGGGTGCTCGCGATCCGCAAACCCGACGGTACACCCGTTCCCGATCGGCGGGAGCCCGTTTTCTCGGTACCCGATTGGGTGAAGATTCCGGCGTGCCTGGACACGAGCCTGGCGGCGCGCAAAGGCGGCGATCCGGGGCAGTTCCCGTACCGCGTCACGAGCTCCCTGCACTTCTCCAACGGCGGCGGGGTGTACCTGGCCGAGCACAAGGTGCGCGGCGAGACCGTGGTGCTCAAGGAGGCGCGGCCGCACGCCGGGCTCGACCGGGCGCTGGTGGACGCGGTCGAGCGGCTGCGGCGCGAACACGAGGTGCTCGAGCGGCTGGCGGACGTTCCGGGCGTTCCGGACGTGTACGAGCGCTTCACCGTGTGGGAGCACCACTACCTGTCGATGCAGCGGATGCCGGGGACGTCGCTGGGCAACTGGCTCGCGCTGCACTACCCGCTCACGCGCCGCGACAGCACCGACGCCGACCTGCTGGCCTACCGCGACCGGGCACTGGGGGTGCTCGCGCAGGTGGAGCGCATCGTCGGGGACCTGCACCGGCGCGGGATCGTGTTCGGTGACCTGCACGCGCTGAACGTGCTGGTGGCCGACGACGACACGGTGTCGCTGATCGACTTCGAAATGGCGTTCGACGTCGTTTCGGGCGATCGGCCGGCGTTGGGCGCGCCCGGGTTCCGCGCGCCGGCCGACCGGCACGGGTTCGACATCGACCGCTACGCGCTGGCGATGCTGCGGCTGTGGCTGTTCCTGCCGCTGGCGACACTGCTGGAGCTGGCACCGGCGAAGCTGCGCGGGGCGGCGGAGTTCGCGCAGCGGCGGTTCGGACTGCCCGACGGCTACGCGAACGACCTGGTGCGGGTGCTGGGGGTGGCCGGGGTCGCCGTGACGCGGACGGAGCTCGACGAGGAACGGCCCGACTGGTCGGTGGTGCGCGCGCAGATCGCGGAAGCGGTGCTGTCGGCTTCGACCCCGCAGCGAACGGACCGGTTGTTCCCCGGGGACATCGAGCAGTTCCGCGTGGGCGGCGCGTGCTTCGGCTTCGGCGCGGCGGGGGTGCTGCACGCGCTGTCCGTCGCCGGGGCCGGCCGGTTCCCGGAGCACGAGCAGTGGCTGCTCGACCACGTGCGCCGCGAGCCGCCCGCTCGGCCGGGGTTCTTCGACGGCAGCCACGGCATCGCGTACGTGCTGGAGAACTTCGGCCACCACGACGCGGCGAGCTCGCTGCTGGCCGCGTCGCGGGCGCTGGTGGAGCAGACGACGGACCACGCACTGGGGGGCGGACTCGCCGGCATCGCGCTGACGCAGCTGCACTTCGCGACGACCCGCGGCGACAACGAGTTCGGCCGGCAGGCGCTGACCACCGCCGTCCGGCTCGCGGAAACGCTGGAGACGGCGGCGCCGCCCGGGAAGTTCGCGCGGGCGGGGCTCCTGAGCGGCTGGTCGGGGCCGGCGCTGCTGTTCGTGCGGCTGTACGAGCGGACCGGTGAGCCCGCGTGGCTGTCGTTCGCGGACCAGGCGCTGAGCCGCGACCTCGAAGAATGCGTCACCGCGGACGACGGCTCCCTCCAGGTCCGCGACGGCGAGCGGCGGACGCTGCCGTACGCGGGCATCGGCAGCGCCGGGATCCTGGTGGTGGCCGAGCAGCTCGCGCGGCACTCACCGGGCGCCCCGGCGTGCGCGAGCTTGCCGGCGCTGCGCGAGGCGTGCCGCGGCGAGTTCGTGATCCAGCCGGGCCTGTTGCACGGGCGCTCGGGCCTGATGGCGGCGCTGTCCTTCGGCGAGGCTCCGTCCGACCGCGTGCGGTCCGCCGTGGACCTCCACCTGGCGCGGCTTTCGTGGCACGCCGTCCCCTACCGCGGCGGCCTGGCCTTTCCGGGCAACCAGCTGCTGCGCCTGTCGACCGACGTCAGCACCGGGAGCGCGGGCGTGCTGCTCGCGCTGTCGGCCCTGCTGGACGGTGCGGAAGTCCTGCCGTTCCTGGGCGCCACACCGTCCCCCCACACCTCCGGCCGCTGAGTGCCGGTGGGAAGAACAGAGAAGGGATCACCATGGAACTGGTTCTCGACCTGCAGGCCCTGGAAGCCCCCGAAGCCCTCGACGGCCACGGCGGCGGTCACGACCACTGCGCACCGAGCAATCTGAGCCTGCTCGCCTCGTGCGCGCACAGCACCCTCAGCCTGCTGACCTGCCACTGACGGGCTTTCTGACGTGAGGCGCGGGAGCGGCGCAGGCCAAGTGCGCCGCTCCCGCGTGCCCATTCTGCCCGTTCGGCGGGCGCGGTGGGACCGATCGAGCGGGGAGTGAGATGCCGGGGTACGTCGCACCTTCCGACCACCGCCCGGGCGAGCCGGTGGCACGGGGTGGGGGTTCGGGGCAAGGTGCCTCTGCTTCGGGCGGATTGCCACAGCCGACGGCATGCCAGGCTGGCAAGGAACGGCCGCGGGCGGCAAGCGCTCCGCCTGAATGGCAAGCTGCCAATGTCGAGGTCAACTTGCCACAACCGATGGCACGCGGTGGGGTAACCGGCTGGCCGCGAACCGCAAGCACACGCCCTGACCGGCACGTTGCCAATCCTCAGGCCGACTTGCCACAACCATCGGCAAATCGACGCGGCAAGCGGCGACAGCGAATCGCAAGCGTGAGCCCCAAGCGGCACGTTGCCACACCCCAACCCGACTTGCCACAGCGAGAGGCAAACCAGCCGCCGCCGGAGGAAGCCGGGGATCGGCTGCTGGTCGACGTCGCGACGAGGGATCCGTGGCGGTTGGTGGCGCTGGTCGTGATCGCGCTGGTGGCGACGGGCGCGAGTTTGCTGTTGCCCGGAGCGCTCGCCGAGGCGGCCGACGCGGTGGTGAGCGGGCGCGGGGCCGGGCGTGCGGTCGGGTGGCTGCTGACCGTCGGCGCGGCGGAGATCGCGGCGGACGTCGTCGGCGGGGTCGTGGTGGTGCGCGTGACCAGCCAGGCGAGCGCGTGGCTGCGCCGTCGCCTGACGGACCGCCTCCTCGCGCAGGGCACGCACTCGCCGTTCGACGCGGGGGACGCCGTCAGCCGGATGGCCGGGGACGCCGTGGGGGCGGGGTCGATCGTGCCGGTGGTGGTGCAGCTCGCGTCGGCGGCCGTGATCTCGCTCGGCGCGGTCGGGCTCCTCGCCGTGCTGGACTGGCGGTCGGCGCTGGTGTTCCTCGGCAGCCTCCCCGTCGCGCTGCTGCTGGCGCGGTCGCACCTCAAGAACACCGCCGACGACGTCCTGGCCTACCAGCGCGTGTCCGGCGAGCTGGCGGCGCGGCTGCTCGACGCGGTCGCGGGGCTGAAGACCATCGCGGCGTCCGGCACCGCCGAGCAGGAAGCCCACCGCGTGCTCAAACCGCTGCCGCGCCTGAGCCTCGCCGGGCGCGGGATGTGGCGCACGCAGGCCAAAATGGTCTGGCGGGCCGCGCTGCTGCTGCCGGCCGTGGAGCTGGCCGCGCTGACGGCCGCGGGGTTCGGCGTCGCCGCGCACCGGTTGACGGTCGGGGACGTCGTGGCGGTGCTGGGGTACGTGGCGCTCGGGATGGGGCTCGTCACGCAGATCCCGTTGCTCACCACGGTTTCCCGCGCGCGCTCGTGTGCCCGCCGAGTCGCGGAGGTGCTCGACGAGCCCACCCGCTCCCGGGGCAAGCTCGGTCTGCACCGGGGAAACGGCACCCTCACCCTCCACCGCGCGGCCACGAAACACCTCCACGACGTCAGCCTCACCATCCCCGGCGGCACGTTCACCGCCGTGGTGGGCCGGTCCGGCTCCGGGAAGTCCACTGTGGTCACCCTGCTCGGCGGACTCACCACACCGGACAGCGGTGAGGCCACATTGGACGGTCGCAACCTCAGCGACCTGCGTCCTGAAGAACTGCGCGCGGTCGTCGGCTACGCGTTCGCGAAGCCGAACCTGCTGGGCACCACGGTGGCCGACGCGGTGGGTTACGGCAGCTGGGCCGGCGACACCGCCGTCCGCGCCGCGTGCCGCACCGCGCGGATCCACGACGTCATCACGCGCCTGCCCCACGGCTACCGCACACCGCTGGCCGAAACGCCGTTGTCGGGCGGCGAAGCGGCGCGCCTCGGGCTCGCGCGGGCCATCGTGCACAACCCCCGCGTGCTGCTGCTCGACGACGCCACCGCGAGCCTCGACACGGTCACCGAACAGGCCGTCCTCGCCGACATCCGCACGAAAACCCGGGTGGTCGTCACGCACCGCGCCGCGCTGGCCGCCCGGGCCGATGCCGTGGTGTGGCTGGAGAACGGTCGTGTGCGGGCCGTCGCGCCGCACCACCGGCTGTGGCAAAACCCCGACTACCGTGCCGTTTTCACGGAGGAGCCGGCGTGAGCGTGGGCCGCCTCTACCGCACGACGCTCGTGCGCCAGTGGCGCGGCGGGCTCGTCCTGCTGGCCTGCTCGGCGCTCGAGGGCGCGCCCGCGTTCTTCTCCGGACGGCTCGTCGAGCTGGCCGTCGACCGCGGGTTCGCCGCCGGGCAGCCGAAAACCGGCCTCGCGTACCTCGCGCTGTTCGGCGCCGCCGCCCTGGCCGGCGCGTTCGGCTCGCGGCTCGTGTGGCACCAGCTGGGCAAGGTCGTCGAGCCGCTGCGCGACGCACTGGTCACGGCCGTCGTCCGCGGCGTGCTGCACGACCCGAACCCGCCGCGCAACGCGCCGGACGCGAGCGGCGTCGCGCGCATCACGCAGCACGTCGAGGTCGTCCGCGACGCGACGGCGGGCCTGCTCGTGCAGGCCCGCGCGATGGTGGTGACGACGGCCGCGGCGATCGCCGGGCTCGTCACCGTCGCGAGCCGGCTGGTGGTTCCGGTGGCAGTGCCGGTGGCGCTGTCGGTCGTCGCGTTCGCGTGCCTGCTCCCGTCGCTCGCCCGCCGCCAGCGCGCGGCCGTGCTCGCCGACGAACGCACCGCCGAGACGACCGGTGCGGTCCTCGGCGGGATGCGGGACGTGGTGGCGTCGGGCGCGGAACCCGTTGCGGCACTGGCGGTCTACGACGCCGTCGACGAACAGGCGAAGGCCGCCGTGCGGGTCGCGCACTCGAACGCCGCCCGTTCGCTGGTGATCTCGCTCGGCGCGTTCCTGCCGCTCGTGCTGTCGCTGGTCCTCGCGCCGCGCCTGGTCGCGAACGGCGAACTGACGGCCGGCGCGGCGCTCGGCGCCCTCGTCTATCTGGCCACCACCATGCAACCCGCGCTGCGCGGCCTCGCGGCCACCGCCGGGACGGTCGTGCTGCGCCTGCTCGTCGCCCTGCGCCGGCTGGCCGAAACCGCGGAGGTGCCGCAGCCACCCCGCGCGACCGCGACGCCGCGCAACGCCGACCTCACCGTCCGCGGCCTCACGTTCCGCTGGGGCGCCGCGCCGGAACCGGTCGTCCGGAACCTCGACCTCGACCTGCGCCCGGGCGACCACCTCGCCGTGGTCGGCCCGAGCGGAATCGGCAAGTCGACCCTCGCCGGCCTGCTCACGGGCTTGCTGACCCCGCAGGCCGGCCAGGTGCTGCTCGGCGGGGTGCCCGTCGCGGCGGCCGCGAACCGGCACGACCTCATCGCCTTCATCCCCCAGCAGGCCTACGTCTTCGCCGGCACCGTTCGCGACAACCTGGCACTTTTCGCCCCCGCCGCCTCGGACGAGCACCTCGCCCGAGCGGCGGAAGCCGTCGGTGCCGCGGACCTGCTCACCCGCCTCGGCGGCCTCGACGGCGAGCTCGGCCACGAAGCCGAAGGCCTCTCCGGCGGCGAAGCGCAGCTGCTCGCCCTCGCCCGCGCCTACGCGAGCCCCGCGCGCATCGTCGTCCTCGACGAAGCGACGTCCACTGTGGACCCCGCCGCGGAAGCCCGCGCCGAACGCGCCTTCACCCACCGGGGCGGCACGCTGATCGTCATCGCGCACCGCCTGTCGTCCGCGATGCGCGCCCGCACCGTCCTGCTCCTCGACGGCCGCGAAACGCTGCTGGGCAGCCACGCCGAGCTGCTGGTCCGCTCACCGCGGTACGCGGAGCTGATGCAGGCGTGGCTGCCCGGGGAGCCGGTCCGAACCACGGGGTGACCGATCAGCGCACACCGTGAATACGTGTCGACAAATCACTTCAGCGACTACCCGGCCAGTGGGATTCACCACCGTTTCCGGAATCCACATTCACTCGTTCAGCCCAGCGGGGCGCCGCCCGCCAATCAGCCACAGCCCGGACCACGGGAAATGCCGGTAATCGGTTGCCTACGCGTCGTGACCGGCCCGAAACCGGTGTCGACCGGCAGATCGACGGCGCGATCGCGAGCACCACGATGGACGCATTCGTGGTAAAAAACGGACCCACCGATCTGTTCCGTGGTGTAACGAAGGGTGAGTCGAGGATTCATGACGGCGGCTCCCCCCGTACCACTGTCGTATCCGCATCCCCGGCCGGGTTCCGGCTTTTGCCGACTGTGACTCAGGAGTTCGTGAATCGTCGTGGAGAACAAGGATGAGTCCGGCAAGGCGTACGACAAGTCCATCCGGAAAAGGCTGACCAGGACTGTTCTCATCCCGAGCATCACTCTGCTCGTGCTGTGGACCGCGGTCTCGTCGTACTTCTTCATCAACGGGCTGTACGTGCGTCTCGTCGCCGTCTCGGTGCGCGAGGTGTCGATCCCCGCGATCCAGGCGCTGTCGTCACTGCAGCAGGAGCGCCAGGACGCACTGCAGTTCCTGGACAGCCCCAACGCGGGGTCGACCCAGCTGCAGCAGCAGGAGAAGAGCACCGACGACAAGCTCAAGGGCATGCAGGACGCCTTCGCGTCCACGATCTCGAGCGCGCCGGCCGAAATCGCCGACAAGGTCACCGCGCTGAAGAGCCAGCTCGACCAGCTGCCGGTGCTGCGTTCGCAGATCAACTTCCGCACCATCGGCCGGGAGCAGGTGAACAGCTACTTCAACAGCCTGCTCGACACGGCGTCGACGCTGTTCGACACCCAGGCCCGCGTCGTGCCCGACGCGACGGCCGTGCAGGGCGCGATCTCCGCGACCTCGCTGTTCCGCGCGAGCGACCTGATGTCGCGCGAGACGTCGCTGGTGTCCAGCGCGTTGACGAGCGGGACGTTCGACCCCAACGACTTCGTGCAGTTCACCCAGCTGACGGGTTACTACCGCACGCAGGTCAGCCAGGTCGCGCCGTTCCTCGAGCCCTCGGTGCGGGACCAGTACCAGGCCCTCGTGTCGAGCCCGGGGTGGAAGCAGCTGACCGACGCGGAAAGCGCGCTGGTGAAGCGCGGCCCGTGGACACCGGACGACCAGGACACCGTGCCGGTCACGGCGGCCGATTGGCAGACCCTGACCAGCCAAGTCTCGAGCGGCCTCACGTCGCTGACGATCGCCCAGGGCGACCAGGTGTCGGCCGCCGCCATCGAGTCCGGCGACGCCCAGCTGCGCAACGCGATCATCGGCAGCATCGTGGCCCTGCTCGCGTCGCTGGCCGCGATCATCGTCGCGGTGCGGGTCTCCCGTTCACTCGTCGACCGCGCCCTGATGACCCGCCTCGAACGGCTGCGCAACGACTCGCTGGACCTCGCGCGCAACCGGCTGCCGAACATCGTGAACCGGCTGAAGAACGGCGATCCCGTCGACGTGAACGCCGAGCTCCCGCAGCTCGACCACGGCCTCGACGAGATCGGCCAGGTGGCCGAAGCGTTCAACGTCGCGCAGCTGACCGCCGTCAACGCGGCCGCGAGCGAGGCGAAGGCCCGCAGCGGTGTCCACAACGTGTTCCTCGGCATCGCGCACCGCAACCAGGTGCTCGTGCACCGGCAGCTGCAGATCCTGGACGAGATGGAGAGCCGGGAGGAGAACTCCACCCAGCTGGCGTCGCTCTTCCAGCTCGACCACCTCGCCGCCCGTGCGCGCCGCACCACGGAGAACCTGATCATCCTCGGCGGCAAGCAGCCGGGCCGGCGCTGGCGCAAGCCGGTGTCGCTGATGGAGGTGCTGCGCGCCGCCGTCTCCGAGACCGAGCAGTACTCGCGGGTGCAGGTGGAGCAGGTACCCGACGTCTCGATCGTCGGCTCGGCCGTGGCCGACGCCATCCACCTGATCGCCGAGCTGGTGGACAACGCCACGTCGTTCTCCCCGCCCGGCTCGCCCGTGGAGGTGACCAGCCGGATGGTCGCGCGCGGCGTGGTCGTGGACGTCTCCGACCAGGGCCTCGGCATGAAGGACGGCGTGCGCGACTGGGCCAACGCGATGATGGCCGACGCGCCCGAGTTCGACGCCATGGCGCTGCGAGCCGACTCCAGCCTCGGCCTGTTCGTGGTCGCGCGCCTGGCGGCGCGGCTCGGCATCACCGTCACGTTCGACCCGTCGCGGTACGGCGGCACCCGCGCTACCGTGCTGATCCCGACCCAACACCTCGCCGGCGAGGAGCAGGCCGACGCCGTGGGCAACGCCGAGTTCCGGTCCGAAGGCCCGCGCGAGCAGGCAGTGCTTGAGCCGGTGGGTGCCCGCCCGGCACAGGAGAACTCACCGCGTCCCATGGAATCCACCAGCTCGTTCACCGGCCAGATCCCGATGAGGCGAGACGCCAAGCCGAGGCCGTACCCGGCTCGCGCGTACACCCCGGCCGAGGATCCGCAGCCGGCCCAGTCGCACCAGGCACCGCCGCAGCCGCCGGCTCCGTTCCAGGCACCGATGGCCGCGCCCGCCGAGCCGCCCCACGAGCTCGACCAGAGCCAGTTGCGCGGCGACGACCGGCCCCGGCTGCCCCGTCGACAGCCCCAGCAGAACCTCGTTGCACAGCTGCAGGAGGACGATCCGGGCGAGCAGGACGTCGATGTCGCCAGCACCGGAGAAGCCACGGCACGCACGCTGATGGCGTTCCACAAGGGTACCCGCCGCGCGCGGGGCGGCGCCGACGATTCGTAGTTCCGCGACAGCACTCAGGAAAGTCCACACAGGAAAGTCAAGGTCTCTCCGCATGAACGAGTACGGGAACCCCAAACCCGATCTCAACTGGCTCCTCGACGACGTCGTGAGCCGCGTCGTCGGCGCGCAGAACGCCATCGTGCTGTCCGCCGACGGGTTGCTGCTCGGCAAGTCGAACGGCATGAGCAAAGACGACTCCGACCAGCTGTCGGCCATCGCCTCCAGCCTGCAGAGCCTCGCCAAGGGGGTGAGCCGGCAGTTCAACCGTGGTTCCGTGCTGCAGAACATGATCGAGATGGAGGGCGGGTACCTCTTCGTTTCGGCCGCCGGGCAGGGCGCCTGCCTCGCCGTGCTCGCGGGTGCCGACGTGGACGTCGAGATGATCGCCTACGAGATGAACCGGCTCGTCAAGCGGGTCGGCGACTACCTGGCGTCGGCACCGCGGGAAGCCGCAACCGTGTTACGGGAGGCCACATGAGCCCGGCCGACGCAGTTCTTCCCGCGGAAGCGGCGATCGACGACGTCGATGGACTCGTTCCTGGGAGGGCGGCATGACTGACGACAGCTGGTACGACGAGGCGGCGGGGCCGCTCGTGCGGCCCTACACGATCACCAGCGGCCGCACCCCGTCCGAAGGTGCGCAGCTCGACGTTTCCACGCAGGTGATGACCCTGCAAACCGGCCAGGAGCCGACGGGTCTCGGTCCGGAGCACCTCGCGATCACCCGGCTGTGCCGGCGGCCGCTGTCGATCGCGGAGATCGCGGTGTACGTGAAGCTGCCGCTCGGGGTCGTCCGCGTGCTGTGCGCGGACCTGATCGACAGAGGTCTCGTGATCACGCGGTCCCCGTCCCACCAGCCGGCGCAAGCGCCGGACCACGAAACTCTCCAGGCGGTTCTCGATGGCCTCATCAAGCTCTGACGGCAAGGGGATCGACTCGGTCCCGACCCCGGTCAAGATCATCATCGCGGGCGGCTTCGGCGCCGGGAAGACCACCATGGTCGGCTCGGTCAGCGAGATTCCGCCGCTGTCCACCGAGGAGGTGCTGACCGAAGCCAGCCACGGCATCGACGACCTGTCCGGGGTGGAGCGCAAGAAGACCACGACGGTCGCGCTGGACTTCGGCCGGATCACGATCTCGCCGCGGCACGTGCTCTACCTGTTCGGCACCCCCGGCCAGGAGCGCTTCTGGTTCATGTGGGACGACCTCGCGCGCGGCGCGATCGGCACCATCGTGCTCGTGGACACCCGTCGCCTGGAGACCAGCTTCGCCGCCGTCGACTTCTTCGAGCGGCGGCGGATCCCGTTCATCGTCGCGGTGAACTGCTTCGACAACGCACCGCGCTACACCGCCGACGAGATCCGTGAGGCGCTGGTCGTGCCCGACGGCGTGCCGATCGTCATGTGCGACGCGCGGCAGCGGGACTCGAGCAAGATCGCGCTGATCCGTCTGGTGAAGCACGCCATGACGGTGGTCCCGCAGCCCGCGTGACGTCCGCTGGGGGGAGCCGCGTCGCCGCGGCTCCCCACGAAACTGTCCGATGTGGATGGACGAGGTCAGGCCACCGGTGCCATCTTCAGGTTGAAGTGGCGCAGGATCTTCGGGGCGTCGACGATCCGGTAGCCCGGCACGCTTTCCGGGCTCTTCGCGATGTCACCCAGGATCTCGGCGACGTAGTCGTAGTGGCCCCGGGAATAGGTCCGGCGCGGCAGCGCGAGGCGGACGAGCTCGAACGGTGCCGGCGTCACCAGTTCGTTGTTCTCGTCGAGCTCGCCGATGTAGAGCGAACCCAGCTCCGCGCACCGGATCCCGCCCGCCAGGTACAGCTCGCACGCGAGCGAGTGGCCCGGGAAGCGACCCGCGGGCAGGTGCGGCAGCAGGCGGCCGGCGTTGAGGTAGAGCGCGTGGATGCCCGGCGGCTGCACGATGTCCACGCCCGCGTCGTTCGCGAGCTGCGCCAGCCGCGCGGCTTCACCCGCGCGCGCCTCGAGGTAGTGCGGGTCGAGCACCTCGCGCAGGCCCTGGGCGAGGCGGTCGAGGTCGTGGGCGCCCAGACCGCCGTAGGTGCGGAACCCTTCGGTGGCGATGAGCAGTGCCTCGCACCGCTGCGCGAGCTCGGGATCGCGCAGGCCGATGAACGCACCCATCGGCGAGATGCCGTCCTTCTTGAGGCTGGCCACACAGCCGTCGACGAGGCCGAACGCCTCCTCGGCCACCTCGCGCGGCGTCTTGCCCGCGTAGCCCTCCTCGCGCTGCACCACGAGCCACGCGTTCTCCGCGAACCGCGCTGCGTCGAGGAAGATCGGGACGCCGTGCGCCCGCGCCAGCCGCGCCGCGGCGGTCAGGTTCGCCATCGACACGGGCTGGCCGCCACCGCCGTTGTTGGTGATCGTGACGAGCACCATGCCGACGCGGCCCGCGTCCGGCCCCGTGAGCAGCTGCTCCAGGAGGCCGAGGTTGATGTTGCCCTTGAACGGTTCCAGGCTGTCGAGGTCGCCGAACTCCGCGCACGGCAGGTCGCGGGCCTCGGCGCCGAGCAGCTCGACGTTGGCGCGGGTGGTGTCGAAGTGGGTGTTGCTCACCGAGATCTTGCCCGGCCCCAGCACGTTCGAGAACAGCACGCGCTCGGCCGCCCGGCCCTGGTGCACCGGCAAGAGGTGCGGGTAGTGCGTGAGCTCGCTCAGGGCCTCGTGGAAGCGGTAGAACGACTCGGAGCCCGCGTAGGAGCGGTCCGCGGCCGCGGCCGCGGCCTCCTGCCTCGCGGAGACCGCGCCGGTCCCCGAGTCCGTGAGCAGGTCGATGGAGACCATGTTGGCCGGCAGGTTGAACGCGTTGTAGCCGGCCGCGGCGAGTGCACGCTCACGCTCGGCGCGGGTGGTGACCGGGATTTCCGACACAACCTGGGCACGATAGGGCGGGAAGGTCCGCATCAGGTGTTTCCTCCACTGTCTGGTGTCGGTGAAAAACTACCGCAGTCAGGAAACCAGTCCGAGGACCGGCCTCTTTCGAGCAGGCAGAACCCGATAAGCCTCTGATGACAGGTAGACGGTGATTCCCGAGCCGAATTCCCCCATTCTCAGAGCGACGTGCGCGATCAACCCGACACCAGCCTGCAGTGGTCGCTGCGAAACCGCTGCCAGGGCTTTGTCCAGCTTTGTCCCGTCGAAGCCGTACTGCGCGAGAACAGCGTGCGCGCGGGCGCTCGCCACTTCGTCGTCGGGCACGTAGCTGCGAATGGGAAGATAGACGCTGTAGTTGGCCGGCCGAGCGCCCGAGCCCTCCACGAAAGAATAACTCGAGACCAGCGGCCTGCCTTCGAACGGACCTTTCCCGCCGCCCAGCACGGCGAGGAATTCGCGGATCAGCAGTGGGTCGGTACCGGCCACCAGTTCCGCCGCGACTTCGGCGTCGGCCGAATCGGCGGCGTCGTGCGACACGTACACCTTCACCCGCGAGAGCGGGTCGTCGTCGAGATCGAGGGCGAAGAACGAGAAGTTGTCGCGCTCGCCGCGGCGCAGCGCGTGCTCGATCATGGGGTCGAACGCGTCGGCGATGTTCAGCCTACGCAACCCTTCGCTGACCAGCGAATCTGCCATCTTCGGGCCGCTGATCTGCGGGTTCAGGTAGACCTTGATCTTCGGCTCGCGGCCCGGCCGGAAGATCAGCGAGTACCACAGCGTGAACGGCCCCTGCCGTTCCTCGTGCGGCAGGAAGAGGTCGGCCACGGCGTCGAGCCGGTCGGTGACCAGGCCGTACTCACCGGCCACGCGGTCGAGGAACTCCCGCGGGGTCCCCGACCCGACGGTCTCGCCGAGGACCCGTACCACGCATTCGCCCGTGGAATCGAATGCCACCGAGAATTCGACGGGGGTTGTGTCGTCCGCCACATTCGAAGGGAATGCCGCCGGCTCTGAAATGCTCTTTTCTCCGTGGGCACCCAGTAGCCCCCGGAGAAGGTCCAGGTGACGGCCTTGGGCGTCGTCGAAACCGACTACCCGGCAAAGCCGGTCGAGTTGTCCGCTGGTATGGGTGTACATCGACAAATCAGCCATCGACACACTCGTTCCGACCATGGCTCAGTATTCACCGTTCATTCGTGCGTTCGGCCCAATCGGCCACCCCGTCTGGCGGACAGACAAGAGAACCGTCGAACAGATTAGTCGGGTGAATACTGCACCGCTACGGCTGACGGGGCGGATCCGGACCGGAAAAGCCGTGTCTGAGTGTGCACGTGGCTCGAAGAGTTCACCTGAACAACGCATCGACACAGCCAGGTAATACGAGGTAGGTGGACTCGACCACGTGGGCCCTGCCTGCTACTGCAGTCACAGTCCGGCGTGTTCGAGGTGCCTTCGCTCGGACTCGCTCGGCGTGCGCCGTGCCGAGCGCAGCAACGCGGTGCTGCGCCGAGCTCGCCGGACGCCGGGGTGTGGGTAGCTCGCTTGGCGGCTGGACGTGGTTCCGGTGTCGGTGCGAGCATCGGCGGCGCAAAGCGGCGGGGCAGAAGGGGCGCAGGTGACTTCAGTAACCAACGGTAGCGGAATCGAAAAGACTGTGCGTGGCTACTACGACGCGGCGATCGATGCGTACTCCGTGATGATGCCCCAGGACTCCTGGCATCACGGCGACGAACGTGCTCACGAGGCCGGACTGTCCTCTGAGGAGGCTGCGCTGGACATGCAGCGCCAGCTGGTTGCCGCCGCCGGGATCACGGCCGGTGACCTGGTGCTCGATTTCGGCTCCGGGGTCGGCGGCGCAGTGGTCAGCATGGCGGAGATGACGGGCGCTCGGTTCGTCGGCATCTCGAACAACGACGCGCTGACCGCGAAGTCCCAGCGGCTGGCTGCGGCGCACGGCTTGGCGGACAAGGTTTTCTTCCACTCGGTGGGCGACCTCGAGTACCGGACCCTCGGGGCGTGGCCGGATGCCGCGTTCGCGGCCATCACCTACCAGGAGTCTGTGGTCCACCTGCCGGACAAACAGGCGTTCTTCAACGCCGCGTTCCGGGTCCTGCGCCCGGGCGGGACCCTGGCCGCCGTGGACTGGATCCAACGGCCGTGGGGCGAACACCTCAGTCCTGAGCAGATCGAGGCGGTGATGGCGCCGGTGAACCGGGGGTTCTGCATTCCGGGCCACGCCACCGTCGAGCAGTACCGGGACATGCTCGCGTCGGCCGGGTTCGACGTCCGCGAAGCGATCGACCTGTTCCCGTCCGGCCCCTGCTGGGGGTCGACGCCCGAGGACGAACGGGAAAAGTGGCTCACCTACGAAGGTGACCGGAATGACCTCTTCCACGACGGGAAGGTTGCTCTCGACGCAGCCCGGGCCGCGGGCGTCTTCTCGGTGGCCAAACTGGTCGCGACCAAGCCCGCCTAGCGTCGCCCTGGCACCGCGAAAAGCGCCTGGAGAACGACGAAGAGGGCCAGGTCCGCACCAGGGACCTGACCCTCTACGCCGATTTGGCCTCCACAGCACACCAACGCCGTGCTGCGGCTACAGACCTACTGCTGAAAGCTCGGGAACGCCGGCTACTCGATGGCTTCGATCCGCCGCCCCGTCGAGTCCGGGGCGGCAAGCGACAGCACGGCGGCCGCGACGGGGCCGACGATGCCGAAGGCCAGTGCGAGGGGCACGGTGCCCGCGATGGAGAGGGCGACGAGCGGGAACAGGCCCGCGCCGAAGCCGCGGCCGGCGTAGTAGCTGAGGTTCGAGCCGGTGGAGCGGACGCGCGTCGGGAAGAACTCGGCCATCCAGACGCCCAGGACGCCGAAGCCGCTGGCTGCCGCGGCGCACATCATGAGGGCCCAGAAGGTGGGCGAGACCCAGAAGTTCGGACCGATCTTCGCGCTGTGGGTGACGACGAGGATCAGGAACCAGGCGAAGCCGATGATGCCGAACGCGCCGGCCACGAACATGGCCCACTTGCGCTTGATCGTGTCGGACAGCATGCCCGCGAGCGGGTAGGTGACGGCGGTGACGATGAGGTTCAGCAGCACGATCAGGCTGGCCGTGCCCAGCGGCACCTTCTCGACCTTGATCAGGAACGTCGAGAGGTACGAGATCATCGAGTTGGTGGTGAGGAACAGGGCCGTCGCGATGCCCATGAACAGGATGGTGCCGCCCGCGTAGCCCTTGCGGAACAGGTCGACGATCGGGACCTTCGTGCGTCGCAGGTGCTCGGGCACGCGGCCCTCGCGCAGCTCCTTCTGGTAGGTCCGCCACTGCTCGGACTCCGGCAGCATGATCGCGGAGAACACGCCGATCAGCAGGGTCACGACGCCGATCACGATGTAGCCCGCGCGCCAGCCCGACGCGGTGCCGAACTGGACGATGCAGAAGTAGATGACGCCCTCGGTCACGATCTGCCCGACGATGTACATCGACTGGATCGAGCCGCCCATCAGGCCGCGCTTGCGCGTCTTCCAAGCCTCCGCGAACATCGAGTAGGACAGGCCGAACAGGCCACCCATGCCGACGCCGGCGAGCAGCCGCGTGAGCAGGAACAGCAGGTAGTTGGGCGCGAGCCCGCCGAGCAGGGCAGCGAGGCCGAACACGACCACCGAGCCCGTGTACGTCCAGCGCCGGCCGTAGAGGTCACCGAGCCAGCCGACGAGGATGCCGCCCGCGATCGACGCGAAGCCCTGCAGCGTGGCGACCTGCACGATCTGGATGGTGCTGACGTGCAGGCTCTCCGACAGGTACGCCAGCGGGTACCCGACGAGGTTCAGCTCCGCACCGTCGAACAGGGTGCCGAGGAAGGCGAAGATCAGGATGCGCGCGGTGGCCGGACGCAAGCCGGTCCCGCCGCCGGTCGGCGCGTTGATGCGGACGGTCGACATTCAGGGGCCTTTCACGGGGGAGGGAACAGCGGTCAGTCGGGGAGCTGCTGACCGCGGGTTTCGGGGCAGAACGGGGCGACGACGAGGCCGAGGATGTAGATCAGGCCGACGACCGTCGCGGCGACGCCGTACCCGCCGAGCTTCGAGATGATCGCGCCGGCGGTGAGGGGCCCGAGGAACGCGATGAAGCGCGCCGCGTTGAAGACGAACGCCGCGCCGGTCGCGCGCAGGTGCGTCGGGTAGAACTCCGGCAGCCACACCGGCATCCAGGTGTACTGGCCGAGCGTGAAGAACCCGTTGACCACGAGCACGACCACGATCAGACCGAGGCTGTGGGTCCACAGGAACAGCACGGGCGTGAGCACCAGCGACGCGCCGAAGAACAACAGCACCGCCGGTTTTCGGCCGAACCGGTCGGCGATGAAGCCGAACGCGATGTAGCCGGCGATGGCGCCCGCGTTGTAGATCATCCCGGCCGCGCTGGCCCACGACTGCCCTGATTCTCCGTTGTGGGCGGCCTGCGAAGCGACGTACGCGGGCACCCAGGTGGAGATGCCCCACCAGCCGAGTGTGGTGACCAGTGACATGAGCGACCCGAGGATGGTCAGCTTGCGCAGCTTGGGGTCGACCATGATCTGGCGCAGCGTGAGCCGCGTGAACGACTGCTCGTGCTCGGTGAGGTTCTTGTCCTTGCGTTCCTTCAGCGCCTTGCGGCGCTCGTGCGCGGTCTTCCAGTTCTCCGACTCGGGCACCGACTTGCGCAGCCACAACGCGAACAGCGCCGGCAGCACCCCGATGAGGAACATGTACCGCCAGGAGTCCGCGCCCAGCGGAGCGATGAAGAGCCAGCAAGCCGACGCGATGAAGAAGCCCAGCCCGAGACCGCACTGCATGAGGCCGGCGGCCTTGGCCCGCGCGTTGGCGGGCCAGGTCTCGGCGACCAGCGACGTGCCGGTGCCCCACTCCGAACCGAGCGCGAACCCGGTGATGAAGCGCAGCACCAGGAACGACGTCCACGACCACGACGCCGCGGTGAGGCCCGTGAACGCCGCGTACATGACCATCGACGTGAGCAGCGCGCGGCGCCGGCCGAAGTAGTCCGCGAAGACGCCACCGAGGATGCCGCCGAAGCCCCAGCCCAGGAGCGTGACGGCGATCGTCGCGCCGGTGAGGAAGGCGACCTGGCTCGCGGGGGCGCCGGGGTCGAGCCGCTTCAGGACGACCGCTGCCGTGAGGATCAGCGCGTACGTCTCGAACCCGTCGAACAGCCAGCCGAGGTTGGCCGCGATGAGCGACCGCCACTGCGTCCGGGTGAGAGCACGGGTCCAGGTCGTGGGTTTGACGGCGACGTCGCTCACGGCCATCTCCTTCCGGGCCGCCCTGGGCCGGATCGGGACTGGAGTACGGGACAGGATGTCCTCTATCTAGGACATCGAGTCCCGCATGCGGCACATTAAGCGAGCCGGTCGACGGCGGTCAAGAATCGTGTGACCAGGCAAGATCGGAATTGCTCCGCAAATGCGGAACTATTCTTCGTTTTTCTCCGCACCTCCGGTGCGATCTGTGATCCTGAGCCCGCATTCGCGGATCAACGATCCATGTTGATCCACAGTGGATTCGTTCAGTTCCGAGGAGAACGCGAGCGTGCAGACGACCATCGACACCCGGCCCTGCGGGTCGAACACCGGCGCCGCCACACCCGACTGACCGAGGTCGAACTCCCGGACGCTCACGGAGTACCCGCGCTTGCGGGTGGCCTCGAGCTCGTCGCGCAGCCGCTCGCGCGTGGTGACCGTCTCGGGCGTGAACCCCTCCAGCCCGTAGCGTTCGGCCAGGCGCTCGACGTTCGCCGGTTCGTCCCACGCGTAGAAGGCGCGCATGATCGCGGGCGCCGAGAACGGGAACGTGTCGCCGATGCCGACGGTGATGCGCACCCCCTTGCCGCGGTCGCCCTTCGCGAGCACCGAGTACTCGGCGGGTCCGTGGCGCTGCACGGCGAAGACGATGAAGCCCGTGCGCTGGCTCAGCGAATCGAGCTCCTGCTGCACGATGTCGGTCATCCAGTCCTCGGACACACGTGACATCGACAACAGCCGCGGGCCCAGCGTCCAGCCGCCGCGATCGCCGCGCGTCGCCGTCCAGCCGGCCCGCTGGAGCGTGCCGAGGATGTTGTAGGCCGTGCTGCGATTGAGGCCCAGCTCCTCGATCAGCACGCCGGACGACACGGGTTCGGGCCAATCGCGGGCAATCCGCTCCAGAAGCCGCACCGCGTTCAGCACCGCAGGAACGTCGCTCACCTTCGTCACCCCTCGCCATTCTGCTTCAGCGCACGGTAGCCGAGCTCTTTTCGAGTTCGCCAGGACCGTGTTAACGTCCTCTAGAGCAGACACTAAGTCCTCTATGGTGGTCATATGAAGCTTGGATCCTCCTTTGTCGTCCCCGCGGACCACAAACGCGTGTTCGCGCACTTCCTCGATCCCGACACGATGCGGGTTTCGATCCCGGGCGCCGCGGAACTCGTCCGGACGGACGAGACGCACTACCGCGGCAAGCTCGTGAACGAGATCGCGCACGTGAAGTTCAGTGCCGGGTTCTCCGCCGAGATCACGAAGCTGGCCGAGCCCGAGGAGGTGCTCGCCCTCCTCAAGGGCGAAGACCACCGGCTCGGCAGCTCGATCAAGATCGACGCCCGGCTCGCGGTCGCACCCGACGGCGACAACTCCTCCACAGTGGAGTACAGCCTCGACGTCGCGATCTGGGGCAAGATCGGCCGCATGGGCGAGTCGATCGTGCGCCGGCGCTCGCAGGAGGTGGAGCGGGAGTTCGTGGCCGCCTTCGCCGAGATCTGCGCCGCCGGCCCGCCCGGCCCGGACAACCCCGGTCTGAAGACGGTACTCGCCAAGCGCGAAGCACCGGCCAAGAAGAAGGCGGCTCCCGCGGAAGCCGGCTCCGGCGCGGCCGCACCCGTGCGCGAGTCGTGGTGGCGCCGCCTGCTCGCCAAGCTGTTCGGCGGTAAGAAGTGACGGCCTACCACTACACCACCACGCTCGAGGAGACCTGTGCGCTCCTCGACGACGGTGAGGACACGATGGTCTACGGCGGCGGCACGGCCGTGCAGATCCTGCTCAAGCAGGGCGTGCTGTTCGCCACGGACCTGGTCGACATCGGCGGGGTCGCCGGGCTCGACCAGATCGAAGAAACGTCGAAGGGCCTCCGGGTCGGGCCCCTGGTCACGTTGCGGCGCATGGAAACCAGCCCGGTCGTGCAGCGGGTCGCCCCGCTCGCGGCCGAGGTCTACGGCCGCGTCGCCAACCCGCGCGTGCGCAACACCGCGAGCGTCGCCGGCAACATCGCCCACGGCGACTACCGCCTCGACCCGCCGACGGCGCTGATGGTGCTCGACGCGACGGTGGAGATCACGTCGCGCCGCGGCTCGCGCAAGGTGCCCGCGCGCGAGTTCTTCGTCGACTTCCAGCAAACCGCGCTCGAGCACGGTGAACTGGTGACCGCGATCGAGATCCCGAAGCAGCCCGAATCCGCGGGCGCGCACTTCGCGAAGCTGTCGAGCCTGGCGGCCAACGACTGGCCCGCGGCGTCGGCGGCGGCGCTGGTGGTGGAGGGTTCGCGCGGCAAGCGCGAGGTCCGCCTCGGGCTGGGCGCGCTCAGCCACGTGCCGGTGTTCCTGCAGTTCGAGACGACGGCCGACACGTCCGTCGACGCCGTGGTCGAGGCGGCCAAGGAAGCCGCTTCGCCGCTGCTCGAACCGATTCCCGACGTGCGCGGGAGTTCTGACTACAAGCGGCGCCTCGGCCTCGTGGCCGTGGAAGAAGCCGTGCGCAACTCTTGGAAGGAGGGCAGCGATGACGACCGTCGAACCTCGTTCTTCGGCCGGCGCCGCCGTCGGTGAGCGCTGGGCCCGCGTCGACGGGCGGGCCAAGGTCCGCGGTGAGTACCGCTACGCCGCCGACCAGCCGATCCGGCCGTGCCTCGACGTGGCCGTGCACCGCAGCACCCGCCCGCACGCGAAGATCACCGCCATCGACACGAGCCAGGCGCTCGCGGCCGAAGGTGTGGTCGCCGTGGTGACCGGCGAGGACCTGTACGCGGAGTTCGGCGACCGGCTGATGACCGGCCCGGCCTTCTCCGACCAGCCGTGCCTGGCGCACGGCAAGGTGCGCTACGTCGGCGAGCCGATCGCCGCCGTGATCGCGCACAGCGTCAAGCAGGCGCGTGAAGCAGCCGAGCTCATCGAGGTCTCCTACGACGAGCTCGAGCCGATCCACGACGTCGACAAGGCCGTGCAGGGCGCGCCGTACGTGCACGACGAGCTCAAGCCCTCGATCGTGTTCGGCGACCTCAAGCACCTGCGCGGCATCCGCGACACGAACGTGAACTACGAGTTCAACCTGCGCCGCGGCGACCCGTCGAGCGTCTCCGGCACCACGGTGTCGTACGACTTCTGGTGCCCGCCGACCCACCATGTGCCGATCGAGCTGCCGTTCGCGTCCGCGTGGTGCGAAGGCGACCGGCTGGAACTGCTGGCGACCACGCAGACACCGTCGTACGTGCGGCAGTCGCTGGCCGACCTGCTGGACCTGCCGCTCAACCGCGTCCGCGTGCGCACCGCGCCTCTGGGTGGAAGCTTCGGCGCGAAGATGTACGACCGGCTCGAACCGCTGGTCGCCGCGCTGGCGTGGACGCTGAAGCTGCCGGTGAAGATCACGGCGACTCGCGAAGAAGCGTTCCTGCTGACCACGCGCCACGGCTGCGCGGTCGCGGGCAGCATGACGGCCGACGAGAACGGCATGATCGTGGCGTCCACTTCGGACGTGCGCTACGACACCGGCGCCTACGCCGACGTCGGTCCGCGCATCACGGCGAAGTCGGGCATGGTCGCGCCCGGTCCGTACAAGGTCGAGAACGTGTCCGTGAAGTCGCGGTGCGTCTACACGAACAAGCCTTCGGCCGGTCCGTTCCGCGGGTTCGGTGTGCCGCAGGTGACGTGGGCGCACGAGTCGCTGGCCGACGAGCTCGCTCGTCAGCTCGGTGAGGACCCGGTGGAGTTCCGCCGCCGCAACATGCTGCGCGAGGGCGACACCGCGCCCGTCGGCACGCCGATGCACAGCGCCGACTTCATGGGCAGCATGGAGGCCGTGGCCGAGGCCATCGGCTGGGGCACGCCGTTCGTCAAGCAGGAAGGCCGGCTCGTGCGGGGCCGCGGCATCGCGGTCGGGGTGAAGGCGGTGCTGACGCCGACGATCTCCAACGCCGTGGTGCAGCTCAACCAGGACGGTTCGGCGTCGCTGCTGATCAGCACGATCGACATGGGCCAGGGCAGCGACACGATCATGGCGCAGATCGCGGCCGAGGTGCTCTGCCTCGACGAGGGTGGCGTGCGCGTGATCCAGGCCGACACCGACGTGACGCCCTACGACACGATCACCGCCGGCAGCCGCTCGACCTACCACACCGGCAACGCCGTGCGCCTGGCCGCCGAGAACATGCGCGACAAGCTCGTGGCGCTCGCCGCGGAGCGCTTCGGCGTGGCGGAGACGGACATCAAGCTCACGTCCGACGGCCTCGTCAGCGCGCAGACGCAGGAGACGGTGTCGATCTCGGAACTGCTGCACGGCCACTTCGGCGCGCGCGGCACGACGCTGACGGCCGAGGCCAACTTCACCACGTCGTGGCAGCCCTACGACAAGGAGACCGGCCAGTCACCGCAGGTCACCGAGCACTGGTTCGCCGGTGCGGCCGCGGTGCAGCTGACCGTGGACACCGGGACCGGGCGCGTCCACATCGAGCACCTCGCCGTGGCCGGTGACGTGGGCCGCGCGATCAACCCCGCGATGGTGGAGCAGCAGCTCTCCGGCGCGGCGATCATGGGCATCGGGCACGCGCTGTTCGACCAGATGGTGTTCGACGAGGGCCAGATCGTGAACGGCACGCTGCTGGACTACCAGCTGCCGTCCATCAAGGACATGCCGGACAAGCTCACGCCGATCATCATCGAAAGCCCGCACCGCACGGGCCCGTTCGGCGCGAAGGGCGTCGGCGAGACCACCATCATCCCGCTCGCGCCGGCCATCGCCAACGCCGTGCGCGACGCGACCGGCGTCCGCATCACGACGCTTCCCCTGACGCCGGAACGGATCCTGACCGCGCTGGAGGAGCAGGCATGAGGGAGATCGAGCTGAAGGTCAACGGCCTGCGCCGCAAGCTGGGCGTGGCCGACGACGAGCTGCTGCTCGACGTGCTGCGCCGCGAGTTCGGCACCACGAGTGTGCGCGAAGGCTGCGGCGTCGGCGCGTGCGGCGCCTGCACGGCGCTCGTGGGCGGCAAGAGCGTGTCGACGTGCCTCTCGCGGGCGGCGCGGTTCGACGGCGCCGAGATCACCACGGCCGACGGGCTGCCGCGCGACGACGAGGTCGTCGAGGAATTCGTGGAGAACCGCGCGATGCAGTGCGGTTACTGCATCCCCGGGTTCGTCATGATGGCGCACGAGCTGCTGAGCGAGAACCCGCAGCCGACGGACGAAGAGGTCGTGGAGCACCTGGAGGGCAACATCTGCCGCTGCGGCACGTACTCCGAGATCCACGCCGCGATCAAGGCGGCGGCCGTGCGCCGCGCCGCCCGCAACGAAAGGGCCACCGCGTGAACGTCGAAACCCCGCAGGGCACCCTGCACGTCCACCGGACGGGAACGTCGGGGCGGCCGTTGCTGCTGCTGCACCCGCTGGCGCTGTCCGGCGCGGTGTGGGACCCGGTGGCGCGGTTCTTCGCCGACCAGGCGCAGGTGCTGGCGCTGGACGCCCGCGGTCACGGTGCGTCGACCTGGGACGGGAACGACTTCACCGTCGCGGACATGGCGGCCGACGCGGCGGCGGTGATCGAAGCCGCCGGTGCCGGCCCGGCCGACGTCGTGGGGCTGTCGATGGGCGCCAGCACGGCGCTGACCCTGGCGGCGGCGCGGCCGGACCTCGTGCACCGGCTCGTGCTGGCCGACGGCACGGCGTACTACGGCGATGACGCGGTCGGAGTGTGGGCCGAGCGCGCGGAACGCGCGACGACCGTCGCGCGGAACAAGCAGCTGGACTTCCAGCGCGACCGGTGGTTCGCCGCGCCGTTCCTCGAGCAGCACCCCGACGAGGTCCAGCGCGTCTGCGAGATCTTCCTGAAGACCGACTCGGCCGCGCACGGTGCGGCGTGCCGGGCGCTCGGCGGCCTGGACGCGCGGGCGCAGCTCGGTGACGTGACCGCCCGGACGCTCGTTCTCGTCGGCGAAGAGGACTACGCCACGCCGCCGGAGATGTCGCAGGCGCTGGCCGACGGGCTCCGCGACGCGGAACTGCGCGTGCTGGAGAAGACGCGGCACCTGAGCCTGCTGGAGCGGCCCGACCTGTGGCCGGAGCTGGCCGAGTTCTTCGGCGGTTCGAAGTGACGGAACCCCTCCTCAGCCTGCGCACGCACCTCGACGCGATCACGAGCTACGGCGAGCTGCGCGACGTCAAGGGCGCGAACTGGGACCTCGAGCTGGGCGGGCTCGCCGAGCTGAGCTACCGGATGGACCCGCCGCCGGCGTTGCTGTTCGACGACATCACCGGCTATCCGAGCGGCCTGCGCGTGCTCACCGGCAGCACGGGTTCGCCGCGCCGGCTGGGCCGCACGCTGCGGCTCGGCGAGGACCTGGACGACGTGGGCGTGGTCGACGCGCTGCGGGGCAAGCCCTCGCAGTGGGCCGCGGCGGCCCGGGACTTCCCGGTGCTGCCGGTCACGGACGCGCCGTTGCTGGCCAACGAGGTGCCCGGCGACAAGGTGAACCTGCTCGACTTCCCCGTGCCGCGCTGGCACGCGGACGACGGCGGGCGGTTCATCGGCACGGGCTGTTTCGTCGTGACGTCCAACCCGGACACCGGCGTGCACAACGGCGGGTGCTACCGGATGGAGGTGCAGGACGACGGCCGGGGCGTGACCGTCGCGATGGTGCCGGGCAAGCACGGTGACCAGAACGTGCGGCGCTGGTTCGAGAAGGAGGGCCGCGCGCCGGTCACCGTTTCCTTCGGGCACGACCCGCTCCTGCTCGTGCTGGGCGGCACGGAGGTGCCGGGCGGGATTTCGGAGCTGGAGTACGCGGGCGCCGTGCTGGGTTCACGCGTGCCGGTCGTGCTCGGGCCCGACACCGGCCTGCCGATCCCCGCGGGCAGCGAGATCGCGATCGAGGGCTGGCTTCGCCCGGACCTCCAGCGCGACGAGGGCCCGTTCGGCGAGTGGACGGGTTACTACTCGGGCAAGCGCCGGCCGAACCTGGCCATCGACATCACGCGCATGTACTACCGCGACAGCCCGATCCTGCTGGGCGCGCCGCCCGGGAAGCCGCCGCACGACTACTCGTACATGCGGACCGTGATGAAGTCCGCGATGATCCACGACGAGCTCGCCGCCACCGGCGTCCCCGGCGTCGTGAAGGCCTGGGCCCACGAATCCGGCGGCGGCCGGTTGTTCATCGCGGTCTCGCTGCAGCAGAAGTACCCCGGCCACGCCCGCCAGGTCGCCTACCTCGCCGCCCAGTGCCCCGCGGCGGCCTACATGAACCGCTACGTCGTGGTCGTGGACGACGACGTGGACCCCGCCGACCCCGACGAGGTCATCTGGGCCATGTCCACCCGCAGCGACCCGTCGCGGGACATCGAGGTCATGAAGCAGACGTGGGGCAGCAAACTGGACCCGCTGTTCGTGGAGGGCTCAGCCGCCTACAACAGCCGGGCCATCGTGGACGCCTGCCGCCCCTTCGAACGCCTGGACTCGTTCCCCAAGGTGGCCTCCAGCGACCCTGCCTTCCTGACCGAACTGGCCGACAAGTGGCGGGACGTCCTGCGCTGACGCTCCGCCCTCTCCCCGACGCCCGGCCTCGCCGGGAGGTGCCACGGCACTCCCCCGGCGAGGCTGGGTTCCCACCACGAACACCACGGGTTCAGACCAACGGCGCTTACTCCACGTATTCAGCCTCCGGCCGGGTACCCAACCCAACCCTCCGCACCCACACCCTCCCCCGCACCACGATCCCCGCTCCCCACACGGTCCGGAACCCGTTGTCAAGGTACGCTTTCCCGCCTTGACAACGGGTTCCGGACCGTAGTGACAATCAAAAATCGGGGTGCCCACCCACCCCACCCCGGGCGCAACGATGCGCTCCAGCGCATCGAGCCGCCCGCGACCGCGAACTAAAACCCCGGAAACAACCCCCGAAGCTCCTCCACCGTCGCCCCACTGACCTCCACCACGTCACCAGGCCGATTACGCCCGTAGACGAGCCTCACCACCGCTTCGTCGCCAGGACCGGTCGCCGTGAAGGTCACCCCACCCCCACCGACCTCAAGCCGACCACCACGAAAATCAACCACCCGCGAACCCAACCCCTCCCGCACTCCGGCATCGTGAAACCGGCCGGCCACCAGCCCCAGGCGCTCCCACAACAGATCCACCTGGTGCACAAGGGCCCCGGAGTCGAGCACCACCTCGACGTCCCAGCCGTGCACAGCCTGTTCGGACAACCGGTACCCCGCGTACTCATCGAGACTGAGCGGACCGGCGAAGTACGGAACCACCACGTCCGCGTCCACCGCGGACAACAACCGGCGATGAACCTCATCCGCCTCGGCCCAAACCGTCCGCTGCTCAGCACCACTCAGCGCGTCCCACTTCGCCCACACCGGTTTGGTGTCCTCCTGGCTGGGCGGGGTGAGGTCACCATCGGCGCCTCGTCGCACGAGGCCCGTGCAGATCTCGGCCGCGCTCCCGAGGTGCGAAAGCACCTGCGCGAGGCTCCAGCCCCCGGGTTTCCCGAAGGCGGGCTGGTCGAGCTGCCGCACCGGCAGGTCTTGGACGATCTTGAGGAGCCGCGCGGACGTGTCGTCGAGGGCGGCGAGCCAGGAATTGGTCACGCTCGTAGCCAACCGCTGCTGCGGCGCGAACGGTCCCGACGCGCCAGACGCGTCGCCGGGAGCGGCCATAAGGCGGGCTTTTCAGACGTACCGCTTCGCCCAGGTGGCGAGGATTTCAGCGGCGAAGACGGCGTCATCGCGATCGGTGAGCAAGTGGTCGGCGCCGTCGAGCGCGATGAACGACTTCGGGTGCCGCGCCGTGTCGAAGATCAGCCGCGCGTTCTCGACACCGACCTCGGCGTCCACCGGCGAGTGCAGCACCAGCAACGCCGCCCGGAGCTCGCGGATCCGCTCGGCCTGCGGCTGAGCCGCGATGTCCGCCAGGAACTCCTTCCGGATGCGGAACTTCCGCCCCGCCAGCACGACGTCCGCCTCACCGCGCAGTTCGATCTCGTCGCGGCTCCCGGCGA
This sequence comes from Amycolatopsis sp. NPDC051903, assembly GCF_044452505.1. Classification (NCBI taxonomy): domain Bacteria; kingdom Bacillati; phylum Actinomycetota; class Actinomycetes; order Pseudonocardiales; family Pseudonocardiaceae; genus Amycolatopsis; species Amycolatopsis sp. NPDC051903. The sequence goes on along the minus strand of NZ_JBITBT010000001.1, from coordinate 68,077 downwards.
AGTGCTTCGCGACGTGCTCGGGATCCGCCGGCGCCGCGATCGTGGCCACGGCCTTGACCTCCGGCACCGCGTGCCGCGCCGCCAGCACGGCGGCCCCGCCGAGCGAGTGCCCGACCAGCAGCTTCGGCGCCTCGTACGCCGCCCGCAGGTGATCGGCCGCGGCAACCAGATCGGCCACGTTCGAGCTGAAGTCGGTGTTGCCGAAGTCGCCCTCCGACCCGCCCAGCCCGGTGAAGTCGAACCGCAGCACGGCGACCCCGAACTTCATCAACCCGCGCGCGACGCGCGTCGCCGCCACGACGTCCTTGTTGCAGGTGAAGCAGTGCGCGAACAGGGCGTACGCGTGGGGCTCACCGTCGGGCAGCTCCAGCCGGGCCGCCAGCGGCGTGCCCTGCGACCCCGGGAACTCGACCTTCGCGCTGCCCATGAACCCTCCCCGCCGACGGCTGCAGTGGATCACACCACGCCCTCTGCCGCGGGGTCGAGAACGGGTGACCGAAAGGACAGCGGATCAGGTCAAGCCCGGCACTCGAGGGCCGGGTCGACGAGCGCGACGAAGGTGACCTCGGGCCCCTCGGCCGTGAAGTCGTAAGCCCAGCCCGGGTGGCCCGGGACCGGCACCGCGAAGTGACCGGCCGGCGTCGGCTTGAGGCCCTTCGCGTCGTAGCGGCGGTGCACCTCGGCCAGCGGCGTGCCCGCGCCGACCCCCTCCGGCGTCTTGACCTGCGGCGGAGCGACGATCGCACGCAGCTTGTCACCGAGGAACACCGCACCGCCGGTGGCCGCGAGCTCGGCGGCACGGGCTTCGCGCAGCTCGGCGACGGCGGTGATCGCGGACGCGGCCTGAGCGCTGAGCTTGGCCGCGGCAGCTGATTCGGCGGCCGACTTCGCGTAGTCCTCGGCCGTTCCGCGCAAACCCGGGTCCAGGATCTTCGAGTCGGCGTCCTGCGCCTTGTGGTTCAGGTCGTCCGCCTTCGCGACGGCGACCTGCTCGGCCTCCAGTGCCGTGGGATCCGGCGCGGGACCGCCCGCGAACGCGTACGACAGGCAACCGTCGAGGCCGGACATCGGCTGCGCGGCGAGCTTGGCGCCGGTCGACGCCTTGGTGACGCCGAGCGTGAGGCCGCGCAGGCCGTCCGGGCCCAGTGTCTCGGGACCCGCCGGCTTCGCCCCCGCGCCGGCGGGTCCGCTGCTGTCGATTCCGCTGCTGCACGCCGCCAGCACCACGAGCAGCGCAGCACCGAGCACGACGATCCGCATGAAGTTCCCCCTCGTTCCGGAGCGGAAACGTACCGGAACGAGGGGCCGGTGGTCACGAGGGTTTCCGGGGCCGCGGTGCGGCTCAGGCGAAGACGTGGTCGGCGACCGCGTCGAGGCGGCGGGCCGGGGAGCCGAGGAGCTGCCGGCGGGCGCGGGCGTGCTTGAGGTAGACGTGCGACGGGTGTTCCCACGTGAAGCCGATGCCGCCGTGGGTTTGCAGGGCGTCGCGGGTCGTGGCGTCGGCGGCGGTGGCCGCGGCGGCGAGCGCGGTGCGGGCGGCGGCCGGTGCGCCGGGGTGCTCGTCGTCGAGGGCGGTGGCGGCCCATTCGACGAGCAGGCGCGCGGCGTCGAGTTCGACGAAGCGGTCGGCCAGCAGGTGCTTGATCGCCTGGAACGAGCCGATCGCGCGGCCGAACTGCCGGCGTTGCTTCGCGTAGTCCACAGCCCCGTCGAGCGCGCGCCGAGCTGTCCCCACCAGTTCGGCGGCGAAGACGGTCAGCACGCGGGCCGCGCCGTCGGTCGGGGACAACTCATCCACAGGGACGCCGGAAAGTTCGATCACGGCAAGGGGTTCGCTGACGTCGAACGCGGCCACGGCGCTCCGGTGGACAACCCCGGTGCCGGTCGTCAGGTCGATCCTCACGAACCTTCCCGCCACGGCCGCCACGAGGAAGTCCGCGTCCAGGCCGAAGGGCACGGCCCGCAGCACACCGTCCACAGTGGATCCTCGGCGCCGCAAAGATCCGCTGTGGTTGGGGAAAAACGGGAAGGTCTCCCACGCCGCGATCACCACACATGATCCATCCACAGCCTTGTCCACACTGTGCACAGAGTCGAGCATCGCGAGGGCCGAAGCCGTCGCGACGAACGGGATCCGCGGCACCGCGGCGCCGATTTCCTCGGCCACGACACACATTTCGCGCACCCCGCCGCCGGAACCGCCGCGCGCTTCGGCCAGACCGAGCCCGAGAAGCCCGGCGTCGGCGAACGTCCGCCACAGCGCGCGGTCGAGTCCCGCGCCCACCGCGTCCCACGCCGGCGGCAACGGCGTGGTGCGGGCGGCGTCGGCGAGCACGCGCCGGGCCAGTTCGGCGAGCTCACGCTGTTCGGACGTCGTCGCGTACCCCACGGCTCCTCCTCCGGCTCGGGAACACCGAGCATTGACTATTGGGTCTATCTACGCAACTGTTGAGGTCAGGACAGATCTGAGGTCAACACAGCGCGGTGAAGGCACGGGAGGACGCGTGGGAGACTTCCGCGACGAGGTCAGGGCGTTCGTCGCCGAACTCGTCCCGCCGGGGTGGCGCGGCATCGGCGGGCTCGAGGGCGACGCGTACGCCGAGTTCCGCGTGAAAGCCCGCGCGGCGCTCGCCGAACGCGGCTGGGTCGCACCCCATTGGCCGGTCGAATACGGCGGCGCCGGCCTCAGCCCCGCCGAGTTCGTGGTGCTGGTCGAAGAGTTGTCCACAGCGGGGATCCCGTTCGGGTCCGACAACGACGCGTTCGGCATCGGCATGCTCGGCAACACGATGCTGCACTGGTCCAAACCCGAGCTGCTGCAGCGGTTCCTGCCGCGCATCGTCTCCGGCGAGTACGTCTTCGCCCAGGGCTTCTCCGAACCCGGTGCCGGGTCCGACCTCGCGTCGCTGGCCTTGCGCGCCGAGCCCGACGGCGACCGGTGGGTGCTCACCGGGCAGAAGCTGTGGTCGTCGGGCGCGCACGTCGCGAACTGGATGTTCGTCCTCGCCCGCACCGACTCCGAAGCCGCGCCGCACAAGGGGATCAGCCTGCTGCTGGTCCCACTCGACCAACCGGGCGTGGAGGTCCGCCCGATCCGCAACATCACCGGCGGCACGGACTTCAACGAGGTCTTCTTCACCGGCGCCACCACCGACCGCGAGCTCGTGGTCGGCGAGGTGGACCGCGGCTGGACCGTCGCGATGACCCTGCTCGGCTTCGAACGGGGCGAAACCGCGCTGCACGCCCCGATCCGCTTCCGCGCGGAGCTCGACCGGCTCATCACGCTCGTCCGCGAACGGGGCCTCGACGCGGATCCGGACATCCGCCGGCGCGTGGCCTGGTGCCACGTGCAGGTGGAACAGCTGCGCTGCCACGGCCTGCGCACCGCCGCGCAGCTCGTCGCGGGCGAGGAGCCGGGTCCGCGCGCGGCCGCGTTCAAGCTGCTGTGGAGCGAATACCACCGCGTCGTCACCGAGCTGGCACTCGACGTGCTCGGTCTGGACGCGCTGACGCCGTCGGGCCGGCCGTCGCCGAACTGGTACCACACCGACGATCCCGGTGCGCCGAACTCCACCGCGTCGTGGACCAGCGTCTACCTCAACTCGCGCGCGGGCACCATCTACGCCGGCTCCTCGCAGGTCCAGCGCGGCATCGTCGGCGAGCTGCTGCTCGGACTGCCCAAGGAACCGAAGCCCGCGCGCTGATCTTCCGGGAGGACCGATGCCCATCCGCAGCACGTACCCCGACGTCGTCGTCCCCGACGGAGCTGTCCACACCCTGCTGTTCGGCACCCTCACCGAGGAGGACGCCGCCCGCCTCGCCGTGCTCGACACAGCTACCGGCCGGCGCTACACCTACGGCGGACTCGCCGCGGCTGTGGACAGACTCGCCGCCGCACTGGCCCAGCGCGGGATCGGCCGCGGCGACGTGGCCGCACTCGTGTCCCCGAACAGCGCCGAGTACCCGCTGGTGTTCCACGGCGTCCTGCGCGCCGGGGCCGCGCTGTCGCCGGCGAACCCGCTCTACACGCCCGGTGAGCTCGCGCACCAGCTGCGTGACGCCGGTGCGCGCATCCTCTTCACCACGACCGCGGGACTGGACACCGCGCGGGCGGCGGTGAAGGAAGAGGGCCTGCGGGTCGAGGAAATCGTGGTGCTCGACGGCGACGACGGCGCCACCCCGCTCGCGGATCTCCTGGCGACGACAGATCCCGTCCCGCCCGGGCCGTCGGGTGCGGACCTCGCCGTCCTCCCCTACTCGTCCGGGACGACGGGGCTGCCGAAGGGCGTCCAGCTGACCCACCGGAACATCGTCGCCAACCTGCGCCAGATGAAGCCGCTGCTGGCGCTGCGGCCGGGTTCGCGGTCGATCGCCGTGCTGCCGCTGTTCCACATCTACGGCATGAACGGCCTCCTGAACATGAGCCTGCTGAACCGGGCCACCGTCGTGACCATGCCGAGGTTCGACCTCGCGAAGTTCCTCGCCGCGGTGGCCGAGCACCGCGTGGACCACCTCTTCGTCGCGCCGCCGATCGCGTTGGCGCTCGCGAAGCATCCCCTGGTGGACGACTACGACCTGAGCTGCGTGGACGTCGTCATGTCCGCGGCCGCGCCGCTCGACGCGGACCTCGCCGACGAGCTGGCCGAGCGGCTCGGCGCCACCGTGCTGCAGGGGTACGGGCTGACCGAGTCGAGCCCGTGCACGCACGGCATCCCGGTGGACCGGCCCGACGTCGACCGCGGGTCGATCGGGGTGCTGGTGCCGAGCGTCGAGGCGCGGGTGGTCGATCCGCTGACCGGCGAAGACGCCGCGCGCGGCGAGCTGTGGGTGCGCGGCCCGAACGTGATGCGCGGCTACCTCAACAACCCGGCGGCGACCGCGGCGGCCGTCGACGCCGACGGGTACCTGCACACCGGCGACGTCGTGACCGTCGACGACGACGGGGTGTTCCACGTCGTCGACCGGCTCAAGGAACTGATCAAGTACAAGGGTTTCCAGGTCGCGCCGGCCGAACTGGAGGCGCTGCTGCTCACGCACCCGGACATCGCCGACGCGGCCGTGATCGGCGTACCCGACGGCGAAGCGGGTGAGGTGCCGAAGGCGTTCGTGGTCCGCAGGTCGCCGGACCTCGACGCGGCCGCGGTCCGGGAGTTCGTGGCCGCGCGGGTGGCGCCGTACAAGAAGGTGCGGCGCGTGGAGTTCGTGGAGAGCGTGCCGAAGTCCGCCGCGGGCAAGATCCTGCGGAAAGTGCTGCGGCAGCGCGAACTCGCTCAGAGCTGAGCGCTGAGCCGGTCGCCGAACTCCACGACGTCGGCGGTGATCGCGTGCAGCCGCCGGGCCTGCTCGTGCCAGTGCTGCGAGTCCTCGGTCCACGCTTCGCGCGTCAGCTCCAGTTGTTCGAACAGGGTCTGGTTGAGCCGCCGGAACTCGTTGCGGTTGAGGCGCAAGGCGCTGCGGGCCGGGGGCGATTCGGCGTACGCGTACTGGTCGGAGATGCCCAGCATGATGCCCTTGGCCAGCACGAGGTCGTCGAACACGAAGCCGGGTACGGGCACGCCGATGCGTTCGTTCGCGCGCCGGAGCAGGGGTAACCAGCGGCGGGTGAGCACCGTGTGCACGGCGATGGCGGCAGCGCACGCGGCGAAGACCGCGATCGGGATCCACACCGGGAAGGGCGCGCTGCCGTTCCACGCCGTGAAGACGATCACCATGAAGGAGATCGTCACGATCGGCCACAGCGGACCGGATGTGCCGCGGATCCGCCGGTAGGAGCGGTAGTGCCCGACGGTGCGGCGCTGGTCTTCGGCGTCGTCGCGGAAGTCGACCTCGATGGTGCGGTGCTCCGAGAACGGGAAGAACCGCCCCTCGCGGTGCTCGTCGGTCACGCCCGGAGCGTAGGGCGACTTGGCGGCGACCGGTCCCCCTAACAATTCGGAGTGTCCTCCGGTATTATGGTAAGTACTCAGTTACTTACTTGAGGATGGACGATGTCACGCACACTGTTGATCACCGGAACGTCACGCGGCCTGGGCCGGGCGCTCGCCGTCGCCGCGCTCGAGGCGGGCCACCGCGTCGTGGCCACGGCTCGGTCGGCCGGTGCCGTCGCGGACTTGGCCTCGACCTACCCGGAAACGGCCCGGGCCGTGGCTCTCGACGTCCGCGATCCCCAGGCCGCGGCCGACGCGGTGCAGGTGGCTGTGGATGACTTCGGCGGGCTCGACGGCGTGGTGAACAACGCCGGCTACGCGACCCTGTCGAGCCTGGAGGACACGCCGCTGGCCGATTTCCGCGACCAGCTCGACACGAACCTGTGGGGCGCGATCCACGTGAGCCGCGCGGCGCTGCCGGTCTTCCGGGAACAGGGGTCGGGCCACGTCGTGCAGATCTCGTCGGTGAGCGGCCGGCTGGCGCCCGCGGCGGGTCTGGGGCCGTACGTCACGGCGAAGTTCGCGCTGGAGGGCTTCTCCGAAGCGCTGGCTCTGGAGACGGCGCCCTTCGGCGTCCGCGTGACGATCGTCGAGGCCGGCTCGATGGCGACGTCGCTGTACACCTCGATGAACGCGCCCGCGCCGAGTCCGGCGTACGCGTCCGCGCTGGCGCCGATGCTGACCGCGCAGGCCGGCGGACGGACGCCGGGCGTGGCTCCCGAGCGGGCCGCCGCCACGATCCTGAGCGTGTTCGACCTGGCGGAGCCGCCGTTGTGGCTGCCGCTGTCCGGGCAGGCCGTGGATCTCATCCGGCCGGCGGAGCAGTGGAAATCCGCGGAGCTGGACCGGTGGGAGGAGCTGAGCCGGTCGGTGGACTGACGGGTACGTTGCCTGGCTGTGGACAGTGACCAGCCCAGCACCGGTGACGCCCCGGCCCGCGACGCCGCCGCCACCCGCCGCCGCATCCTCGACGCGGCGACGGCGGAGTTCTCGGAGTCGGGGCTCGCGGGCGGGCGCGTCGGGCGGATCGCGGAGCGGGCGCGCGCGAACCAGCGCATGATCTACGCCTACTTCGGCAGCAAGGACGGGCTGTTCGAGGCCGTGCTGGCCGAGCAGGTGCTGCAGGCCCAGACCGCCGTGGTCTTCGACGCCGAGGACCTGCCCGGGTACGCCTGCCAGGTCTTCGACTTCTACCGCGAACACCCGCGGATGGTCCGGCTGAACCTCTGGCAGGCCCTCGAACGGCCCGACCTGCTGAAGTCCCTCGCCCCGGTCGAGCGCGCCATGGCGGACAAGGTCGCGGGCATCGCCGCCGCGCAGGCCGCGGGCAAGGTGTCCCCCGCCCTGCCGGCCGACCGGGTGCTCGACCTGGTCCTGGCCTTGACCTACGGCAACGTCGCTCAGGCCGGCAACGCCGCCGCGTGGACGGACGACCAGCGCACCGCCCTGGCCATCGCCGTCGCCCGGCTCACCGCCCCTCAGTAAGCACCGGCAGCAACCGCGCCGCCGCGCACCGTGCCGGAATTGTCGGGGGTGGGTGCGACCGTGAGGGCATGGTGGAGATACCGAAGCACTTCTCGCCGGTGGCGGAAGGCGAACGGGAGGCGATCCCGCGGCTCGCGGGTGAGCGGGAGACGCTGGTGGCGCTCCTGGAGTGGCACCGGCAGACGTTCGTGATCAAGTGCGCGGGGCTGGGGCAAGGGGAGCTGTCGCGCAAGGCCGTAGCGGCGTCCGCGCTGTCGTTGCACGGGATCCTCCGGCACCTGTCCGGGGTCGAGCGGTGGTGGTTCCGGCAGCAGTTCGCGCGTGAAGACGTCCCGATGCTGTACTACTCCGACGAAGATCCGGATCAGGACTTCGAATCCCTCGACGGCGACATCGCCGAGGCCACGGCCCGCTGGCACGCCGAATGCGACCGCTCGCGGGAGATCGTCGCGGCGGCCGGGTCGCTGGAGGCCCGCGGGGCTTCGCAGGTGACGGGTGAGCCGTTCACGTTGCGCTGGCTTCTGCTGCACATGATCGCGGAGTACGCGCGGCACAACGGCCACGCCGACCTGCTGCGCGAATCCATCGACGGATGCGCCGGACACTGACCGCGGCCGGCCGCGCGCGGGGCGTGCGAGCCTCCGCACAGGAGCGCGGTGCGGGCCCGGAGCCCGTGCCATGCTGAGCGGCATGAGCGCCGATCCTGATGCCGGACTCCTGTCGCCCGTGCGGGCGGGAACCCCGGTCGAAGCGGTGACCGGGGACAACGCCGTCGTGAGCGCGATGCTGGCGGCCGAAGCGGCGCTGGCGAGGGCGCAGGCGCGGCTCGGCACCGTGCCCGGCGACGCGGCGGAGCGGATCACCCGCACGGCCGGCGAGCTGACCATCGACGTCGTCGCGCTCGCCCGGACGGCGCGGGCCACGGCCAACCCCGTCGTCGGGCTGGTCAAGGAGCTCGGCCAGGCCGTCGGCGAAGACGCCGACTACGTGCACCGCGGCTCGACGAGCCAGGACATCGTGGACACGGCGTTGATGATCGTCGCCAGGAACGCGGCGGCGATCATCCGCCAGGACCTCGAGAAAACGGCCGCAGCGCTGGAAACCCTGGCCCACGAGCACCGCGACACGGTGATGCCCGGCCGCACCCTCACGGCCCACGCCGTGCCGACCACGTTCGGGCTCAAGGCCGCCGGCTGGCGGGAGTACGTGCTCGACGCGAAGGCCCGCGTGGACCGGCTCACCTTCCCCGTCTCGATCGGCGGCGCTGCCGGCACGATGGCCGCGTACGCCGAGTACGGCGACGGCACCGCGGACTACGCGGAACGCCTCGTCGCCGCGTTCGCCGAGGAAACCGGTCTCACCACCACGACCCTGCCCTGGCACGCCAACCGCACGCCCGTCGCGGATCTCGTCGCGGCGCTGGCGCAGGTGGCGACGGCCCTGGGCAAGATCGCGGTCGACGTGCAGGTGCTCACGCGCACCGAGATCGGTGAGGTGAGCGAGCCGACGGGCGGCGGCTCGTCGGCCATGCCGCACAAGCGCAACCCGGTGCTCTCGGCGCTGATCCGGTCCGCCGCGCTGCAGGTACCGGTGCTCGCGGCGGGCGTGACGCAATCCGGCCTCGCGGAGGACGAGCGCTCGGCCGGCGTCTGGCAGGCCGAGTGGCAGCTGCTGCGCGAATGCCTGCGCCTCACGGGCGGCGCGACGCACACGGCCGTCGAGCTCGCGCGCGGTCTCGGTGTGCACGCCGAGCGCATGCGCGCCGACGTCGAGCTCACCCACGGGCTGATCGTGTCCGAACGCTTGTCCGCGCAGCTCGCGCCGCTGCTCGGGAAAGCCCGGGCGAAGGACGTGCTCGGCGAGGCGTCGAAGCGGGCCGTCACCGAAAACCGGCCGCTGCGCGACGTGCTGGCCGAGGTCCCGGAGATCACCGACGTCCTCGACCCCGCGAAGCTCGACGACCTCCTCGACCCCGCCCAGTACACGGGCGCGGCCGGGCGGATGGTCGACCGCGCTCTCGAACGTGACGGAAAGTAGTCGCGAAAAGCGCTGAACCGCTCCGCCCGCCGATGCGTGTAGGTGGGTGGGAAGCGTTCCTCGCGGAACGCGGGGGGTACCGGCAGCCGCGCCCGGCGCGGCGACCACGTACCCAAGGAGAACAGCATGCTTCGCTGGTTCCGCACGGGCGTCATCGTCACGGCGGCCGCAGGGCTCACCTCGCTGGCCGCCTGCTCGGGCACGACGGCGCCGTCCGCGCCCGTGCCCGTCGGCGGCGCCGGTGGCGGCCAGATCGGCAACGCCGCCGCCCAGTCCGCCACCGAGACCAAGCTCGTCGCCACGCAGGTCGGGGACCTGGGGAAGGTCCTCACCGACGCCGACGGCCACACCCTCTACCGCTTCGACCGCGACACGGCCAAACCGCCGGCGACCAACTGCGACGGCGACTGCGCCAAGGCGTGGCCCCCGCTGCTGTCCACCGGCGCGATGCAGCTCGACGGCGTCGACAAGAGCCTCGTCGGCAGCCTCACCCGCGCCGACGGCCGCCAGCAGGTGACCGTGAACGGCTGGCCGCTCTACACCTACGCCAAGGACTCCGTGCCCGGCGACGCGACCGGCCAGGGCGTCAACGGTTCCTGGTTCGCCGCGACCCCCACGGGCGGCAAGGCTGGCAAGTCCGGTTCGGACGGTGTCAAACTCAGCGCCGGCCAGGTCGACGGTGTCGGCCCGGCCGTGGTCGACCAGGACGGGTTCACGCTGTACCTGTTCACCAAGGACAGCAAGAAACCCTCGAAGTCCACTTGCGACGGTGAGTGCGCCACCACGTGGCCGCCGGTGCTCACCTCCGGCGACGTGAAGCTCGACGGCATCGACGCCAAGCTCCTCGGCACCGTCAAACGCGCCGACGGCACCGCCCAGGCGACGCTCGGCGGCTGGCCGCTCTACCGCTTCGCGAAGGACACCGCGCCCGGCCAGGCCAACGGCATGGGTGTGAAGGGCACCTGGTTCGTCATCGAACCCAACGGCTGCAAGGCCGGCACCACGAGCCCCGCCACCACCAAGCCGGCCGCACCGGCCGCACCTGCTGCACCCGCCGCACCCGCCGCGCCCGCTCCGGGCAGCGACTCGTACGGCTACTGAGCCCCTTGCCCGGCGCGTCCCGACAACGCGCCGGGCAAGGTCCACAGTCGACAGAACCCGCACGCGGAAAGACCCGGTAGCCCTGGTGGCCACCGGGTCTTCCTCGGACCGGATCTAGTGCGCGAGACCCGGTCCGCGCTTCTCCTGCGACTGCTCCGGCGGCGTGATCCGCGTCGGTTCGTCCTCGACGCGGTCGATCACCGTGGTTTCGGCGCGGTCTGCCGTGATCGGTTCGACGTCGTCCTCCGGCAGCGCCACCCTCCGGCGGGCCGGCGCCATCGCGATCACCAGGCCCAGCACGGCGATGCCGAGGTGCAGCCAGTTGTCGGCGGTGGTGAGGTCCAGCGGGTTGCCGGCGTTCACGAAGGGGTTGGCCGAGATCATGCCGGTGATCATCAGGCCCCACACGAACAGCGCGCCGTACCCGAGGAACAGCAGCCAGCCGAACGTCCGCGCGCGGCCGGAGCCGAACGCGAGCAACAGGCCGACCACACCCGTCACCACGTGCACGAGGTTGTTCATCGGGTTGGCGGAGAACCGCCAGAAGCCGGCGGCGTGGTGCCCGGTGAAGTCCCCGACACCCGTCCGCACGAACCCGACGATCCCGAAGACCAGGAACGCGACACCCACCAGCGCGGCCAGGACCTGTGCGGGCTGCAGGCCCTCGACCCGGATCCGAGCTCCGTCCGCATGAACCATGACTCCAGTCCTTCCCGTGGTGAGGTGACTCACGCGGAGGAAGTACCCCGTCTTCACCGTCGGTGAAACGCGGGTGCTTGCCCGCAGGCCCCCCTCGCGTCACCGGTTTCGGCCCGCTCCGAGAGGAATCCCACAAACCCGGGTGATCCGGCGAACCGCCGACGGGTGATCGGCCAAGTCCGATCATGCGCAAGGTGAACATCGTCTTCCTCGTGGGCTTGTGCGTGGGAGCTCTCGCGGCGCTCGTGGTCGTGGTGGCGACACCGCAGCGGCACGTCGTCACGGCGCTCGGTCCGGCTCCGGTCGCCGCGGCCGGCACCGACCGCAGCACGGCGGAAGTCCGGGACAGCCCGGCGGCCACCACGTCCGGCACCACCACGGGCAGCGCCGCCGCGGGCACGGCCAAGACCAAGCCGGCCGGTGCCGGTAAGGACAACACGGCCCAAGCGCTCGCGTCGCTCGTCCCGGACGGGCACGTCAGCGTGGTCGTCTACGACCGCCAGGACAAGACCACCGTGCTGTCGGTCGACGCGGATCGCACGTACACGTCGGCCTCGCTCGTGAAGCTGATGATCGCCTTCCAGGCCCTCGACAACGGCGCGGATCCCGCGCGGGTCACCGAAATGCTGGAGCGCAGCGACGACAACACCGCCAGCGATCTGTGGGTCACCTACGGCTGGGGCTCGATCGTCGACAACGCCGTCCGGCGCATGGGGCTGACCGGTACCCACCCGCCCGCGAGCCCCGGCCATTGGGGCGACACCCAGATCACCGCCGACGACATCACGAAGATCTACCGGTACCTGGTGGAAGAGGCGCCCGAGCGGGACCGCACGATCATCCTGGCCGCACTGCACCACCCGACCGTGCACGGAGCCGACGGCATCCGGCAGTTCTTCGGCATCCCCGACGCCGTCGGGCCCGGGAACTTCGCCGTGAAACAGGGCTGGTCGTGCTGCGAACCGGACCACTCGATCATGCTCCACACCTCAGGTCTGGTCTACGACGACCGCTTCATCGTCACCGTCCTCACGCAACAGCCGGCCGCCGCCGACTACACGAAGGCCTCGGCGCAGCTCACGGCCGTGGTCAAGAACTTGGTGCCACTGTTGAAGAAGTGACGTTCACTGGTCCGTTGAGGACAGTCCGCCCCTGGCACCGGTCGAAGGCAGCGGCCACGGCCGCACCCCGCCGCTGACGGCCACGGGCCGCCCTTCCGCGCACGGGCCGGGGAGACGCTGTCCGAGCCACGCGAGCACGTCGGGCAGCTGCGTTTTGAAGGTGTTCATGTTGTGGCCCGCGTCGGGGATCCGCCACGAGGAGAACCGGATCGGCGGCTGCGCTGCGGCGCGGATCTGGTCGATGGCGAAGCTTTCGTAGCTCTCCTCGTCGCCCGAGATCGCGAGGAGGTCGACGGGCGAGGGGTGCAGGCGCACGTTCACCCGGACGTTGTTGGCGTCGTCGATGTCGTGGCGCCCGTGGAAGAGGTCCTCGGTTTCGGAGTCGACCTGCGCGCGGTCGTAGCCGCTCACGCTCACGGCCGTGGCGAACCACTGCGGGTGGCGCGTCACGAGGTTCAGGGCGCAGTAGCCGCCCGACGACCAGCCCGCGACGGCCCACGCGCCGCGCGCCGGGTTCAGCCCGAGGCGCTGGATCGCCCACTCGCGCAAGTCGGCGGAGAGGTAGGTGTCGTTGGGCGTGCCACCGACCTCGTCGACGCATTCGGTGTCGTGCCCGACCTTCGGCACGCCCGTCGGGTCGGGGATCACGACGACGGCGGGTGGCAGCACGTGCTTCGCGATCGCCGCGTCGAGTTGCTCCGGCAAGTGGTAGCCGCTCGTCGCGACCTCGGGACCGGACGGGTAGTTCGGGATCCACTCGATCGCCGGGAACCGCAGTCCGCGGTAGGCGAGCTGGAAGTACTGCGGTGGCAGGTAAACGGCGACGTCGCGGCTCAACCCGGTGCGCCGGCCGGTGACCTTCGCGTGCAGCACGGTCCCCTTGCCGTCGCGGGCGTGGACCACGCCGAGGTCGCGCAGCTTGTCGAGGTCTGCGCCGTTGTCGCCCGCCTCGGCGTCGACGCTTTCGGCCGCGTACACGCCGGTGCCCAGCAGCGAGCCGAGCGTCGGGAAGAAGCCGCCGATCAGGTTGCCGACGAGTGCGACGCTCACCACGACCAGGACCACGGCCGTGAGGACGGTCGCGCTGCGGCCCAGCTGCTTGCGCTTGCGCCAGCGGTCCCAGAACCACGGCACGACGACGACGGCGAGCACCGCCAGCCCGCCGAGGACGGCGACTTCGACGGGTGAGTCCAGCCTGATGCTGCTCAGGTGCACGGGAACCCCCTCTACCGGCGCGTGTCCGGAAGGTCGAACCCGCTGTAGGAAAAACGTTCGGCGGGCCACCGCCGTTGTGATCAGGTGAGGGTCGTCACAAGATCACAACGGCGTGGCCCGCCGGGCGTCTCAGCTGCGGTTTTCAGTTCGTGAAGGCGGTTCGCAGAACGTCGCTCGCCTGCCTGATCGCGGCCTCGGCGGCGTGGGTCTCGCGCAGCGAGTTGACCATCACGAAGTCGTGGATGACGCCGCCGTAGCGCACGGCCGTCACGGCGACACCGGCCTGGCGCAGCTTCGCGGCGTACGCCTCGCCCTCGTCGCGGAGCACGTCGGCCTCACCGGTGATCACGAGCGCCGGCGGCAGCCCGGCGAGCTCCTCGAGCGACGCGCGCAGCGGCGACGCGGTGCTCTCCGCGCGCTGGGCCTCGTCGGTCGTGTACTGGTCCCAGAACCACTTCATGCCGTCGCGCTGCAGGAAGTAGCCCTCACCGAACCGGTGGTAGGACTCGGTGTCGAAGTTCGCGTCGGTGACCGGGTAGAAGAGCACCTGCTGCCGGAAGTGCACGTCGCCGCGCTGCTTGGCCATGATCGTCAGCGCCGCGGTCATGTTGCCGCCGACGGAATCGCCCGCGATCGCGAGGCGCGAGGTGTCCAGACCCTTCTCGGCGCCGTGCTCGACAGCCCACTTCGCGACGGCGTAGTTCTCCTCGATCGCGACGGGGTAGCGCGCTTCGGGCGAGAGGCTGTACTCGGGGAAGACGACGGCCGCACCGGTGCCGGCGGCCAGTTCGCGAACCAGGCGCTCGTGGGTGTGGAAGCCGCCGAAAACCCAGCCCGCGCCGTGGAGGTAGAGCAGGATCGGCAGCGGGCCGGTGGCGCCTTCCGGCTTCACGATGCGGACCTCGACGTCGCCGTTCGGGCCGCCCGGCACCTTCAGGACCTCGATGTCGGCGGGTGCCAGCTCGACGGGACCGTCCTGCACGCCGTCGACCGCCTTGCGGCCCTCGGCCGGCGGGAGCTCGAACAGGAACGGGTGCGCGGCCGTGGCCTCGGCGAAGGCCTGCGCGGCCGGCTCGAGGGCGATGTTGTTCGGGTTCGGGGTGGTCATCTCAGGTCTCCTCCGGGCTCGTGCTGACCTCGATGAAGGTAGTACCCAACTAAGTTGTGTACAACTAAAATGAGGGCAATGAGATCTAAGGCACTTGAGTTGCTCTCGCGGGTACGAGTCGGGGATCATCGAGCGTTGGGGGTGTTGAAGGAGGTGTCAGATGACCAGCCAAGATCCCGGCGAGACCGGTTCACTGTTGCTGGACGACCAGCTGTGCTTCGGGCTGTACTCGGCCTCGCGCGCCGTGACGTCGCTGTACCGCACGTTGCTCGAGCCGCTCGACCTCACCTACCCGCAGTACCTCGTGATGCTCGCGCTGTGGGAGCACGACAAGCAGCAGGTGAAGGAGCTCGGGGCGGCGCTGAACCTCGACTCGGGCACGTTGTCCCCGCTGCTGAAGCGCCTCGAGAAGGCCGGGCTCGTCACGCGCGAGCGCCAGGCCGACGACGAGCGCTCCGTGCGCATCACGCTCACCGAACAGGGCAACTCGCTGCGCGCGCAGGCGGAGCGGATCCCGCCGCACATCGGCCGCGCGCTGGGCTTCGACAACGCCACGCTCGGCCGGCTGCGCACCTCGATGGACCAGTTGACGGAGTCCGTGAACGCCTATCGGGAGGCCATCACCACGGACTGATCCACCGCGTCCGGCCGCGTGGCTAGCATGGGCGCCGACCCGAGGAGGACGCCGATGATCGAACGCGACGAGGCGCTGCGCGCCGTCGAAAGCAGCCTGGACCGGCCGTCCGCGGCCCGGATCTACGACTACTTCATCGGCGGCACCACCAACTGGGCGATCGACCGCGAATTCGCCGAGAAGGTCCGCGCGCGCCTGCCGCTGATGGGCGACTACTGCCTGACGAGCCGGCAGTTCCTCGGCCGCGCGGTGCGCCAGTCGGTGCGCACCGGCATCCGGCAGTTCGTGGACATCGGCTCGGGCCTGCCGACGGCGGGCAACGTGCACGAGGTCGCCGACGAGGAGCGGCCGGAGCAGGACGTGCACGTGCTCTACATCGACAACGAGCCCGTGGCGCTCGCGCACTCGCAGATCCTGCTGGCCGACACCGCCGACCCGGACCGCCACCAGGCGATCGCCGCGGACCTGCTGCAGCCGGAAGAGCTGTGGGAACGCGTGATGGACTCGGACGTGATCGACGTCCGCGAACCCATCGCCCTGATCGTGAACGCGGTGCTGCACTTCATCAAGGACGACCAGGACCCCGACGGCGTGCTGTCGTTCTTCCGCGACCGCGTGGCCCCGGGTTCGCTGCTGGTGCTGTCGCAGATGACCAACGAGAACCCCGTGGACGACGAGGAACGCCAGGCGCTCGCGGACTTGCTCGAGTACTACGAGTCCACGACGAACCCCGGGGTCCTGCGCACGATGGCGGAGTTCGAGCGGTTCTTCGGCGGGTGGCCGCTGCTGGAGCCCGGGCTCGTGTACGCACCGGCGTGGCACCCGGACCGGCACACGGTGTTCAAGAAGGCACCGTCGGAGTCGCGTGTGATCGGCGGGGTGGCCCGGAAACCGGCTCTCTGACGGGTTTCCGCGGATCCGGGCCGAATCAGGACGGGGCTCGGGTTCAGGCGGGTGAACCCACCCGGGATCAACCCTGGGTTTGACGCGGCGGCCCGGCTCGGGCGCAAGAGTGGTCCCCAGCCGATTTTCTGCGGAGGGGACCGCCCGTGAGCAACACCGTCAACATCCTCATCGGACTCGTCGTGCTCGCGTGGCTGCTGTCGCGACAGGTCCAGAAACGGCTCGTGCGCGAGGACCGCAAGCCGACCGTGCTGCTGGTCCTCGCGGTCCTCGGCGTGATCCAGCTGGCCTCGTTCTTCAACGGCGCCGCCCCGACCACCACGATCGTCCTGCTGCTGGTCGCGAGCTTGGTCATCGCCGCGATCTTCGGCGTCATCCGCGCCTACACCGTGCGGCTGTGGCGCACCGACGGCCAGCTGTGGCGCCAGGGCACGTGGCTCACCATCGTGCTGTGGCTCGTCGCCATCGGCCTCCACATCGGCCTCGACCTGCTGATCGACCACAACGGCGCCGCGAAGGGCCTGAGCGGCGCCTCGATCATGCTGTACCTCGCCGTCTCCCTCGGCGCGCAGCGGCTCGTGGTCCAGTCCCGCGCCAACCGCGTCGTGGCGGCGTGAGGTTCAGACCTAGGACGCTTCCCTCAACAGCTCCAACGCCGAGTACACCGCTTCGCGGCCCAGTTCCACCGCGCGCCGCAGGACGGCGGGGTCGCGTTCGAGGGCCACGACGTCCGGGGAGCCGGCCGGGGGGCGGACGCTGGCGAGGCGGGGGTCTTCGCGCAGGAGGCGTTCGTCGTCGAGGTCGCGGGTGTACTGGTCGCGCCAGGCGTCGACGGTGCCGGGCGCGTGGCGTCTCAAAAACCGGGGCACGACGACGTCCTGAACGCGCGGCGGCGGAGCCGGGAGTTCGTCCTCGCGGCGGGTGCGCAGCACGAGCACGTCCGTGGCGCCCTGGGCCAGAGCGGTCCGAAAGGGCAGCGGCTCCGCGACACCCGCGTCGACAAAACGGTGCCCGCCCATCGCGATGGGTGGGCCGGCCAGCACCGGCATGCACGAAGACGCCGCGAGGGACGTCTTGACGTCCGCCACGGTCTCGATGAACGGGTGCAGGTCGGTGGACTCGCCGGTGTCCGCGTCGGTCGCCAGGGGGTGGAACGTGACCGGGTTGGCGAGGATCGCCGGGAAGTCCATGGGTTCCAGCACCGAGTAGACCTGGTGCACCAGGTAGTCCAGATCGATGACGGACTTGCCGCGCAAGGTGTGGAGCGGGTTGATGATCCGGCGCATCACGGTGGGGTTCCACCACGTGCGCACGCCGGTCTGCGACCGCCCGCACAGCAGCCACGCGGCGTTCAGCGCCCCGGCGGAGGAGCCGTAGACGGCGTCGAACGCGGGGGTCGCGCCGAGTTCGTCGAGGGCGAGGACCATGCCGCTGGAGTACGTCCCGCGGCTGCTGCCGCCTTCGATCGCGAGGACGAGGCGGCGGTCGTCGGTGCGCTCACCCGGCAGACTGCCCGAAGCGACGCGCTCGTTGATCAGCTCCAGTACCGGGTGCACGATGTCCATCCTGGCCGGTTCACGCGATTCGTCGACCCGATTTGCCCCACCCGCCGGGTGAGCTGCGTTGCACCGGGTTGCACTGCACCTAGTTGCATAGCACCATGCTCGCCATGGCACTGGAGCACGCGATCCTCGTCTCGCTGTCCGAACGCTCGGGCTCGGGGTACGAGCTCGCGCGCCGCTTCGAGAAGTCGATCGGCCTGTTCTGGAGCGCCACCCACCAGCAGATCTACCGGGTGCTCAAACGCATGGAGGACGCCGGCTGGGTAGCCGTCGAAGCCGTCGCGCAGGAGGGGCGCCCGGACAAGAAGGTCCACACCGTCAGCGCCGAAGGCCGCGCCGAGCTGCGGCGGTGGCTGGCGGAGCCGAACCCTTCGGCCGGACCGCAGGAGCTGGCGGTGAAGCTGCGCGGGGCTTCCTACGGTGCCGGGAAAGCTGTCGCCGAAGAGCTCGCCCGCCACCGCGCGGCCCACGCCGAACGCCTCGACGCCTACCGCCAGATCGAGAAACGCGACTTCCCCTCCCCCGCCGGGCTGCGCGGGCGCGCGCGGCACCAGTACCTCGTGCTGCGCGGCGGCATCCGCGCGGAGGAGGGCCAGGTCGACTGGCTCGACGAAGTCCTGACCGCACTCACCGGCGAGGACGCAGGGGACCCCCGATGACGCCGTACCCGCACCTGCTCGAACCGCTCGACCTGGGCTTCACGACGCTGCGCAACCGCGTGCTCATGGGCTCCATGCACACCGGCCTCGAAGACCGGGCGGCGAGTTTCCCGCGCCTGGCCGAGTACTACGCCGAACGCGCCCGAGGCGGTGCCGGCCTGATCGTCACGGGCGGGTTCGCGCCGAACCGCACGGGCAGGCTGGCGCCGTTCGCGTCGAAGCTCACGACGAGCGCGCAGGCGCGGCAGCACCGGCAGCTGACCGCACCCGTCCACGACGAGGGCGGCAAGATCGCACTGCAGGTCCTGCACGCCGGGCGCTACGCCTACCACCCGTTCAGCGTGTCGGCATCGGCGCTGAAAGCCCCGATCAACCCGTTCCGGCCGCGGGCGCTCACCGGGAACGGCGTCGAGCGGACGATCCGCGCGTTCGCCGACTGTGCCGCGCTCGCCCGGGAAGCGGGGTACGACGGCGTCGAGATCATGGGCTCCGAGGGGTACCTGATCAACCAGTTCCTGGCCGAGCGCACCAACAAACGCACCGACGCCTGGGGCGGCTCGCCGGAGAAGCGGCGCCGGTTCGCCGTCGAGATCGTGCGGCGCACGCGCGAGAAGGTGGGCCGCGACTTCATCCTGATCTACCGGCTGTCGATGCTCGACCTCGTCGAAGACGGCCAGGGCTGGGACGACGTCGTGGCGCTGGCCCGCGAGGTCGAAGGCGCGGGCGCGACGATCATCAACACCGGCATCGGCTGGCACGAGGCGCGGGTGCCCACGATCGTGACGTCCGTGCCCCGCGCGGCGTTCACGTGGGTCACGGCGAAGCTCAAACCGCACGTGTCGATCCCGGTGGTCACGTCGAACCGGATCAACCTGCCGCAGGTCGCCGAAGAGGTGCTCGCGCGCGGTGACGCGGACGTCGTGTCGCTCGCGCGGCCGTTCCTCGCGGACCCGGAGTGGGTGCGGAAGGCGGCGGAGGGGCGCGACGACGAGATCAACACGTGCATCGCGTGCAACCAGGCCTGCCTCGACCACGCGTTCAGCCGCAAGGAGGTGTCCTGCCTGGTTAACCCGCGCGCCGGGCACGAGACAATGCTGGTGCTGGCACCGACGCGGCGCGTGAAGCACGTCGCGGTGGTCGGCGCCGGCCCGGCCGGACTCGCGGCGGCGACGTCCCTGGCCGAGCGCGGTCACCGCGTCGAACTGTTCGAGGCGGGCGACGAGATCGGCGGCCAGTTCGGCCTCGCGCGGCGCATCCCGGGCAAGGAGGAGTTCGCGGAGACCATCCGCTACTACGCGCGGCGGCTGGAGGTCACCGGCGTGAAGGTGCACCTCGGCCGGCGCGCGGCCGCCGCCGATCTGGCGGGGTTCGACGAGGTCGTGCTGGCCACGGGCGTCGCGCCGCGGGTGCCGGAGCTGCCGGGGATCGACCACCCGAAGGTCCGGTCCTACGTGGACGTCGTGCGCGGCGCGCCGGTCGGGTCGCGGGTCGCGGTGATCGGGGCCGGTGGGATCGGGGTCGACGTGAGCGAGTTCCTCACGTCGGCTTCGGCCGACCGCGACGAGTGGCTGGCCGAGTGGGGTGTCACGGATCCGGCGCTGGCGCCCGGCGGGCTCACCGAGCGGCGGCCGGCGCCGTCGCCGCGGCACGTCTACCTGCTGCAACGCAAGAAGACCCCGATCGGCGCGGCGCTGGGCAAGACGTCGGGCTGGGTGCACCGCGCGGCGCTGAAGG
Source organism: Amycolatopsis sp. NPDC051903 (assembly GCF_044452505.1). Lineage (NCBI taxonomy): Bacteria > Bacillati > Actinomycetota > Actinomycetes > Pseudonocardiales > Pseudonocardiaceae > Amycolatopsis > Amycolatopsis sp. NPDC051903. The sequence continues at coordinate 47,892 of NZ_JBITBT010000001.1, read as the reverse complement.
CCAAGGGCGTCGAGCGGATTTCGGGAGTCACGTACGAGCGGATCGACGACGCGGGTCTCCACGTGACCGTCGACGGGGAGCCGCGGCTGCTCGAGGTGGACACGGTGGTGGTGTGCGCCGGTCAGGAGCCCGTGCGGGACCTGGCTTCGGAACTGGGCTCGACACCCGTGCACCTCATCGGCGGCGCCGACGTGGCCGCCGAACTCGACGCGAAGCGCGCCATCGACCAGGGCACCCGCCTGGCGGCCACGCTGTAGCCGGTTGCGCCCACTGGCAGGATGAGCCCCGTGCGAGATGTGTGCGTGATCGGGCTGGGCCTCATCGGCGGGTCGCTGCTGCGCGCGAGCGTGGCTACCGGCAGGACCACGTGGGGCGCCGCGGTGTCCGAAGTGGACGCCGACGCCGCGAGCCGCGCCGGCTACGACGTGACCACCGACGTGGAAGCGGCCCTGCACCGCGCCGCGGCCGAAGACGCGCTGATCGTGCTCGCCGTGCCGCTGCCGGCGATCGAGAACCTGCTGCGCCTCGTCGCGCAGCACGCTCCGCATTGCCTGCTGACCGACGTCGTCAGCGTCAAGGCGCCGGTGCTCGACGCGGTGCGGCGGCGCGCGCCGTACACGCGCTACGCCGGCGGCCACCCGATGGCCGGCACCGCCGAATCCGGCTGGCGCGCGGGCGACGCTTCGCTGTTCAAGGACGCGGCGTGGGTCGTGGGCGTCGAGGAGGACACCGACCTCACCGCGTGGGCCGAGGTCACGCGGCTGGTGCTCGACGTGGGCGCCGTCGCCGTGCCGTTGCCCGCCGATTCGCACGACGAGGCCGTCGCCCGGATTTCCCACCTGCCGCACCTGTTCGCCGCCATCCTCGCCACCATCGGCGCCGAAGGCGGGCCGCTCGCGATGTCGCTGGCCGCCGGCTCGTACCGCGACGGGACCCGCGTGGCCGCGTCCAACCCCGAGCTGGTCCGCGCCATGACCGAAGGCAACCGCGACGCGTTGCTCCCGATCGTCGACGAGGCCCTCGGCCGCCTCGGCGCGGCCCGCGGCTCGCTCGCTTCCACGGGCGGCCTCGCCGCGACCATCAAGGCGGGCCACGAGGGTTCGCTGGCGTTCGCCGCCGCCCGCGACACCGCCCGCTCGGGCGTGCGGATCACGCTGGACGCCCCGGACGCGCGCGACGCGCTGATCGGCGTCGGCGAGCGGGGCGGGCGGATCACGGGGCTGGAAGACGGGGTCGCCGTCGGCGAGGTGAACTGACCCCGATCCGGAGTGATCCGGGAATTTGCCGGAGTTGCCAGTGCCGTCCGTTGTGTGACGATGGACGTGGATCGATTCCGGGATTGGGGAGCGAACGACGATGGGCATCAACTTCGACGAGATCAAGAACAAAGCCACCGACGCCCTGCGGGACAACAGCGGCAAGATCGAAGACGGTCTCGACAAGGCGGCCGGCTTCGCGAAGTCCAAGATCAGCGGCCACGATTCGCAGATCGACGGCGGCGTGGAGAAGGCCAAGGACTTCCTGGGCAAGCTCGCCGGCAAGCCCGACGAGGGCGGCGAGCAGCCCCCGCAGCAGCAGTAGGACGCCGTCAGGTGCGCCGGTGGTAGGGCAGGAACCGGCGCACCAGGCCCAGCGGCGCGCTCTCCACCAAGTCCGGACCGCGCACGGCGTCGAACGTCGAGCCGAGCTGGTCGACGACGCCGGAGAGCCGGGCGCTGTCGGGCAGGGGCACGGACGCGGGTTCGCGTTGCTCGCGCACGGCCGCCGCCAGCTCGGCCAAGGCGTCCGTGAGCAGCGTGATCTCCGCCGGCGACGGGGCCGGCACGCCGCGCCCCAGCGTCACCCCGACCTCGGTCACCGCGTCCGTCACGCGCTCCAGACCCGCGATCACCGGCCACCACGCGACGGCGTGCCGTCCGGCCGGCGAGGGCTCTACGATCACCTGCTGGAACGCGGTGCGCAGGTCCGCCAGCGCCCGGTACGCGGCGCGCCGGGCGCGCGAGCGGGCCAGTCGCGCCTCGCTCGTCGAGGTGAGCACGAGGGCGGCCCGCACGTACGCGGCGACGGTGTCGAAGCTGTCGGCCAGCCGGCCCCCGACCTTCGGGCGGCGCGAGCCCGGCCAGAGCAGGTAGCCGATCAGCAGCACGATCACGCAGCCCGTGACCGTGTCCACGAGCCGCGCCAGCACCACCGACCAGCTGCCCGTCTGCGCGAGGTCCATCTGCAGGATGATCAGCGGCGTCACGAAGGTGCCGAGCATCCCGTAGTTGCGCACCTTCCCGACCGCGGCACCGCCGGCGAACAGCGCGATCAGCACCACGAGCACCCAGCCGCGCGCGCCGATCGCGAGCACGACGGCGCCGATCCCGACCCCCGCGATCGTGCCCAGGCCACGCAGCACCGCGCGGCCGAACACCGAGCCGAAGTCCGGTTTCAGCACGACGCCGACCGTCAGCACGATCCAGTACGACCGCTCGAACGGCACCAGCAGCGCCACGAACTCGGCCACCGTCACGCAGAGCGTCAACCGCAGGGCGGCCAGCCAGGTCAACGGGCCGGACGCGAGCGAGCCCAGCCACTCTCGGAAGCGCCGCCACGGCGAGGCGGGCTTGCGGCGCTGGCGGTCGTCGCCCTTTTCGATGCGCGCGAGACCCGCGTAGAGCGCGGACTCGACCGGGTCGAGGTCGTCCTCGGGCATCGGCGGCGGCGCGGGCAGCGGCTGGGTCGCGAGCACCGACGCGGCCGCGGCCGTGAGGTAGTCGAGGACCTCCTGCGGCGGCTGGTGCCCCGCGTTGACCATCGCCACCGACGCTTCCACGGCCGGCGTCGTCGCGGACAGCTGGTTGAGCAGCTGCCGGTACGCCGCGTCGCGGCCCGAAAGCCACGAGCGCGCGGTCAGCAACCGGTCGTAGGCCGTGCTCATGGCCGTGGTCAGCTGGTTGCGGGCGACGCGCGACGTCGGCTCGTCGGTGGCCGAGAGCATGGCCGCGATTTCGATGTAGACCTGCGCCACCGCTTGCCGTTCGGGGCTCGTGCCGCGGACCGTCCACGTCACGAGCGCCACGAACAGGCTCCACGCCGCACCGAGGCAGAAGAAGCCGAACAGCTCCTCGACCTTCAGGCCCGTCGCGTGCTGCGCGGTGCCGAGCACGCAGAACACGAACATCTGCAGCGCCGCCACCGAAGCTTTGCTGCCGGCCGCGCTGATCAACGCCGACACCGCGGCGATCACGACGACCGCCGGGATCGACCACGCGGGCATGCCGCCCGTCAGCAGCCCGACGAGGTACCCGGCGGCGGCCGCGAGCGTCGCACCGCCCAGCCGGCGCGCGCGGTAGCGGTACGGCCCGGCGGCCTCGGACAGGACGGCGGGCAGCGCGCCCGTGGAAATGAGGGCGCCCACGCCGATGTCGCCCGCCGCGTACGCGACGGCCAGCGGCGTGGCGAGCGCGACGACGGCGCGCGCGACCATGTTCCACGGGATCGGGACCGGTTTCGACCGGAGGAGCTGGACCAGCCAGTGCGGTGCGGCGAAGTCGGGGCGGCTCACGCACCCATCTTGACCTACGCTGAGCCACTGAGCTTAATTATCATCCTGTCAACAAGCCGGGAGGGGCAGCGATGCCACGTCGCAGGTTCTCGTTCGAAGTCAACCGCGTGAGCACCGCGCCGCCCGAGACGCTGTTCCGGCTGGAGACCGAAGGTCCGCTGTGGTCGACGTGGGGGCGGCCGCTGATCGTGCAGGCGCGGTGGGCGCGCCGCGGCGACGACAACCCGAACGGCGTCGGCGCGATCCGCGAAGTCGGCCTGTGGCCGGTGCTGCTGCGGGAAAAAACGGTCGAATACGACCTCGACCGCCGGCACGTCTACACGTTCGCCGAATCCGGACCGGTGCGGGATTACCGAGCGGAGGTGTTCTTCACCCCGAACACCGCGGGCGGCACGGACCTGCGCTGGACGGGATCCTTCACCGAATCCGTGCCCGGAACCGGGCCCCTCGCGCTCGCCGCGCTGCGCACCGCGATCCGGTTCCTCTCGGCACAATTGGTCAAAGCGGCCGACACCGGGCGCTGACCACGTGCGCTGGGCCACAGCGGTTCAACTCCGGCCGCCGTGCGGACGTCTTGCCGGGTGTGATCCGCATGGTGAAGCGCTCGACCGGGGTGGCCGCACTGTTCGCGCTGGCGGCGTTCGTCGTCTCCTGTTCCGGGCCGGCGCCGGCGCCCGCGCCGCCGAGCCAGGTGAACCCCGCGCCCCGCGCGCAGCACCCCACCGGGCCACCGGCGCCGTACGCGTTCGGGACGGCGCAGCAGAAAGCGCCCGCGATCGCCGACGGGAAGGTCGGTGTGGTCCGGCGGATCACCACGACCAAGCCCTACGTCTTCATCACCGTGGACGACGGCGCCGTGAAGGACCCGTCGGCGCAGGGCTTGATCCAGCAGTCGGGCGGGCACCCGGTGCTGTTCCTCAACGAGAAGTACGTGAAGGGCCACGAAGCGTACTTCAAGTCCATTCTGGACTCGACGGGCGCGGTGCTGGGCGACCACACGGTCGACCACCCGAACCTCAAGGGCAAACCTGTGGCGTTCCAGCAGAAGGAGATCTGCGACGACGCCACCGACTTCCAGCGTGACCTCGGCGTGCGGCCCGTGCTGTTCCGCCCGCCCTTCGGCAACTACGACCAGAACACCCTGCACGCCGCCGCGCTGTGCGGCATGCGCGTCGCGGTCCTGTGGAGCGCCGCGGTGAACGACGGCCACGTGCAGTTCCAGGTCGGGACCAAGCTGCGGCCGGGCGACATCGTGCTCATGCACTTCCGCAAGACGTTCAAGGAAGACTACGAAGCATTCCTCGCGGAGGCCAAGAAGGACGGCCTGACGCCGGTGCCGCTCGCCGACTTCCTGGCCTAACCCGCGCCGAGGCAGACGAACGGGCGCCGCAGGGGGTCGACGGCGATCGCTTCGGCCAGCGCCAGCGCCGGGGGTGTGCCCTCGGCGAGGCGGCGGTGCAGGTCGGCCATGGTGTCGGCCGCCGCTCGGTCCCCGACGCGGGCGACCGCGCCGATGACGGTGTGGGAACCGCTCGCGAGCAGCGTGCCGGCGAAGCCGAGAGCTTCCTCACCGGGCCGGATGTGGCTCATGGCGAGCTCGCAGGCGGCCAGCACCACCCGCTCCGGAGGGCGCGAGAGGCGGGCGGTTTCGTGGGCGAAGAGCGGGCCGTCGACCAGTTCCAGGCGGGAGAACAGGGCGTTGGCGGGCTCGTGCGCCCCGTGCGCGACGAGGTGCGCGAGCCGCGTGCCGTCGAGCGCCTGCAGGACGGTGGTGCTCGTGGCGTCGGTGCCCTCGACGAGCCGGGCGTCCGGGTAGACCGAGCGCAGCTTGCTCACCTCGCCGACGGCGCCGGGCACGCCGGGGCCGCCCGCGAGCAGCACCGGACCGGTGTCGGCGGCGCGTTTGGCCGCGATCCACGCCGTGGCCGAGGGCGCGATCGACACCGGGTGCCCGCGCAGCGAAGGCAGCGCGCCCCACGGCATCGCGTACAGCTGTCCGATGGGGACGATCACGAGCTCGCGGTCGTCGAGGGTCTTGACCAGCGACGCGGAGATCAGCGCGTCGAGCTTGTCGGCGCGGCGGACCGCGGAGGCGGCCACCGTCTCCGCGAGCATCGGCGGCAGGTGGTCGGGCGCGAGGGCGTCGAGGTCGGCGTGCAGCTGCTTAGCCGTCTCGACGATGTCGTGGTACGGCCCGAGCTTCAGCAGCCGGAACGACCCGCGGTCGACGACCACGGAGTAGAGCTGCCCGTTGTAGGGCACCAGGCTCACCAGCACGCGGTCGCCGAGCTGCTCGACGACCTCGTCCGGCGTCGCGACGGGCCGCGGCCGGCCCCAGGGGCTCGTGTACCAGCCGAGCCGGCTCGCCTCGTGCTGCAGCGCGGAGTAGCGCTGCTCCAGCACCTTCACGGGTTCACCGTCGAGCCGCGCGCGCTGGATGGTGCGCTGCAGGTGCCGCATCTCCGTGATGTGCTGCGACAGCACGGGATCCTCGATCACCGGCAGCGGTTCGTAGCGGTACACCTGCGCGCGCGTGCGCTCGAGCCACGCGAACATGCGCCGGGCGCCCGCGGCGTTGCGCCGGGCGCGGCGCAGCACGAGCCGCATCGCCAGCCGGCCGAGCTCTTCGCCGTGCACGGCCGTGCCGCACACCAGGTCGAGCCCGCCCATGCGGTCGCGGATCATGCCGAGCTCCCGCAGGCCGGCGCGGGCCTGGGCCAGCGCCGCCCGCGGCCGGCCCGTCGCGACGGCCACCTCCGCGCGGCAGAGGCGGAAGAGCATCCGGTGGTCGATCGGGGTCGTTTCGCGCGGCTTCGGCACCCGCGCCAGCATCTCGGCCGCTTCGTCGATCTCCTCGCGCCGCAGCAGAAGCCGGACCGCCAGCAGCCGCGCGACGGCCGCCTCGTCCCGCACCCCCAGCGCCGACAGGCGTTCGGCGAGCGCCACGAGCTCGGCGGGCAGCCGGGGCGTCGAGCGGGCGTCATGCGTGGTGAGGACCTCGTTGGCGTCGGCGCGCAGCCGGGCGAGGCCCGCGATCTCGGCCCACGTGGTGTTGCCGCGCCGCAGGAACCGGCGCCGCGCGGCGGACGAGAACTTCCGCGCCAGCGCGAAGTCGCCCTCCAGCAGCGCGGCGGCCGCTCGCGCGACCTCGGCTTCCGCGATGTGCTGGCCCGAGCCGTTGGCCCGCAGCTGGGGCAGCGCCTCGTCGAGGTGCCGCGCGGCTTCCTCGCCGAGCCCCGCGGTGAGCAGCGCCCGCGCCTGATCGAGCCGGACGACGAGCAGCGACCCCGGCATGACGGCGCCGAACAGCCGAGCGGCCTCCTCGTAGTTCCGCAGGGCTTCCGGCACGTCGCCCAAGAGCTGGGCGTGGTCACCGAGGTTCTGCCGGATCTTCGCCTCGAGCAGCGTGTGGCCGTGGTCGACGGCGAGCGTGAGCGCGCGGCTGAGGTCCACGTGCGCGGCGGCGGGCTTGTTCAGCGCCATGTGGACGAGGGCGCGGTTGTTCAGCGTGCGCACGAGCAGCAGGAACCCGTCGTCCACTTCGGACTCGATGGTCGGCAGCACCACGTCGTAGAGCACGAGCGCGTCGGCGAACCGGCCGGCGCGCATCACCACGACGGCGCGCTGCAGGCTGATGATCAGGCGCAACGAACTGCGCAGCCCACCTTTGGGCAGCTCCAGCCGCACCGTTTCCGCTGCTTCGAGGTGCGCGAGACCGGCTTCGGTCGACGTGACCTCGGCCTCGGCCGCGGCCAGGCTGATCAGCACCCGGGTGCGCAGCTCCGTGACACCGACCGCGGGTTCGTCTTCGGGTTCGGGCGCGCGCGCCAACCGGCTCAGCGCCTGGCGGAACAGCCGGACAGCGGCGCCGGGCCGCTGGTCAGCCGCTGCCGCACGGCCACGCGTGTAGAAATCCGTCGCTGCCGCGATCACTCGATCGAGGACTGGCATCGGCACTGACACACGCTCTATGGGACCACACGCTCGCGACACCACGTAACGTCCGGGGTCGGATCTAGAGCACGACCGTGGGCGTGACCACCGTCCGGCGGCGCGGCCCCTCACCGAGGTGCACGAGGATCTGCGTGGTCCCGGACGGCACGTTTTCGAGCACGAACCGGCCACCTTCGTCGGCGACGGTGGAGTACGTACCTTCGTCAGCCACGCGAACCTCCACCTCGTACTCGCCCGCGGGCGCGAGCCAGCCGTCGATCCGGTGCAGCTTGCCGATGCGGGTCAGGTTGATCATCACTGTCAGGTCGCTGACGGTGAAGGTGATCGTGCCCGTGGCCGTGCTGCGGACGCCGGCGAGCTCGTTGAGCCGTTCCCAGCGCGCGACCTCGACGTCGAGGTTCTCGAGTTCGAGCGCGAACTGAACCCGCTGCACCAGGTCGTCCGGCGGCGGGTCCAGTTCGTCGAGGAACCGGCCGAGATCGGCGAGCAGCGTTTCGTCGTCCGGCAGCGCGCTGCCGCTTCCCGGCGTACCGATGTCGTTCATCGCCCTCCCCCTTCTCCTGCGAGGAGATCGCGCATCGAGTCGAGGCAACGACCCCTGGTGGGTCCGATGCTGCCGCGCGGCATGCGCATCGCCTCGGCCACCGCCTGGTATTCGGCGCGGCCGGCGAGCACGGTGAGGCGGAGCAGCTCCTGACAGCGAGTGGGCAGCCGGAGGAAGGCGCGCCAGACCCGGCGGTCGTTGTCGGCGCGAACGGCTTCCTCTTCGGGCGCGGGGTGGGTGCTTTCGATGTTCGCGGCGACCTCGTCGCTGAGCGGCACCGGCTGGACGCGGCGCCCGAACGGGTGGGCGGCTTCGCGTCTCGTGGTCGTGATCAGCCAGGCGGCCAGCGCGCGCGGGTCGCGCAGCTTGTCCAGCTGGGTGAACAAGGCGAGCCACACGGTCTGCACGACGTCTTCGGCGACCTGGCGGTCGAGGCCGTTCGCGCGCGCGACGTGCCAGAGGAGCGGCGTCAGCTCGTCGACGAGTTTCGCCATCGCCCGGCGGTCACCGGCCCGCGCCGCCTCCATGCAGGCAGCGTGCAGGTCGACGCCGGTCAGGCCTTCCCATGGCGGGTCTACCTCGGTGGTTTGCACGTCGGTCACCGTATCTGCCTCGGGTGGGAGGCGTCTTGGGTTCGGCGGCGGTGTGGCCGGTCGTCCTTCCCGGGGAAGGAGGGCGCAGGCAGGGCTGGGATGCATCGCGTCACTTACTCAGGTCGTCTCAGTAGTCCGGTCCGGGCCGTGCACCGACCGGCACGGGCGTACACCCGCACCGGCCGGCGCTCCCCTCCCTCTCCTTCAGGTCCGCTCCCCTCGGACCCAGCCGGGCGGTTCCTCCCCTGAACCCGCCCGGCAGACGGTGTCCGGGAGCCCCCGCGGCCCCCGGACACCGCCGGTCTCACCTACTTGGCCGTGCCCGGGTCGTCGTAGGGATCGTGGGCACCGTCGGGCTGCGTGGTCGTGCCACCACCCGGCGCGGTCGGCTGCGTGCCGGTGGTGACCGGCGGAACCGCGGCCGGGTTCGCCTTATTCTCTTCGTCGGATTCGTGCGGCATCTGCGTCTCCGTTTCCCTCGGCTGCCCCATAAGACGCAACGGCGGTGCCGCCAGATACACGAAGAGCGGATTTTTTCCCACAGGTTCCATCCGTGCTGGTCACCGCGGTCGCCACGGCTCCTGTGACTGCTCGGCTCCGGTGCCGGCCGGTAGCGCGGCGACGAGCGTGGCCGCCCACTCGCGGTACCCCGCCGGGCCCGGGTGGAACCGGTCCGCCGCGAACGTCCCGTCGTGCAGGAGCCCCGGCGCCATCGCCACGTACGTGACCCCCGGCAGCCGCGCGAGCTCCGCCGCCGCCCGGTCCAGCGCGGCCGACCGCGCGGCCAGCACGTCCCGCAGCGGCCGCGGCAGCGCCGGGAAGCTCCCCATCGGCGGCACCCCCGCCAGCACCACCGGCACGGGCCCGAGCCGGCGCCGGACGTCGACGACCACACCGAGCAGGTCCCGCCGGAACCGGGCCGCGGAGTGCAGCTCGAGCGTGTCGTTCACGCCGAGCGCGATGACGACGAGGTCCGCGGGCGCCAGCCGGTGGACCAGCTCCCGCCTGACGACGGCGGCCGACGCGCCCGTCCGGCCGACCGCTTGCCAGCGGACCCGGAGCCCGCCGCCGGCGATCAGCTCCGCCAGCCGGCCCGTCAGCCCCTCCTCGTGGGTGCGCGCGCCGACTCCCTCCACAGTGGACTCGCCCAGCACGGCGAGCCGGAAATCCGGACCGGAGCCGGTGACACCCGAGGCCGGACCGCCGGCGCCGGGCAGGCGGGGCGTGCCACGCCGGGTGCGCAGGGCTTGCACCACCAGGAGCGGGGCCAGCGCGGCGAACAGGAGGAAGCGGAGAACTGCCATGTCGCCGACCTTAATCACGAGCGCCGGCCGACCAGGGCCGTCGAGGCGAGTTGTCCACAGGGCAGGCGAGTTGTGGACAACCAGGGCCCACTCGACCACCCCGGGCAGTGGGCGGCCTACCGCGAGGCCCGGCCCGAGACCGCGCCCGACGAGATCGTGCGCTCGGCCACGCCCGTCGTGGCGTTCCAGCGCACCGCCACGCATCGCCGACGTCATGCCCGGCGTCTCCGAGGCCACCCCGCCGCAGCGGCTGCGTTTCGAGCTGGCTCAACGGCATCAAGCACTACCGGGTCCGATACGCCTGGTCCGCCGGACACCGCCATGATGGCCGGGTGACCCACCGCGTGGGCGTCGACGTCGAGTTCGGCGCCCGGGTGACGAAACCCGACCTCGCGCGCTACACCCGCCCGGGCCGCTACTGCCCGGCCGACCGCGGGCCCGGGCTCGACCTGGCGCGGCACGGCGACGACCGCGCTCGCGAGCCAGGGCTCACCGGCGGGCGATCGCGGCCGTGGTGCGGACCAGGCCGGTAGCGTCGGCGGCGTCGAGGAGGAACGAGGCCACGTCGGCGCGGCTGATGCTGAAGCTGCCGCGCACGGGGCCGGCCGTGTTGACCTGAACCCGGCCCGTGGCGGGGCCGTCGGTGAGGCGCGGCGGGCGCACGATCGTCCACGCCACGTCGGCGGCCTTGATCGTCGATTCCATCACCAGCAGATCAGCGAACCCGTTGCGCAACACCGCACCCAGGAGGGGTTTGACCAGGAACCGGGTGACGAAGCCGTCGCCGTCGGTCTTGAGGCCGGCGGCGCTGACGGCGACGAAGCGCGTGTCCGAGCCGCGCAGCGCGGACACGACCGCGCGGGCGCCGTCCGCGTTCACCGTGGTGGGCCGCCGATCGCGGGCGCCCAGCGCGAGTACGACGGCGTCGCGGCCCTGCAGCGCCGACGCGAGCGCCGGGTCGTCTAGCGCGTGGACGGCGACGTCGAGCCGTGGGTGGCTCGCGACCGACAGCCGAGCCGGGTCGCGCACCACGGCCGTCACGTGCCAGCCGCGGGCCAGCGCGTCGCGCACGGCCAGGGTGCCGATGCGCCCGCTCGCGCCGAGGACGGTGATCTTCATGGCGCCTCCTCCCAGTAGGGGTGAGTGTTTACTCACCGGGTAGGGTGAGTAAACACTCACCACGCTGAGAGCATGCTCAGGAGCACCGATGGGCAGCCGCCAGGACCTCGTCGCCGCCGCGGCGAAGGTGATGCGCGAACAGGGTTACGCGCACGCCACCACCAAAGCCATCGCCCAGGCGGCGGGCTACTCGGAAGCCTTGCTGTACAAGCACTTCAAGGACAAGACGGAGCTGTTCCTGGCCGTCTTGGGCGAGGAACTTCCCGCGCTCGGCCCGACCGCCGAACGGCTCGCCGACCACGCCGCCGACGCGTCACTGGAGGAGAACCTGACGGAACTGGCCCGCACCGCGCTCGAGTTCTACCGCGCGAGCTTCCCCATCTCCGTCTCGATCTTCTCCTCGCGCGAACTGCTGCGCACCCACCGCGCCGCACTCGACGCCGGGCACGGACCCGAAGTGCCCATCACGTTCGTCGCCGGCTACCTGCGCGCGGAAGCCGGCCTCGGCCGCATCCCGGCGTCCACCGACCTCGAAGCCGCCGCCCGCCTGCTGCTGGGCGCCTGCTTCCAGCAGGCGTTCCTGGACTCGTTCGAGGACCGCGACAGCGGTCCGGCGATCGCCGGACGCGTCGCGAAAGCCCTGATCGCCGGGCTCTAGCCGGCCTCGCGCTTGGCCCGCTCCTCGTGCCACCGGTCGTAGAGGCTGCCGACCTCCTTGAGCACGAACGACAGGAAGTCCTGCATCTCCGCCAGCCGCTTCCCGGCCGGGGTGTCCGCGCCGAGCGCGTCGATGCCCTCCTCGGCCGCGTCCCGCCACATGATCAGCAGGCGGTCGCGTTTGAGGAAGGTCGCGTACCAGAGGTCGTCGTGCAGCCGGTAGTGGTCCCGGCGCTCGCCGGGCTCCCGGACCTTCGTCACGAACCCGACCTGCTCCAGGTACCGCACGGCCCCGGAGATCGCCGCGGGGCTCACCGAAAGCTGCGTCGCGAGTTCGGCGGCGGTCAGCTGACCCTCGTCGTTGGTCATGAGGGCCGCGAACACGCGCGCGGCCATGCGCTGCATGCCGATCTGCGAGAGCACCAGGCCGAGGCTCTCGACGTACCGGCGGACGGCGTCCTCGTCACGCTTCGTCTCAGGCGTCGTCATCCACTCATCCTCTCGCACCCGAACAAATGTGATCACTCGATCTAGACATTTTCTTAACTTCACAACTTCATGAAATCAATGTACCTTCCGAAGCATGGGAAACGCCATCTCGATCGCCGGCCTCCACAAGTCGTTCGGCCGGACGAAGGCCCTCGACGGCCTCGATCTCCAGGTTCCCGTGGGGGAAGTCCACGGCTTCCTCGGCCCGAACGGTGCCGGGAAGTCCACCACGGTCCGGGTTCTGCTCGGGCTGCTGCACGCCGACGCCGGTGAGGTCAGCCTGCTCGACGGCGACCCTTGGCGCGATGCCGCGAGCCTGCACCGCCGGCTGGCCTACGTGCCCGGCGACGTCAACCTCTGGCCCAACCTCTCCGGCGGCGAAGTGATCGACCTGCTCGGCCGGCTGCGCGGCGGGCTCGACCAGAAGCGCCGCCAGGACCTCATCGAGCGGTTCGACCTCGACCCGCGCAAGAAGGGCCGCACGTACTCCAAGGGCAACCGGCAGAAGGTCGCGCTCGTGGCCGCGCTCGCGTCCACTGTGGACTTGCTGCTGCTCGACGAGCCGACCTCGGGCCTCGACCCGCTCATGGAAGCCGTGTTCCAGGAGTGCATCCAGGAGGAGCGCAAGCAGGGCCGCACCGTGCTGCTCTCCAGCCACATCCTCGCCGAGGTGGAAGCCTTGTGCGACAAGGTGAGCATCATCCGCAACGGCCGCACGGTCGAGTCCGGGACGCTGGCCGAACTGCGCCACCTCACGCGCACGTCGATCACCGCCGAGCTGGCCGGCCCGCCGAACGGCCTGGCCAAGCTCGCCGACGTCCACGACCTCGAGGTCACCGGCAACCGCGTGCGCTTCGACGTCGAGACGCGCTCGCTCGACGACGCGCTGCGCCACCTCACGCAGGTCGGCGTGCGCAGCCTGGTGAGCCAGCCGCCGACGCTCGAAGAGCTCTTCCTGCGCCACTACACCGACGAGGCCGGGAGCCGGAAGTGACCGCCACCCTCACCCGGCCCGCGGTGGCGACGCGCGGCCACGCGCTCGTCGGCACCTGGCACCTCACGCGCCTGGCCCTGCGCCGCGACCGCGTGATCCTGCCGATCTGGATCGTACTGCTCAGCGTCGTCCCGGCCGGCACCGTCTCGAGCTACAACCAGTTCTACCCGGACGCCGCCAGCCGCGCGGCCCTCACCGCGGGCGCCGCGGCGAACCCGTCGTTCTCGCTGCTCTACGGCCCGGCCTTCGACCTCACGACGGCCGGCGGCTTCATCGCCTGGCGCCTGGGCGGGTTCCTCGCGCTGCTCGTCGGGCTGATGGCCGTCTTCACCGTCACCCGGCACACGCGCGCGGAGGAGGACACGGGCCGCGCCGAGCTGCTGGCGTCCACTGTGGTCGGTCGCTACGCGGCACTGACGGCGGCCGTCGCCGTGTCCGGCGCGGCGAGCCTGCTCATCGGCCTGATCCAGGTCGCCACGATGAGCAGCGCGAAGCTGCCGGCCGCCGGTGCGCTCGCCTTCGGCGCGGGCACGGCCGGCGCGGGCCTGGTCTTCACGGCCGTCGCCGCGGTCGCCGTGCAGCTCGCCGAGTACTCGCGCACCGCCAACGGCATCGGCACCGCGGTGATCGGCGTCGCCTTCCTGCTGCGCGGCGCGGGCGATTCGACGTCCGACGCGCGCTGGCTCTCGTGGCTCTCGCCGATCGGCTGGGCGCAGCAGACGCGCCCGTTCGCCGGCGAACGCTGGTGGGTGCTCCTGCTGCCGGCCGCGGCCACCGTCGTCCTCGGCGCCGCCGGCTACGCGCTCCTGCCGCGCCGCGACGTCGGCACGGGCCTGGTGCCGCCGCGGCCCGGCCGGCCGGCCGCGAAACCGTCGCTGCGCTCGGCGTTCGCGCTCGCGTGGCGGCTGCAGCGCGGTCCGTTGCTGGGCTGGGTCATCGGCTTCGCCGTCGGCGGCGCGCTCTTCGGCTCGATCGCGAGCGGGATCTCCGGCCTCGTCGGCGACACCGAGCAGACGCGCCAGATCTTCGAGCGCCTCGGTGGTTCCGACGCGATCGTCGACGCGTTCCTCGCCGCGATGGTGAGCCTGTTCGCCATGCTCAGCGCGCTCTACGGCGTGCAGGCGACGCTGCGGATGCGCAGCGAGGAGACGGGCGTGCGCTTCGAACCGCTGCTGGCCACCCGCGTCAGCCGGTTGCGGCTGGCCGCGAGCCACCTCGTGTTCGCCTACGCCGGCACGGCGCTGCTGGTGCTCGTCGGCGGCGTGTTCATGGGGATCTCGCACGGCCTGCGCTCGGGCGGCGGCACCACGGTCGGCTCCGCGGTCGGCGACCTGCTCACCGCCGTGCTGGTCCAGGTGCCGGCGACGTGGGTGATCGTGTCGGTGTGCGTGCTGTTGTTCGGCGTGCTGCCCCGCTTCACCGGCCTCGCCTGGGCGGCCGGCGCGCTGGGCCTGCTGATCAGTCTGTTCGGCCCGGTCGTGAACGCGCCGCAGGCCGTGCTCGACGTGTCGCCGTTCCAGCACCCGCCGAAGATCCCGGGTGCGCCGTTCACCGCGACGCCGCTGGTGTGGCTGCTGGTGGTCGCCGTGATGGCGCTCGTCGCCGGCCTGGCGGGCTGGCGCCGCCGCGACGTCGGCTGAGGGACCCGCAGGCCGCACCGCTCGGGAGAGCTGACCGGGGAAACCCGGGCGCGTGCGGCCCGCACTCACCAGCGCGCCGACGCGTCGTTCGGGGTGAACACCCCCGACGTCGGGCCGAGCGAGGTGGGCGAGCCGGTCTCGGGGACGGTGGTCTCGCGGGTGACCGACACCGTCGACGTGGTCGTGCTCGGCGGCGGGGGCCGGTCGGACTGGGTCGGTGACTGCGATTCGGACTGCGTGACGGTGACCGGCGGCTGCGGCGGGCCGGTGACGGTGACCGTCACGGGTTGCGCGGGCGGGGGTGTCGGCGGCGGAACCGACGAACCGGTCGGCCGCGACGGAGAGTTGCCCGCAACGAGGAGCGCCGCCACGAGCAGGCCGACCGCGAATCCGGCCAGCCCGGTCACGACGACAGAACCCCAGGTAGGAGTCGTGTTCGACAAACCGGCACCCCCTCGTCGTGCCGACGCGCAGGTACGGGGTGTAGTCGCGTTGATCTTATGCCCCGTTACAGAACGTGCAACTTGAGTTTTCCCAACTCAAGTTTATTGCGAACAACATGGCATCTCTGCCAAGGTGTCCCGCGTGGCGGACGAGGGGGTGGCCACCCGTCGAGGTGGCCTGCTCCGCAAACCGGATTTTTCTACCGGCACTGTGGACCGCCGACGTGCTGAGCCAGGTCGGCAGCCGCGTCGACTTCCTGGCGATCCCGCTGCTGGCGACGATCGCGCTGTCGGCCTCGGTCGTCGAGGTCTCGCTGCTGCGGACGCTCGCGACGCTGCCCTACCTCCTGCTCGGCCTGCAGGTCGGCGCGTGGTGCGACCGCGTCCGGCAGCGGCCCGTCCTCATCGCCGCCGACCTCGGCCGCGTGGTGCTCATCGGCTCGATCCCGCTCGCGGCGCTCGGCGGGGCGCTCACGCTCTGGCACCTCTACGCCGTCGTCCTGCTCGCCGGTGTGTGCGCGGTGTTCTTCGACGTCGCGCACCAGACGTACGTGCCGCACCTCGTCGCCAAAGCCGAACTGCCCGAGGCCAACGCGAAGCTGTGGACCAACGCGTCGGTGGCCGCGCTCGCCGGCCCCAGCGCGGCGGGCTTGATCATCCAATTCCTCGGCTACGCGGGCGCGATGGCCGTCGACGCCCTGTCCTACCTGTGGTCCGCGCTGTGGCTGCGGCGCATCGCAACTCCTGACGTGCCCGGCGAACGCAGCGGCCGCCGGCTGCGCCACGAGATCGCGGAAGGCCTGAAAGCCGTGCTGGGCGACGGGATCGTGCGGGCGATCACGCTGCACGGCACGGTCACGGGGCTGTTCCAGGCGATGTACCTGGCGATCAACATCGTGTTCCTCGTCCGCGAGATCGGCCTCTCGCCGGTCGTGATCGGCGCGTTGAGCACGGTGGCGCTGACCGGCGCGCTGGTCGCGAGCGTGCTCGCGCGGCGGCTGGCGACGCGCTTCGGCGCGGCCCGGGCGCTGTGCGGCGCGGCCGTCGTCTACGGCGGCTCGTTTCTGTTGTACGCGTTCACCACACCGGGCTGGGGCCTGACGTGGTACGTCCTCGGCGGCGTGGGGACGAGCTTCGGGATCAGCCTGGTCAACGTGTATTGCGTGAGTTTCCGCCAGGCCGTGACGCCGCGGCGGCTGCTCGGGCGCGTCACCTCGGTGTCGACGACGCTGATCCGCGGCACGACCCCGCTCGGCAGCCTGCTCGGCGGCGTGCTCGCGGAGGTGACTTCGCTGCGGGCCACGCTGTACGTCGTCGGCGCCGGCCTGCTGTTGTCGACGGGGATCCTGCTCGCGTCGCCGCTGCGGAAGCTGCGAGACCTGCCGGATTAGACCGTGCGCAGGCCGTCGAGCAGCACGCGCACGAGGTGGTGGCTGCCCGGCGAGTACCGCTCCACGGCGAGGGCGCCGACGATGAGCGCCCGCAGGTCGTCGCCGGTGATGTCCGCGCGCACGGCGCCCGCGGCCTGCGCGCGCTCGAGCAGCGCCGCGAGGTTGTCGCGGAACTCCGTGCTCACGTCGGCCTTGTACGCGGAGGCGGCCCCGAGCGCCTCGCAGATGGCGCGGTTCAGAGACGCTTGTTCGATCACGCGCGTGAAGTAGTCGTAGAACGCCGTACCCGGGTCCGGCGCGTCGAGGAGCTCACGCGCCTCGTCCGCGTACTGCGCCAGCCGTTCGACGACCACGGCCTTGAACAGCGCCTCCTTGCTGGGGAAGTGCCGGTAGACCGTCCCGGCGCCCACGCCGGCCAGCCGCGCGATGTCGTCGAGCGGCACGGCCAGCCCGTCGGTCGCGAAGGCCTCCTCGGCCGCCGCCAGCACCCGCGCCCGGTTCCGCCGCGCGTCGGCGCGCAGCACTGGTTTTTCCACGGGTGCCCTCCTTCGGCTCGTTGACAAACGGAGTGCTTACTCCGTATCGTCGGAAACGGGTGCACCGTTCCGATTCAACTCTCATTCTTCCTCGGAGTAGGCCTGATGAACCGAACCGTGTCCGAAATCTCCCAGGTGTTCGCGCGGAGCATGGTGAACCTCGACCCGGCGCCGCTGGCGGACTTCTTCGCCGCCGACGCCGTGTACGAACTGCCCTTCCAGGGCCACCGCGTCGAAGGCCGTGAGGCCATCCTCGCCACGCTCACGGCCGCAGGGGCGCGGGGCCGCACGCTCGGCCTGGAGAAGGTGCAGGTCAGCAGCCGGGAAACAGCCGACGGCCTCGCCGTGGAGCTCACCGTCGAAGGCCGCAACCCGCACACCGGCGACAGCTACGGCTTCCCGTCTTCGGTCGGGCTCCTCACCGTCCGGGACGGCGAGATCACCGCGTACCGCGACTTCCCCAACACCGCCGCGGTGCACACCATGACCGCCGCGAAGACCGTCTTCCAGCGGTTCCTCGACGCTTCGGTCGAGAACCGCTGGGACGACCTCGCCGACCTCTACGCCGAAGACGTCGTGCTCGAGATGCCCTTCACGCCCGCCGGGGTACCGCGGGTGACGCACGGCCGGGACGAGCTGCGCAAACGCTTCCGCGCCGCCGGGCAGGTCCGCCGGATGACCAAGGCGGACAACGTCGTCCTCCACGAGACCACCGATCCCGAGGTGCTGGTCGCCGAATTCGACCTGCACGGGGAGTTCGGCGGCGAACCGTTCGTCTCGTCCTACGTCATGGTGCTGACGGTGCGCGGCGGCGAGATCGTCCACACCCGCGACTACGCCGACACCGCCGCGGCGGCGAAGCGGATCACTGCGTTGCGGACTGCGCCGCCGGAGGTGTGAACAAGTGCTCGGCGGTGGCCGTGGTCCAGCTCCACACGCCGGGCACCAGCAGGACACCGACGACGACGAAGACGGGGAACACCAAGCGTTTCTCCACCTTCTTGCCGGTCCGCAGGCGCAGGGGCTTGGGCGGGCGGATCTCGTACCAGGTCTCCCCCGCGATGGGCAGGGGGAACAGGAACGGGCAGCCCGACTCGGTCAGGGAATCACCGAGGCAGTGGACCAGACAACCGGCTGCGACGGCGATGCCGAGCCAGCCGGAGATCCGGTCCAGCTCGCTCGCGTGGTCCCGTGCGGTGAAGTACCACCAGACGATGGCGCCGGCGCTGACCGGGAGCAGCCAGTCGCCCAGTGCGCCTTCGGCGAGCAGCAGCCCGAAGACCACCACGCCGAACACGGCCCACGGCCCGCCGGCCGCGGTGCCGGCCGACGTGGCGGCGCCGAGGCCGGCGGCGAAGAGCACGGTGTGGGAAAGGTGGCGGTGCTTGCCGGTCACCTTCTCGTCGCGGGGGCCCTTCGTGAGGGCGTACACGGCGGAGGAAACGCGGCGCAGGAGCCACGAGAGAGCCTCGGTCAGCCAGCCGAAGATGCGTGACGCGCTGGCGCCGGGGTGATCGAGGTCGGGGAGCAAGGCGAACCCGGCCGTGGTGGCCCCGAAGACCACCGCTTGGTGCACCGTGCCGGCGCCGACCGCGGGGGCGAGGGCCAGGCCCGCGCACCAGCCGGTCAGGGCGTGTGTGCGCCCCATCATCGTGGATCTCCCCCAGGTCGAGAGCGGATTTCAGGTCCGCGCGACCGTATCGGGGATCAGGCGGGCGGTTCCTCCGACACGCTCAGGTGTTCGGCCACTCCCGTGAGCTCGATGACGCGGCTCACCGCGGAACTGGGGACGACCGCGAGCTCGACGTCCTGCTCACGGGCCTGCCGCTGGGCGTGCAGGACCACGTTCAACGCCGAGGAGTCGAAGAAGGTCACCCCCGTGAGGTCGGCCACCACGCGCTGCGAGCTCTTGTCCGCGATCAACCCGGCAAGGGCTTCCTGCAGCTGCGGGCTGGTGAGCAGGTCGAGCTCACCGTTGACC
This sequence comes from Amycolatopsis sp. NPDC051903, assembly GCF_044452505.1. Classification (NCBI taxonomy): domain Bacteria; kingdom Bacillati; phylum Actinomycetota; class Actinomycetes; order Pseudonocardiales; family Pseudonocardiaceae; genus Amycolatopsis; species Amycolatopsis sp. NPDC051903. The sequence continues at coordinate 28,697 of NZ_JBITBT010000001.1, read as the reverse complement.
ACCACCCTCGGCTCTGCGGCCTCGGTGTCCAGCGTGATGCCGAACCCGGGAGGGGTGGAGTTCTGGTCGGCTGCGGGCATGCAGTTTCTCCTCGTCAGGCGCTGCTGCTGCGCCGGTACGCGCCTGTGTCTCAAGCGGCAACCGTTCACGGTTCCAGGCATCTGGAAGGTCCAACCCTAACCCAGTGGGTGACCGTCGCCGCGTCGGCCGCCACTGTCCCGGAGAACGACACAGGAGGGCAAGGCCCGAACGGCCGCACGCACAGCGACCCGCGCACCGGAAAGGTACGCGGGACTGGTGGGGCTCGGGATTAAGCGGACATCGCCTTGCGCTTCGCGGCGCGGCGTTCGCGCATGAACAGCTCACGGCGTTCGATCTCGCCCAGACCGCCCCAAATGCCGTAGGGCTCCTGTACGGTCATGGCGTGCTTTCGGCACTGTGCCAGCACGGGGCACGTCTGGCAGATCGCCTTGGCGCGCGACTCACGACGCTCGCGGGCGGACCCGCGCTCGTTGTCGGTGTGGAAGAAGAGGCTGCTGTCCGCGCCGCGGCAGGAACCGCGCAGCTGCCACTCCCACTCCTCGGCCACCACACTGGGCAGCCGGCTCACGTCAGCCATCTCGTCCCCACCTTTCCCGGGATCAGCACTTCGACCGCTACATGCCCGCCGGTCGCGTGAATCAAACCCGGGTTTGGTTTGCTCACACCCCGGGCATGAGGTGACCGGGCAGCACAGGACACGGCCGAGTGAGCCGGAGAGAGGACAGCACGTGGAGGACAACGCCCCGCTCGATCGGGAGGACGCCCAGCTCATCGAGGTGCGGACGGCGGCCATCCCGCACGTGGTCCCCACGTTGCGCACGATCGTCGCGGACATCGCGATGCGCCAGGACTTCGACCTCGACGCGGTGGAAGACCTGCGGATGGCGGTGGACGAAGCGTGCTCGATGCTGCTCCCGTCGGCCTCCGACGGCAAGCTGACCTGCGTCTTCTCCTGGATCGAAGGCCGCATCGAGGTGACCGTGTCGGTGCTGGCCGACACCGCGGACCACGGTGACGACACCGGGTTGTCCTGGCAGCTGCTCACCGCGCTGGCCACGTCGGCGCGCCGCACCGTGACCCCGGCCGACGGCGGTTTCCTCTCCCGGGTGCAACTCGTGCGGGAGAGCGAGGCGGCCCGGCCGTGAGCACTCCCGCCGATGGCGACGAGACCACCGACGTGGCGTCGCTGTTCGACGAACTGGCCCAGCTGCCCGCGGACGCCCCGCGCCGCGAGGAGATCCGCGACCGGCTGGTGCGCGAGCACCTGGAGCTCGCCCGCAACCTCGCGCGGAAGTTCCGCAACCGCGACGAGGCCATGGACGACCTCGTGCAGATCGCGACGGTCGGCCTCATCCACGCGGTCGACCGCTACGACCCGTCGCAGGGCACGGACTTCCTGGCGTTCGCCGTCCCCACGATCTCGGGTGAGCTGCGTCACCACTTCCGCGACAACAGCTGGTCGGTGCGGGTGCCGCGGCGGCTCAAGGAGCTCAACGCCACCATCTCCGCCGCGCGCGAGGAGCTCACCGTGCGGCTCTCGCGCGCGCCACGCCCGAGTGAGATCGCCCAGCACCTCGGCGTGCCGATCGAGGACGTCTACGAGGGCCTGCGGGCCGGCCAGGGCCGCTACGGCGCCTCGCTGGACAACCTGCTGGAGAACTCGGCGCACACGCGCTTCGGGGCGCCCGACACGAACCTGTCGCAGGCCGAGCTGCGCGAGGCGCTGCGGCCCATGCTGGAGAGCCTGCCGGAGCGCGAGCGCAAGATCATCGCGCTGCGGTTCGGGTCGGGGATGAGCCAGTCGGACATCGCCCGGCGCGTGGGAGTTTCGCAGATGCAGGTGTCGCGTTTGCTCGCTTCGACCTTGAAGAAGCTGCGGACGGGACTGGTCGAGACCGACATCACCGAGGGCACCTGATTCGGGGTCACCCCGGTTGGGTAGTTAAGGCGGTGCGAGCAACGGACAGGTCGGGAGGTGTGGTCGCCATGACGACGTCGAAGATGCCGACGAGGGGCGGCACGACAACACCCGCCACCGTGCGTCTGCGGCTCCCGGACGACGTCACCGCGCCCGCGATCGCCCGCCACGCGGTCCGCGCCGCACTCGCGGACCTGGACGTGGACGAGCGGTCGTGGGACGACGTCCTGCTGGCGACGTCCGAGCTGGTCACCAACGCGTTCGAACACGGGGAGCGGCCCGACCGCCTCGAGCTCAAGCTGGCCGGGGACCGGCTGGTGGTGCGCGTGTTCGACGCGGGCAAGAAGGTGCCCGAGCTGAAGGAGCCCTCGCCGGCGGCGGCGCGCAGCAGGGGCCTGCAGCTGGTCCGCGCGCTATCGGAGGACTGGGGCTACGAGCGCTGCGAAACCGGCAAGTTCGTGTGGGCGGCGTTCGCGGTCACGACCGTGGGGTGAGCCGCCGGGGGCGCGCCTAGGATCGCTCCCATGGAGACTCGCAAGATCACCCGGCTGGGGCGTGAGGTGTCCGCCGTCGGCCTCGGGTGCTGGCAGCTCGGCGCCGACTGGGGCACCGTCGACGAAGCCGAGGCCATGGGCGTGCTGCACGCGGCGGCCGACGAGGGCGTCACGTTCTTCGACACCGCCGACGTCTACGGCGACGGCCGCAGCGAGACGCTGGTCGGGCGCTTCCGGCGCGAACGCGACGACGTGTTCGTGGCCACGAAGATGGGCCGGCGCGCCGAGCAGGTGCCGGAGAACTACGTCGAGAAGAACTTCCGCGAGTGGAACGACCGGTCCCGCCGCAACCTCGGCATGGACACGCTCGACCTCGTGCAGCTGCACTGCCCGCCCACGCCCGTGTATTCGTCCGACGCCGTGTACGACGCCCTGGACCGCATGGTCGACGAGGGGCGCATCAAGGCCTACGGCGTGAGCGTCGAAACGTGCGACGAGGCGCTGACCGCGCTGCGGCGCCCGAACGTCGCCTCCGTCCAGATCATCCTCAACTGCCTGCGCCTCAAGCCGCTCGAGCGCGTGCTGCCCGCCGCGGTCGACGCGGGGGCCGGGATCATCGCGCGGGTGCCGCTCGCGTCCGGTCTGTTGTCCGGCCGCTACACGGCGTCGACGACCTTCGGCAGCGACGACCACCGGAACTTCAACCGCCACGGCGAGGCGTTCGACGTCGGCGAGACCTTCTCGGGAGTGCCGTTCGAGGTCGGCCTCGAAGCCGTCGAGCGGCTGCGCGGGCTGGTGCCCGAGGGGCAGACGCTGGCGCAGTTCGCGCTGCGGTGGATCCTCGACCAGGTGGGCGTTTCCGTGGTGATCCCGGGTGCGCGCAACGCGGAGCAGGCGCGGGGCAACACCGCGGCGGCGGCGCTCGCGCCCCTGTCGGAAGAAGCGGCGGCGACGGTGCGGTCGACGTACGACGACCTGATCCGGCCGCTGGTGCACGACAAGTGGTGACCCGGTGAAACGGGGCGTCCTCGAGTGTTCTTCGAGGACGCCCCGTTGTTCATTCGACCGTGAGGGTCAGCCGCTGGACACCCCAGTCGTTGGCCTGGCCGCCGGGCAGCCAGACGTCGACGATGTCGCCGGAGATCCAGCTGCCGATGTCGGCCGCGTAGCAGTGGCCGTAGCCGGGCACGAAAACCCTGGTGCCCCAAGGGATGTACCGCGCATCGACGGCGCAGAAGCCCGGGCCGGCCTGATAACCGAGCGCGGTCTGGGCCACGTCGTTGTACGCGGTGACGCGGTAGTCGAGCGGGGTGCCCTTGGCGAGTGCGTACGGCGCCAGCTTGCCCGTCGCGTCCACGCGGTAGGCGGTGGAGATCTGGCCGAGCGAGCCGGGTGAGTTGTCCTCGGCGGTCATGGCGTAGAGCTGGTAATTGGCGTTCTGGCAGGGGCTCGCGTCGGTGACCTGGAGCGTCGGCTGGCCCCAGTCGCTGATCCACTGCAGGGCCTGGCCGTTGCGGAACGCGCGGTAGGCCTTGGCCCCCGGCACGCGCGCGAACGTGAAGGTGACCTTGCCGTCGCCGCCGAGCGCGCCGGTGACCCCACCGGGTGCGGGCAGGCGGTTGCTCACGTCGACGGCACCGGTGAGCGTGCCGGGGCCGTGGCCGCCGGTGACGGGCCGGTCGGGGATGGGGCCGGTGTAGAAGTGTTGGCACGCGGGCAGAGTCGCGGCCCGCGCGGTGACGGGGACGGTGACGAGCGCGCCGAGCGCGAGCACGGCGGCGCCGATCGTTCTGAGCTTCATTCGGGACCTCCGGGGACCGGGGTGGAGGAACCCGTGCACGGGAGACCGACGTTAGGGAGCTCCCGGCGACGCCGTCAATAGGTCTGGACCATTCGGCCGCTACCCGGTGTCAGAGCGTGGCGAAATACCGGTCCAGCCGATCGGCCAGCTCAGCCGGACGGCTCAACGCGACGCAGTGGGACCCGTCGATCTCGTCGGCTTCGGCGCCGAGCCGCTCGCGCGCGACGCGCCGCTGCAGCTCGGGACTGAAGAACTTGTCGTCGCGGCACAGCAGCGCGCGCGTCGGCACGTCGGGCAACGCCGCCTCCGGCCACGGCTCGTGGTACTCGGCGCTCGCCGGGTTGCGGCTGCGGCGCAGCGCCTCCTCGGCGAGCTGCGGCGGCACGTCGGCGAGGTACTGCTCCGTGACCGACAGGCCTTCGCCGGGGTTCTCGTAGCCGACGTTGCCCCACCAGTCCCCCGGCGCCTCGCCGGGCGCGGGCACCATGCCGGCGACGAACACGAGCAGCCGCGCGCCAAGCCGCTTCGCCGCGATCGGCGCGGTGAACCCACCGTAGGAATGGCCCACGACAACGACATCCGCCGCATCACCGGCGGCTTTCACCGCGGTATCGGCAAAATCGGCGAACTTCGCCTGCGGATTCTCGATCGGCAGATCCGGCGCGACGGCTTCGTGGCCCCGCGCGCGCAACTGCTCGGCGACCAGGTGCCACTCCCAGCCGCTGCCACCACCGCCGTGGATCAACAGGAACATCGCCATGCCGGGGAGCTTAACCGGGGGCACCGACAGTTCCTGCGGGTTCAGGCCCCGCAGCGGTTGAGCATGTCCTGCAACGCGGTCTTCTCCCCGGTGGTGATCGTCAGCCCGTAGTAGTGCTTCACGGTGACCCAGTCCGTCGCGTACGTGCACCAGAACGACACCAGCGGCGGCTTCCACTCGTCGGGTGCCTTGTCGCCCTTCTGCTGGTTCAGGTTGTCCGTGACGGCGAACAACTGGGGGCGCGTGAGGTCGTTGGCGAACTGCTCGCGCTTGTCCTGCGGCCAGTCCCGCGCGCCGCTGGCCCACGCCTGTCCCAGCGGGACCACGTGGTCGATGTCGACGTCGCCGGGCTTGGTCCAGGTTTCGGCGTCGTACACGCTGAACCACGTGCCGGACGTCGGGTTGCAGTCGGAGCCGGCCTTGACGTCCTTGCCGTCGCGCTTGAGGACGAGCTCGCGCGTGTTGCAGTTGTGCCCCTGGTTGTCCCAGTGCGGGAACTTCTCGCGGGAGTAGCCGGACATCGACGTGCGCGGCGCGATCTTCAGCTCGGCCAGCTGCTGCGTGACGTCGGCGGGCGCGGCTCCGGTGCCGGACGGCTGCGCGCCGACCTGCCTTCCCGCGTACCAGATCCCGGCGACGGCCACCACGAGAACCACGACGGCCAGCAGGATCCGCTGGGTCGGCGACTTCCGGGCCATGCGCGCGTGATCCTCTCGACGGGGGCGGGAAGCCGGAGTATGCCCGGCGCGGCGCCCCCGGGGACGCCGACACTCTCAGCGGCGTGAGAAACCGTGTCCGGAACCACGTGTCACGTCTGCGGCGCGCCGAACGACTACTTCGGCAAGGGTGGGTGGAAGGGAGCGTGGCCGATGCCCGGGCGGCTACGGAAGTGGAACTCACGCGTCGACGACTACCTGCAGCGCAAGGCGGCCGAAGGCGGCAACGTCGTGGCGATGACCCGCGTCGCCGCCGCCTTGCGCGACCGCGGCGAGCTCGAAGAAGCCGAGGAGTGGTTCCGCCGCGCGGCGGCCGGCGGCGACCGCATCGCGATGACGGCGCTCGCCAACCTGCTGCACGACCGCGGCGAGGTCGACGAGGCCGAACGCTGGTTCCTCGAAGCGGCCCACGCGGGTGAGCCGCGCGGAATGCTGGGGCTGGGCCGGGCGTACGAACGCCGTGGCAGCCACGAGGACGCCGAGTACTGGTTCCACGCGGCGGCGACGACCGGCGACGCCGAAGCGATGGCCGCGCTCGGCCACCTGCTCGCCGAGTACGGCCGCTTCGACGAGGCCGAGGACTGGTGCCGCCAGGCGGCGAGCGCGGGCAGCACCGCGGCGAAGCTCGACGTCGGCGTCGTCATGCGCGAACGGGGCCGCTACGACGAAGCCGTCCGCTGGTGGCGCGAGGCGCTGTCGGACGGCGACCTGTCGGCCACGTGCCTGCTGGGCCGGCAGTCCGAGCGCTTCGGCAAGGTCGACGACGCCGAATCGTGGTACCGCCAGGGCGCGACGGGTGGGAACGTCGAGGCGATCGTGCGGCTCGGCCTGCTCCTGCACCGCCGGGGCGACGTCGACGAGGCCGAAGCGTGGTACCTCGACGCGGCCGAGGCGGGCGACCCGGCGGCGATGACGAACCTCGGCGTGCTCGCGCGCGCCCGCGGCGACGACGGCGAAGCCGCTGCCTGGTACCGCAAGGCGGCCGAGCACGGGAGCGTGCCGGCGCTGACCAACCTGGGCCACCTGGCCGAGGCGCGCGACGAACTGGCGACGGCAGAGAAGTACTTCCGCCGCGCGGCCGAAACCGGTGACGTGCAGGGCATGCTGAGCCTCGCCCGGATGCTGCGGGCGCGCGGCGCCGCCGAAGAAGCCGAGACGTGGCTCTCGCGCGCCGAGCAGTCCCAGAGCGAGCACGACCGGACGTGACTGCCCCCCGCTGCCACGAAATCCGCAGTTCAGACCGCCTTCGGCCGCGCTGACCGGCCCCCGCCGCGGAAGCGGTTTCCCGGTGAATCCTGCGCACCCCGAACTATCTTGTGTGGCCCAACTCACAGTTCTACTGTGGGCCTGACTGCTCCCACCACCGAGCGCTCAGGGAAGTGCCGCGATGACCGGCTCTCCGACGACTCCCCCGGGTGCGGTGCCGGCGTTGTTCGAACGCCGCGTCGCGCCGGCCGAAGACCTGGCCGAGCAGGCCGGGGCGGTGGCCGACGCGTGTCACGGCATGGCGCGGCGGTTCCACCGCGGCGGGAAACTCGTCGTGTTCGGCAACGGCGGTTCGGGCACCGACGCGCAGCACGTCGCGGTGGAGTTCGTGCACCCGGTGATCGTGGGCAAACGTGCGCTGCCTGCCATCTCGCTCACGGCCGACGTCGCGACGCTCACCGGCGTCGCGGGGCGCGAAGGGCTCGACGAGATCTTCGCGTACCAGATCGAGTTCCTGGCCGAGCCGCAGGACATCGCGCTCGGCATCTCACCGGACGGCGAGTGCCGCAACGTCCGGCGCGGCCTCGAAGCCGCCCGTGACCTGGGGATGCTCACCGTCGCGCTCACCGGCGGCACGGGTGGGACCGTCGCCGCGATCCCCGGGCTGGACCACGTGCTCATCGCGCGGTCGGCCGACCCACGCGTGGTGAAGGAGGTGCACGTGACGACCTACCACATCCTGTGGGAGCTGGTGCACGTGTTCTTCGAGCAGCCGGGGGTGCTGACCCCGGAGGTGACACCGTGAGAGAACCGGACCCCGTCTGCCACGACGGGGTGTGCATCACCTGCTCCGACACGGCGGTCGAGGTGACCGTCGTCGAACTCCTGGACCTCGGGCTCGCAGTCGTCGACACCGGCGAGGGCCGGGAAGAAGTGAGCGTGGCGCTGGTCGAAGCCGGCGTCGGCGATCGGATCCTCGTGCACGCCGGCGAAGCCATCGCACGCCTGGAGAACCACCCGGAGTAACCCGAGGGAGTTGAGCGCCGTGGCAGGGGATGGCGCGAGCGGCCTCGAAGAGCTCTACCCGTTCCTCTACGCGGGTTCGAGCGACCTCGACGCCGTGCTGACCCAGGTTCGTCAGTCCACTGTGGAGAAAGCTCGCGAGATCGTCGCCCTGCGCCGGCGGGTGGCCGAAGCCGACGGGGCGCGGCTGGCCGCGTGCGCGCGGGACCTCGCGAAGGCCTTCGCCGGTGGCGGCCGCCTGCTGGCGTTCGGCAACGGCGGCAGCTCCACCGACGCGCAGGACCTCACGAGCCTGTTCCTGTCCCCGGCCGGCGGCGCGCGGCCGCTGCCCGCGTTCGGTCTCACCAACGACATCGCCGTGGTCACCGCGCTGAGCAACGACATCGGGTTCGACGTGGTGTTCGCCCGGCAGGTGGCCGCGTTCGGCCGCCGCGGCGACGTCGCGGTGGGCCTGTCGACGAGCGGGAATTCGGCGAACCTGCTGGCCGCCTTCGACGAGGCCGCGCGGCGCGGCCTCGTCACCGTCGGCATCGCCGGGTACGACGGCGGCAAGATGGCCGAACTCGACAGCATCGACCACCTCTTCGTGGTCCCGTCGCCTTCGGTGCACCGCATCCAGGAAGCCCAGACGACCCTTTACCACGCACTGTGGGAACTCACCCTCGGTGCGCTCGACGAACTCGAGGGTGAACAGCCGTGACGCATGCCCAGCAAGAAGAGAAGCCCATCCACATCCTGTGGATCAACGCCGGACTCTCGTGCGACGGCGATTCGGTCGCACTCACCGCCGCGACGCAGCCGAGCGTCGAGGAGATCGTGCTCGGCGCGCTGCCCGGTCTGCCGAAGATCGAGGTGCACTGGCCGCTGATCGACTTCGAATGCGGGCCGGACAAGGGCGCCGACACGTTCATCGAGTGGTTCTACAAGGCCGATCGCGGTGAGCTGGAGCCGTTCGTGCTCGTCGTGGAGGGCTCGATCCCCAACGAGGCGATCAAGGCCGAGGGCTACTGGTGCGGGTTCGGCAACAACCCCGCGACCGGGCAGCCGATGACGACCAGCGAGTGGCTCGACCGCCTGGCCCCCAAGGCGCTCGCCGTCGTGGCGGCCGGCACTTGCGCCGCGTACGGCGGCATCCACGCCATGGAGGGCAACCCGACGGGCGCGATGGGCGTGCCCGACTACCTCGGCTGGGACTGGAAGTCGAGCGCGGGCCTGCCGATCGTGTGCATCCCGGGCTGCCCGACGCACCCCGACAATTTCTCCGAGACGCTCACCTACCTGCTCTACCAGGCGGCCGGCCACGCGCCGATGATCCCGCTCGACGACCACCTGCGGCCGCAGTGGCTCTTCGGCGCGACCGTCCACGAAGGCTGCGACCGCGCGGGCTACTACGAACAGGGCCAGTTCGCGGAGGCGTACGACTCGCCGCAGTGCCTGGTGAAGATCGGCTGCTGGGGCCCCGTCGTGAAGTGCAACGTGCCCAAGCGCGGCTGGATCAACGGCGTCGGCGGCTGCCCGAACGTCGGCGGCATCTGCATCGGCTGCACCATGCCCGGCTTCCCCGACCGGTTCATGCCGTTCATGGACGAGCCGCCCGGCGCCCACGTCTCGTCGCTGGCGAGCGAGGCGTACGGCACGGTGATCCGGCGGCTGCGCAAGATCACCGAACGCAAGGCGGACGCCGAACCCAAGTGGCGGCACAAGGGCAGGGTCCTCGAAACCGGCTACCGCTCCTCTTGGCGCTGAAAGGAGTTCCCGACATGACGCAGACGAAGCCGAAGCGCGGTGGCAAGGTCGAGACCGACCTGGTCGAGATGGCGTGGGACCCGATCACGCGCATCGTCGGCAGCCTCGGGATCTACACGAAGATCGACTGGGCGGCGAAGAAGGTCGTCGAATGCCACAGCACGTCCTCGGTGTTCCGCGGCTACAGCATCTTCATGAAGGGCAAGGACCCGCGCGACGCGCACTTCATCACCAGCCGCATCTGCGGGATCTGCGGTGACAACCACGCCACCTGCTCGGTCTACAACCAGAACATGGCCTACGGCGTGCGCCCGCCGCACCTCGGCGAGTGGATCATCAACCTCGGCGAGGCCGCCGAGTACATGTTCGACCACAACATCTTCCAGGAGAACCTGGTCGGCGTCGACTACTGCGAGAAGATGGTGGCCGAGACCAACCCGGGTGTGCTGGAGCAGGCCAACCGCACCGAGGCGCCGCACGCGCGCGACCACGGGTACCGGACCATCGGCGACATCATGCGCTCGCTCAACCCGCTCGAGGGCGAGTTCTACCGCGAGGCGCTGCAAGTCAGCCGGTCCACGCGCGAGATGTTCTGCCTCATGGAGGGTCGCCACGTCCATCCGTCCACTTTGTACCCCGGCGGCGTCGGGACGATCGCGACGGTGCAGCTGTTCACCGACTACCTCACCCGGTTGATGCGCTACGTCGAGTTCATGAAGCGCTGCCTGCCGATGCACGACGACCTGTTCGACTTCTTCTACGAAGCCATCCCCGGTTACGAAGAGGTCGGCCGCCGGCGCATCCTGCTCGGCTGCTGGGGCAGCCTGAACGACCCGCAGTACTGCGATTTCACCTACGAGAACATGGAGTCGTGGGGCCGCAAGATGTTCGTGACCCCGGGCGTGATCGTCGACGGCAAGCTCGTGACCACCAGCCTGCTGGACATCAACCTCGGCATCCGCATCCTGCTCGGCTCGTCCTTCTACGAGGACTGGGAGGGCATGGAGAAGTTCGTGACGCACGACCCGCTGGGCAACCCGGTCGACGCGCGGCACCCGTGGAACCAGCACACGATCCCGCGGCCGCAGAAGCGCGACTTCGACGACAAGTACTCGTGGACGATGTCGCCCCGCTGGTTCGACGGCACGAACCACCTCGCGCTCGACACCGGCGGCGGCCCGATCGCGCGCCTGTGGACCACCGCGCTGGCCGGGCTCGTGAACACGGACTACGTGAAGTCCACCGGGCACAGCGTGGTGATCAACCTGCCGCGCACGGCCACGAAACCTGAGGTCAGCTTCGAGTGGAAGATCCCGAAGTGGAGCAACGCGATCGAGCGCAACCGCGCCCGCACCTACTTCCAGGCCTACGCCGCCGGCCTCGCGGTGCACTTCTGCGAGCAGGCGCTGGCCGAGGTCCGCGGTGGCCACACGAAGACGTGGGAGCCGTTCGAGGTGCCCGAGGAGGGCGTGTCGTGCGGGTTCACCGAGGCGGTGCGCGGGATCCTTTCGCACCACATGGTGATCAAGGGCGGCAAGATCGCGAACTACCACCCGTACCCGCCGACGCCGTGGAACGGCAGCGTGCGCGACTCCTTCGGCACGCCGGGTCCGTACGAGGACGCGGTGCAGAACACGCCGATCTTCGAGGAGAACAGCCAGGAGAACTTCAAGGGCATCGACATCATGCGGGCCGTGCGCAGCTTCGACCCGTGCCTGCCCTGCGGCGTCCACATGTACACCGGCAAGGGCAAGACGCTCGAACGCATCCACACGCCGCACGCGTTCGGCGGAGAGGTGCTGTGAGCCATGGCGGACCACGACCTCGGCCAGGTCAGCGAGCGGATCGAGCAGCTGCTCGGTGAGCTCGCGGCGGAGGCGGGCGGCCCGGTCGCGGACAAGGCCGAAGACCTCGTCCACACGCTGCTCGAGTTCTACGGCGCCGGCCTGGCCACGATCGTGTCCGCGCTGCACGAGGACGACGCCGGCGAGGCGCTGCTGGCGCGGCTCGCCGGCGACGACCACGTGCGCGGGCTGCTCGTCCTGCACGACCTGCACCCGGTGCCGACGCTGGAGCGCGTGAACGCGGCGCTCGACGAGGTGCGGCCCTACCTGGGCTCGCACGCCGGGGACGTCGAGATCGTGGAGATCGACGGGGCCGGGGTGCTGCGGTTGCAGCTGCAGGGCACGTGCGACGGCTGCCCGTCCTCGACCGTCACCGCGAAACAGGCCATCGAACGCGTGGTGCGCGACGCGGCGCCGGAGCTCACCGACGTCGTGGTCGCCGGCGTGGTACCCGAGCCGACCGGGCCGGGAGGCCGTCCGCTGCTGCCGCTCGAAGCCGTCGAATGCCCCGCGGAGCGGGCATGACGGGTGGTGGTGGCCTTCGCCGGTTCCGGACGCCCGCCCGCCGGCCCGCGCCCGGGGAGCGCTGCGAGCTGTGCGCCGAACCGATCGGGCCGGGCCACGGGCACGTGATCGACCTCGAATCGCGCACGATCATGTGCACCTGCCACGGCTGCTACCTGCTGTTCACCCACAGCGGCGCGGGCGGCAAGCGCCACCGCGCGGTGCCCACGCGGTACCTGCACGCCCCGCGCTTCCCCGCCGCCGCCACGCTGTGGGAGTCCTCGGGCATCCCGGTGCGGATGGCGTTCGTCTTCTACAACTCCACGCAGCACCGGGCCGTCGCGTTCTACCCCAGCCCGGCGGGCGCGACGGAGTCGTTGCTGCCGCTGAACACGTGGGGCGAGCTGCTGGCGTCGGAGCCCGGGTTCGACTCCGTGGCCGCCGACGTGGAGGCGGTGCTGATCAGCAAGCACGACGTCGGGTTCGAGGCGTTCGTCGTGCCGATCGACCGGTGCTACGAGCTCGTCGGCCTCGTCCGGCTGCACTGGCGGGGGTTCGACGGCGGCAGCGAGGCCCACCAGGCGATCGAGGCCTTCTTCGCGGACCTGCGCGAACGCAGTGAGGTCGTCGCCGATGGCTGAGCTGACCTTCGACTGCCTCGACGTGCGCCCGGTGAAGTACGCGGCGTCGCCCACGCTCGCGTTCACGATGAAGATCACCGAGCTCACCGCCCAGCCGATCCACGCGCTCGTGCTGCGGGTGCAGCTGCGGATCGAACCGCAGCGGCGCCGGTACTCGAGCGGGGAGTCGGAGCTGCTCACGAGCCTGTTCGGCGACCGGTCGCGCTGGGGCGAGACGTTGCGGCCGTTCCAGTTCGCCACGGTGGCGGTGATGGTGCCGAGCTTCACGCGCACCACGGAGTTCGAGCTCGAAGTGCCCTGCACGTACGACCTGGAAGTGGCCGCGGGCAAGTACTTCCACGCGCTCGCCGACGGCGTGGTGCCGCTCGTGCTGCTGTTCTCCGGCACGGTTTTCGCCAAGGGCGGGCCGGGGTTCTGGGTCGAGCCGGTGCCGTGGCACACCGAGGCCGAGTGCCGGATGCCGATCACCGCGTGGGAGGAGCTGATGGACCGCTACTTCCCCAACGTCGCGTGGCTCAAGCTGCACCGCGAGACGATCGACGCGCTGCTGCGGTACAAGTCGCGGCACGCGATCCCGACGTGGGACGCCGCGGTGGAACACCTGTTGGCCAACTCCGGGGGTGCGCCGTGACCGTGACGAGTGTGTTCGACCGGGCCCGGGCCGTCGGCGACGCCGTGCTGTACGAGGGGTACCTGCTCTACCCGTACCGCGCGTCGGCGCGGAAGAACCGCGTGCGCTGGCAGTGGGGTGTGCTGATGCCGCCCTCGTACGCGAGCGAGGACCGCGGCGAGTACGCATCGGCCCGCACGGAGTGCCTGCTGGAGCCGCGTTCGCGCGCAGGCGTGCACTTCACGGTGCGGTTCCTGCAGGCCCAGGAGCGGCTGGTGCACGACGGGCACGGGTTCGTGGACGCCGTCACCGTGCGCGGGCGGGACTACACGACGTGGGACGAAGCCGTGGAGCACGAGGTGACGTTCGTGGTGCCCGCGGCCGAACTGCTCGCGCAGCCGGTGCGCCTGCCGTTCTCCGTGCCGGCCACGGAGAAGCGCGAGTGCGTCGGCGAGCACTGCACGCTCGTGCGCCGCTCGCGCGAGCTCACCGGCGAACTGACGGCGCGCCTCGACGCGCTCGACGGCCCCTTCGGCGGCGCCCGCCTGCGCGTGGACCTCCTCAACACGAGCCGGTGGCCCTCCGACGGGACCCGCGAATCGGCGCTGCGCCACGCGTTGCTGGCCGCGCACGTGATCCTCGCCGTGGACGCGGGGCACTTCCTGTCGATGCTCGACCCACCGGAGTGGGCGAAACCGGCCGTGGCGGCGTGCGTGAACGAACGCGTGTGGCCGGTGCTGATCGGCGGTTCGACGCGCAGCGGCGTGGTGCTCGCGTCGCCGATCATCCTGTACGACGACCCGGCGATCGCGCCCGAAAGCCCCGGTGAGCTCTTCGACGGCACGGAGATCGACGAGATCCTCACGCTGCGCACGATGACGCTCACCGACGAGGAGAGGCGCGAGGCCCGCGCCACCGACCCGCGGGCGGCCGCGCTCGTGGACCGCGTCGACGAAGTGCCGCCGGAGGTGCTGGAGCGGCTGCACGGCACCATCCGGAACCTGCGGTCCACGACCGGCTCGGCCGAGCCGTGGTGGGACCCCGGCGCCGACGCGTCCGTGTCCCCGGAGACCGACGCCGTCGTGGTGGCCGGTGTCCGCGTCGCCGCCGGCTCGCGCGTGCGGCTGCACCCGAACCTCCACGGCGCCGACGCGCAGGACATGTTCCTCACCGGCCGCGTCGCCACCGTGCGCGCCGTGCTGTCCGATGTGGACGGAACCACGCACGTGGCCGTGACCCTCGACGACGACCCGGGCGCCGACCTGCAGAACGCCCACGGCCGCTTCCGCTACTTCTCCCCCGACGAGGTGGAACCGACATGAGACCGAAAGTGCTGGTGGCGGGGATCGGCAACGTTTTCCTCGGCGACGACGGCTTCGGCGTCGAAGTCGTCAAAGCGCTCGAGGACGAGGCGCTGCCGGCGTGGGTGCAGATCGCCGACTACGGCGTCTCCGGTTTGCACCTGGCCTACGACCTGCTCGGCGGCTACGACACCACGATCCTGCTCGACGCGACGCCGCACGGGCGCGAGCCGGGCACGTTGTCGCTGATCGAGGCGGACACCGAGGACCTGTCGAGCGCGCCGGAGATCGACGCGCACGGCATGCGGCCCGAAGCGGTGTTCCGCCTGCTGCGGATGCTCGGCGGCGACGCCGGGCGGGTGCTGGTCGTGGGCTGCGAGCCGCGGTCGGTCGAGCCGGGGATGGGGCTGTCGGCCGAGGTCGCGGCCGCTGTACCCGCGGCCGTGCGCGCGGTGAAGGAACTGACGTGGGGCACCGCCTCGCGCCTGCCCGACGAGGAGAAGACGGAGGTCTGACGATGTTCAAGAAGTTGCTGCTGCTGCTCGTGCTCGCCGGTGGGGTGGCGTTCGTCGCCCGGCAGGTGAAGCCGGACGTGCAGCGTTACGTCGACATGAGCCGGAAGTAGCCGTGTGCCTCGGCATCCCCGGTGAGGTCATCGAGATCAGCGAGGAGCGACCGGACCTCGCGAAGGTCTCCGTGAGCGGGGTGAAGCGGACCATCAACATCGGTTTGCTCGCCGACGACCCGCCCGGGCCCGGTGAGTGGATCCTGATCCACGTCGGGTTCGCGCTGTCCAAAATAGACGAAGAAGAGGCCGCCTCGGCGCTGGAGTTCCTGGAGAGCATCGGGAAGGCGTACGAGGACGAGATGGCCGCCCTGCTGCAATCTCGGATCGACTGAGTGCGCATCGAAGAGGAGGCGCCATGCGGTTCGTCGACGAGTTCCGGGACGCGGAGAAGGCGCGGGCGCTGTCCGCGAAGATCACCGCGCTGTGCGAGCCCGGCCGGCAGTACAAGATCATGGAGGTGTGCGGCGGCCACACGCACACCATCTACAAGCACGGCCTCGAGGACTACCTGCCCGAGAGCATCCAGCTCGTGCACGGACCGGGCTGCCCGGTGTGCGTGATCCCGATGGGCCGCATCGACGACGCGATCAGCATCGCGCGCCGGCCCGGGGTGCTGATGACCTCGTTCGGCGACATGATGCGCGTGCCCGGTTCGGGCGGGAACTTCTTCGACTCCAACGCCGAAGGCACCAACATCAGGATGGTGTACTCGCCGCTCGACTCGCTGAAGATCGCGCGGCAGAACCCGGACCTGCAGGTGGTGTTCATGGCCATCGGGTTCGAGACGACCACGCCCTCGACCGCGATGACGCTGCTGCGCGCGGCGTCGGAGGGCCTCGAAAACTTCTCGGTGTTCGGCAACCACGTCACGATCGTCCCGGCGATCAAGGCCATCCTCGACTCGCCCGACCTGCGGCTCGACGGGTTCCTCGGCCCGGGTCACGTGTCGACGGTGATCGGCTGCCGGCCGTACGAGTTCATCGCACGCGACTACGGCAAACCCGTGGTGGTGGCCGGGTTCGAACCCCTGGACATCCTGCAGTCGATCTACCTGCTGATGGTGCAGCTGTCCGAAGGCCGCGCCCAGGTCGAGAACCAGTATTCGCGCGTCGTGCCGTGGGACGGCAACCTGGTGGCGCTCAAGGTGATCAACGAGGTCATGGAGCTGCGGCCGTACTTCGAGTGGCGCGGCCTGGGCTTCATCTCGCACTCGGCGATGCGCATCCGCGAGAAGTACGCGGCGTTCGACGCCGAGCGGATCTTCGAGGTGCCGGGCGTGCGGGTGGCCGACCCGAAGGCGTGCCAGTGCGGTGAGGTGCTCAAGGGCGTGCTGAAACCGTGGGAGTGCAAGGTGTTCGGCACGGCGTGCACGCCGGAGACGCCGATCGGCACGTGCATGGTGTCGCCCGAGGGCGCGTGCGCGGCGTACTACAACTTCGGCCGGTTCAGCCGCAAGCGCGTGCGGGAGGCGAGCCACGCATGACCACGACGGAACGCGAGCAGCAGGTGCTCGACCGCATCGAACGCGCCCGGCGGCGGCGCGCGAAGGTGCGCGAGGAGCGCATCACCCTGTCCCACGGCTCCGGCGGCAAGGCGACGCACACGCTGATCGAGGCGGTGTTCCTCGACGCGTTCCGCAACCCGCTGCTGGAACCGATGGAGGACTCCGCCACGCTCACGATCGGCGGGGCGCAGCTGGCGCTGACCACCGATTCGTTCGTGGTGTCGCCGCTGTTCTTCCCTGGCGGGAACATCGGTGACCTGGCCGTGAACGGCACGGTGAACGACCTCGCGGTGTCCGGCGCGCGGCCGCTGTACCTGACGGCCGGGTTCATCCTCGAGGAGGGATTCCCGGTCGAGGACCTGCTGAAGATCGTCGAGTCGATGAAGGACGCGGCGCTCGCCGCGGGCGTGCAGATCGTCACCGGGGACACGAAGGTGGTGCAGCGCGGCAAGGCCGACGGCCTGTACGTGAACACGGCCGGCGTCGGCGTCGCCCTGAAGTCCGGGCTGGGCGTGGCCGGGGTCCGGCCGGGCGACGCGGTGCTGGTGTCCGGGCCGATCGGCGACCACGGCGTCACGATCATGCTGGCGCGCGGCGAGCTGGACATCGACGCCGACCTCGAGTCGGACACCGCGCCGGTGCACGAGCTGGTGGCGGGCCTGCTCGCCTCGGTGCCGGGCGTGCGCGCGATGCGCGACGCGACCCGCGGCGGCGTCGCGACGATCCTCAACGAGGTCGCGAAGGCCGCCGAGGTCGCGGTGGTCGTCGACGAGAACGCGGTGCCCGTGCGCGACGAGGTGCGCGGCGCGTCGGAGCTGCTCGGCATCGACCCGCTGTACGTGGCGTGCGAGGGCCGGATCGTGGCGTTCGTCGACGGCGCGCAGGCCGACGACGCGCTGGCGGCGCTGCGTTCGCACCCGCTCGGCGCCGAGGCCGCCGTGATCGGCCGCGTCGGCGACGACCCGCCGGGCCTGGTGCTGCTGAACACCGCGTTCGGCGGCACGCGGATCGTCGACATGCTGGTGGGCGACCCGCTGCCGAGGATCTGCTAGTGCACGAGATGTCGATCACGCAGAGCGTCGTCGACGCGATCGTCGCGAAGCTGGGCGAACAGCCCGTGCGCAGCGTGCGGCTGGAGATCGGGCGGCTGTCCGGGGTGGTGCCGGACAGCGTCCGCTTCTGCTTCGACGTGCTGTGCACCGGCACGTCGCTGGAGGGCGCGGCCCTGGAGATCGACGAACCGGCCGGCCGCGCGACCTGTCGCGACTGCGGCGAGGAGTTCGGGCTCGACGACCCGATCCTGCTGTGCCCGTGCGGCAGCGCGAACGTCGAGGTGCTGGCGGGGCGGCAGCTGCGCATCAAGTCCGTGGAGGTGGTTTGAGGTGTGTGCGACGTGCGGTTGTTCGGGTGAGGTGCACGCCCACCCGGGTGAAGAGGCCCATTCCCACACGGTCGTGCTGGAGCAGGACGTGCTGGCGAAGAACGACCACCTGGCCGGCCACAACCGCGACCGGCTGCGGGCGCTGGACGTGTTCGGGGTCAACCTGATGAGCTCGCCGGGGGCGGGCAAGACGACGCTGCTGGAGCAGACCGTGCGTGATCTCGGCGACGAGGTGCCGTTCGCGGTCGTCGAAGGTGATCAGGAAACGCTGCTCGACGCCGACCGGATCAAGGCGACGGGCGCGCCGGTCGTGCAGATCAACACCGGCGCCGGCTGCCACCTCGACGCGACGATGCTCGCGCGGGCCCTCGACACCCTCGCGCCGGCGCGGGGTTCGGTGCTGTTCGTGGAGAACGTCGGGAACCTGGTGTGCCCGGCGTTGTTCGACCTCGGTGAGGCCGCGCGGGTGGTGATCATGTCCGTGACCGAGGGGCCGGGCAAGCCGCTGAAGTACCCGCACATGTTCGCGTCGACGGATGTGGTGCTGCTCAACAAGATCGACCTGCTGCCCCACGTGTCGTTCTCCGTCGCGGACTTCGTCGAGGACCTGCGCCGCGTGAACCCGGAGGCGCGGATCCTGGAGGTCAGCGCAACCCGGGGGGACGGTCTCCCGGAGTGGTACGGCTGGCTGCGACGGCGACCTGCCCGAGGCTGATGCCGCCGTCGTTCGTCGGCACGCGGGAGTGGGTGAGGACGCGGAACCCGTGGTGTGCCAAGGATTCCGCGGCGCGGTCGAGGAGCAGGAGGTTCTGGAAGACCCCGCCGGACAGGGCGACGGTCGTGACGCCGGTGGTGTCGCGCAGCCGCGCGCAGGTGTTCGTGATGGCGTCGGCGAGGCCGTTGTGGAAGCGCGCGGCGACGATCGGGCGCGGGGTGTTCCTCGTGAGGTCCTCGACGACCGCGCGGACGAGATCGACGCCGGAGACGACGGGATCCACGTCACACGGGTAGGCGGTGGTTTCGGCGGGGTCGGCGAGCTGCTCCAGCTCCACGGCCGCTTGGCCCTCGTAGTTGATCGTGTCCCGCACGCCCAGGATTGCGGCGACGGCGTCGAACAGGCGGCCGGCGCTGGACGTGAGCGGGGACGACACCCCGCCGCGGGCCAGCTGCACGACCGGGTCCCACTGGTCCGCGTGGCGGGCGCGCACCTCCGAGGCCGCTACGCCCGCGGCTTCCAGGTAAGCCGCGGCCATGCGCCAGGGCTGGCGGATCGCCGTGGTCCCGCCCGGCAGCCGCACGGGCGCGAGGTGGGCCAGGCGCCCGAACCCGGCGAGGTCGGCGAGGAGGAATTCGCCGCCCCACAGCGTGCCGTCGGGGCCGTAGCCGGTGCCGTCGAAGGCGACGCCGAGGACCGGGCCGGGTTCGCCGTTGTCGGCGAGGCAGGCGGCGATGTGGGCGTGGTGGTGCTGCACGCCCACGAGTTCGACATCCGGCAGGTCCAGCGCGTACTTCGTGGACAGGTACTCCGGGTGCAGGTCGTGGGCGACGACCGCCGGCGTGACGTCGAACAGGCCGCGCAGGTGCGTGATGCCGTCGGTGTAGGCGCGGAACGTCTCGTAGTTGTCGAGGTCGCCGATGTGGTGGGACAGGAACGCGTGGGTGTCCTTCGCGAGGCAGAAGGTGTTCTTCAGCTCGGCGCCGCAGCCGAGGACGTGGCTGCGCAGCCGCCGGCGCAGCGTGACCGGCTCCGGCACGTACCCCCGTGACCGGCGCTGCAGCTGCACCCGGTCGCGCCACACCCGCGCCACGGAGTCGTCGGTGCGGGTGTGGATGGCCCGGTCGTGCGTGAGCACGGCGTCGGCGATCCCGGCCAGGCGGCCGAGGTCCTCGTCGCGGTAGACGATGGGTTCGTCGGACACGTTGGCGCTGGTCAGGACGATGGGCCGGCCGAGGTCGCCGAGCAGCAGGTGGTGCAGCGGCGTGTACGGGAGCATCAGCCCCACGCGGCGGTTGCCGGGCGCGACCGACGGCGCGAGCGGGCCGTTCGCGACACGCGGCAGCAGCACGATCGGCCGCCGCCGGCTGATGAGCGCCGCCGCGGCGACGGCGTCGACCCGCGCGAGCTGCCGCGCCGCCGCGAGGTCGGGGACCATGACCGCGAACGGCTTGTCCTCCCGGTGCTTGCGGCCGCGCAGCCGGGCCACAGCCGGCTCGTCCGCCGCGTCGGCCGCCAGGTGAAAGCCGCCGAGTCCCTTCACGGCCACGACTTCGCCCGCCGCGAGGGCGTCCACAGTGGACTGGAGGGGGTCACCACCGCGCGAGAACGCCAGCCGCGGGCCACAGGCCGGGCAGCACACGGGCTGCGCGTGGAACCGCCGGTCGCCCGGATCTTCGTACTCCTGCTTGCACTCCGCGCACAGCGTGAAGCCGGCCATCGTCGTGAGCGGGCGGTCGTAGGGCACTCCGCGCACGATCGTGAAGCGCGGTCCGCAGTTCGTGCAGTTGACGAACGGGTAGCGGTAGCGCCGGTCGGCTGGGTCCCGCAGCTCGGCGACGCAGTCCGCGCAGGTCGCGCTGTCGGCCGAAACGAGCGTCGCGGCCGCGCCGCCGGCCGGGCTGGCGACGATCGTGAACCCCCGGGCGCCGGTCGCGGGCAGTTCGCCCACGCGCACGTCGTCGACCACGGCCAGGGGCGGTGCCTCGGCCCGCAGCGCCGTCACGAACGCGGCGACGGCCTCCGAAGTGCCCTCGACCTCGATGAACACGCCTCGGCTGTCGTTGCCGACGAACCCCGCCAGCCCGAGCCGTCCCGCGAGTCCGTGGACGAAGGGCCGGAACCCCACGCCCTGCACCACACCGTCGACCCGAACCGCGAAGCGCACCGGCGCCATCGGTTCAGTCTGCGCCGCCCTGACCAGGAGCGGAAGCCTCGATCCGCCACTCGCGCGGCGACAACCCGTACGCGGACTTGAACGAGCGGCTGTAGTGCGCGGCGTCCGCGAACCCCCAGCGGTGCGCGATGGCGGCGACGGTCGCGGTGCTGCGGCCGAGGTCGCGACGGGACTCCTCGAGTCGTCGCTGCTGGATCCACCGCGCGACGGACACGCCGTCGGCGGAGAAGAGCTTGTGCAGGTAACGCACGGAGATGCGGTGGGCGGCCGCGATCGTCGCCGGCGTCAGGCCGGGTTCGGCGAGGTGGTCGGCGATGAACGCGCGGATCCGCAGCAGGAGCGTCGGTTCCGGTGGTTCGGCGCCGTCGAGGACGAGGGACTCCAGCAGGTTCAGCGCGGAAGCGGACAGGCGGTCGGCGGCCGCGCCCTCGGCCGCCGTGAGGCGCGCGAGGAACGGCGAGGCGAGCGCGGGGACACCGGCGTCGGGGCGCAGCGTGGTGGCGGTGACGCGGTGGAGGTCGGCGTCGGCGATCCCGAGGAAGCGGCGCGGCACCATGAAGACCTTCATCTCGAACTCGCCGGGGAACCAGAGCTCGTACGGGCGCGCGGCGTCGTAGAACGCCAGGTCACCGGGGCGGAGCACCGCACGGCGGCCGTCCTGGGTGACGACCCCCGGGCCGAACGCCTGCAGCCCGAGCAGCACGAACTCGTCGCCGGCCTCCGCGACGAGCCGCGGTGTCCGGCGCACGCGCTGGGCGGCGGCGTGGACGGTGGACACCTGGAGCCGGCCGAGCCGGTCGTTCGCGACGGTGCCGGAGAAGGCGTCGGCGTCGGGCGTCGCGACGTTCAGTGGCACGAAGGACCGGCACACGACGTCGTGCCAGAAGGCCACGCGATCGGCCTCCGGCTGCGTGTCGGTTGTCAGCACCACGCTCATCGCACCACCACCTGAGCGGTGAGTATGCGCCGATCCGGCCGCGCGGCACCAGCCGTGCGCTCTGCGTCAACCCCCGGTGCACTGTGAGGCAAGCCACTGACCTGGGCCGCTCCTACGTTCGGCCGAACAGACCAACCGAGCGGAGGGACAGCTCGTGATCACCTATTCGGGCTCATTCAGGGCAGCGGCCGTGCAGGCGGAGCCGGTGTGGTTCGACGCCGACGCGACCATCGACAAGTCGATCGCGCTCATGGCGGAGGCCGCCCGGGGCGGCGCCGGTCTGATCGCGTTCCCGGAGACGTTCATCCCGGGCTACCCGTGGTGGCTGTGGCTCGACTCGCCCGCGTGGGGCATGCAGTTCGTGGGCCGCTACCACGAGAACTCGATCGCGCTGGACAGCCCGCGGTTCCAGCGGCTGCTCGACGGCGCGCGGCAGCACGGGATCGCCGTGGTGATGGGCTTTTCGGAGCAATCCGGCGGCAGTCTGTACATGGCACAGGCGACGATCTCCGCCGAAGGCGAGCTGGTCGGCGCGCGCCGCAAGCTCAAGCCGACGCACGTGGAGCGCACGGTGTACGGCGAGGGCGACGGCTCGGACCTGGTGGTGCACGACGTCGCGGGAGTCGGGCGCGTCGGGGCGCTGTGCTGCTGGGAGCACCTGCAGCCGCTGTCGAAGTACGCGATGTACAGCATGGACGAGCAGGTGCACGTCGCTTCGTGGCCGAGCTTCTCCGTCTATAAGGGAGCGGCGTACGCGCTCGGGCCGGAGGTGAACACGTCCGCTTCGCGGATGTACGCGGTGGAAGGCCAGTGCTTCGTGCTCGCTCCGTGCGCGATCGTCGGGGACGCCGGGCTGGAGCTGTTCTGCGACACCCCGGTGAAGGAGCAACTGCTGCAGCGCGGTGGCGGGTTCGCGCGCATCTTCGGCCCGGACGGCAGCCCGCTCGCCGAACCGCTGGCGGAAGACGAGGAAGGCTTGCTGTACGCGGACATCGACCTGTCGGCGATCCCGCTGGCGAAGGCCGCCGCCGACCCCGTGGGCCACTACTCGCGGCCGGACGTGACGCGGTTGCTGCTGAACCGCAGCTCGCGCCGGCCGGTGGAGGAATCGCGGCCGGCGCCCGAGCAGGTCGAGGAATTCCCTGAGCCTGCTTCGGTCTGAGGTCGCGCAACCGATTTTCCAGGGTTGTCCACAGCGGGGACAAGTTGTGGACAACCCTGGTCCAGTTTCTCCGTGCGAGCCGGGTCCGTCGGCCGGCGGCGGTAGCTTCCGAACCATGACCGATTTCCAGCTCCGCCCCATCGCCCGCGTCCAGTCGACCCTGGCCTCGCTTGATTCCGCGCCCAAACAAGGTGACGAAGGCGCTCCCTCGGCGTGGCTCGTGTTCGAGTCGGACGTCGCGGAGGGCCTGGCCGATCTCCGGGCCGGTCAGCAGGTGCTGCTGTTCACGTGGTTGCACCTCGCCGACCGGTCGGTGCTGTCCGTGCGTCCGCGCAGCGATCCGGCGCGGCCGTTGGCGGGCGTGTTCAGCACGCGCTCGCCCGCGCGGCCGAATCCGATCGGGCTGCACCGCGTTGAAGTGCTCGAGGTCGACGGCCTGCGCGTGCGCGTCGGGCCGCTCGAGGCCGTCGACGGCACGCCGGTGATCGACGTGAAGCCGGCCCGCTCACCGGGAGACGGGTAGAAAAACTCGCGCGATCGGTGAACCGCCCCCAGGTCCAGGCCCGTTTTCAGGGCATCAGGACGAGAGGGTGGTGGAACAACATGGCCGGGATGAGAGCCCGCCGGCAGGTGGCCGACGAGGCGCTCGTGCGGACGTTGTTCGAGGAGCACGGCAAGGCGATGCTCGCCTACGCCACCCGGCTGCTCGGCGACCGCGCGGCGGCGGAGGACGTGGTGCAGGAGGCGCTGGTCCGCGCGTGGCGCAACCCCGACAGCCTGACCAACGGCAAGGGTTCCGTACGCGGCTGGCTGCTCACGGTGGTGCGCAACCTGGTCATCGACCGCGTCCGCGCCCGGAACTCGAGGCCGGCGGAGGTCGCCGAATCGCCGACGACCGGGCCGGTTTCCCCGGACCACTCGGGACACGTCGTGGACTCGGTCGTGGTGCGCTCGGCGCTCGACGGGCTGTCACCCGAGCACCGCGAAGTGCTGGAGCAGGTGTACCTGCAGGGCCACACCGTCCCGGAAGCCGCGCGCCGGCTGGGGATCCCGGCGGGCACGGTGAAGTCGCGTACGCACTACGGCCTGCGCGCCCTGCGCGAAGCGTTCGGCGGCCGGCAGCCGGTGGGTGCGGCGTGAACCACCAGCCTCTCGACGAACGACACGTGATGACCTGTGAGCACTGCCGGAAGGAGGTGGAGACAGTGCGTGAGGTGCAGGAGTTCCTCGAGGCGATCCCGCCCGAGCTGCTCCTCGACGGCCCGCCGGACGACGCGGACCTGCTGCTGCAACGCACGTTGCGGCAGGTGCGCGCCGAGGCGTCGGGCGCGCGCGGGCGCGGCAGAGCGCTGGCCGCCACGGCCGCCGTGGCCGTGGCGGCCGCCGCGCTCGGGGTGGGCCTGTTCGTGGGCCACCCGGGTTCCTCACCCGCACTCATCCCGGCAGCCGCCCCCGACCCCGACCTGGCGCCCGCCGCCGAGCGGCCGTCGCTGCTGTTCACGGGCTCCGCCGGCGACCTTCGGCTCTCGGCGTCCGTCACCCCGGCCGACGGCTGGGCCCGCGTGGAGGCCCACGTCTCGGGCCTCCCGGACGGCACCCCGTGCCGCCTGGTCATCCTCGGCAAGGACGGCACCCGCCAGCTCACCGGCGGCTGGCAGTTCCACGCGACGACCTCCCCGGCCGAGTGGTACGGCTCCGCGTCCCTCCCGGCCTCCGCCATCGCCGCGGTCGCCATCGAGGACCTCTCGGGCCACGAATACGTCCGGACGGGGGTGTGACAGACCGGGCGCACTGAACGGCGCTGCTGACTCAACCGATAGCCCGTTACTTCTGTCGCGTGGCGCGAGAGTTGCTTGCGTCACTATGCCGATACGCCCCAGCTAAGCATCCGCATACTCTACTAAGACAGAAGTAAAACTAATACGGCTATGTTGAAGAGGCGAGTCCATGAGCACCTTGTCCTACGACGTACTGGTGACCGCCGGCGCGAGACGGGAGCGTGGCCAGACGCTGCCCACCGGCGAGCCGATCATCTCGTCGCCGGTGTCGACGACGCTGGTGACCGGCGCCGAGGACGCGGTGCTGGTCGACCCGCCGTTCCTCGACTTCCAGATCGAGGAAGTCGGCGACTGGGTGGCGCGCAGCGGCAAGCGCCTGCGCCACGTGTTCGCCACCCACGGGCACGGTGACCACTGGTTCGGCACCGCCGAGCTGCTCAAGCGGTTCCCCGGCGCCGAGGTCTGGGCGACCGCCGGCACGATCGAGGTGATGCGCACGCAGGCCGTCGAGGGCCGGGCACAGCTGTGGGACCTCGACTTCCCCGGCCGGATCCCGCCGTCGCCCGTGCTGGCTCAGCCGATCCCCGACGAGGGTTTCCTGCTGGAGGGCCACGTGGTGCGGGCCGTCGACGTCGGGCACACCGACACCGACAAGACGTCGGTGCTGCACGTGCCGGACCTCGGCCTCGTCGTCGCCGGCGACACCGTCTACAACGGAGTCCACCAGTACGTCCTCGAAGGCGGCGACGGCGGCCTGCAGGAGTGGCTCGCCGCGCTCGACCGGGTCGAGGAACTGCACCCGCGGGCCGTCGTGGCGGGCCACAAGAACGCGGCGCTGCCCGACGACCCGCGCACCATCGCCGAAACCCGCTCCTACCTGCTCGACGTGATCCGGCTGCTGGCGGCGAAGCCGACCGCGCGCGAGTTCTACGACGAAATCCTGCGCCGGCACCCGGACCGCCTCAACCCGGGCCCGGTCTGGTACGGCGCCGTGGCACTGCTGGGAGGGTGACGTGAACATCGAATCCGCGGGCCTCGACGCGAAGGCCGCCTACAAGCTGCTCATCGGGAGCATCATCCCGCGGCCCATCGCGTGGCTCAGCACGGAATCGACGTCCGGCGTCGGGAACCTGGCGCCGGTGTCGTTCTTCACGTGCGTCGGTCGCAAGCCGCCGAAGATCTCCTTGTCCATCCAGCCCAAGTCCGACGGCGCGACGCTCAAGGACAGCTTCGTCAACCTCCGCGACACCGGCGAGTTCGTGACGAACATGGCCACGCTGCCGCAGGCGTTCGCCCTGCACCGCAGCGCGGCGGAGTTCGAACCGGACGTGGACGAGTTCGACGCGGTGGGCGTCGAGAAGGTGGCTTCGGCGCTGGTGAAACCACCGCGCATCAAGGACGCGCCCGTCGCGCTGGAGTGCAAGGTGGACAAGATCTTCGCCGCACCCGACGGCCTCCACCACGTGGTCTGGGGCGAAGTCGTGAGCTTCCACGTCCGCGACGACCTGTACGTCAACGGCCGCATCGACTTCGGTGCGATCGCCCCGATCGGCCGGCTGGCCGCCGAGTACACCGTGGTGGACAACGCCTTCGTCCCGCCCCTGGACGACGCCGTCCTCACCGAGCGCGCCGCCCGCCGCATGCGCCGCCTCGACGACCAGGGCGCCGAGTACTCCGCCGTCGACTCCGCGAACTGGTCGGCTTCGGGATCCGTTCAGGCGTAACGGCTTGACGGGCGTGCCCGGCAACGGCGGCGGTGCCGAGCACGCCGTCGCGCCCGCGCGCCGCTCCCCCGACGAGCGGCGCGCGGTCGGCTCCGGGGCCCCGCGAGGTGGCAGCACAAGGCGACGTTCGCGAGCACCGTGCCCGCGAACAGCGCCGGCATCGAGACCGTCAGCGCGCCGAGGACCAAGACCGTCACCGCGGCCACGTCCGCCACAGCGCGCACCACCACCTGGCGCCGGCGGTCCCGGGTGGACGGTCCGCCGAACGCCGCGCGCGCCCACTCCCGGTCGACCGAACGCTCGATCTCCCGCAGCTGCCGGCGTTCCGAGCGCGTCAGGCTCATCGCGGTTCGGCCCCGAGCGCGGGCACCACGGCTGTGCGCACGGCCGAGGAGCTGGCCACCGTACCGGCCGGAAGTCCCTGCCACAGGCCGGTTCCCGGCTGCTGGAGGACGTCGCGGACGCCGAGGAACTGGCCCGTCGCGGGGTCGACCACGAGCTCTTGGCGCAGGGTGCCCTGCGCCAAGCCGAGCCCGATGCCGCGGCGCCCGTCGAGGTCGGCGACGTCGCTGGTGATGTCGAGCCCGGGGACGAGCACCAGGGCGCGGTACAGGGCAGTGCGCAGCTCACGGCCGGCCTGCCCGGAGCGCAGCACGTTCGCGGCCAGGCCCAGCACCCCGCCGGGGTGGCCGCCCGCACCGGCGACCATGCGGTCGTACAGCTGCCGCGGGTCGGTCGGCAGCTCGGCGATGAAGCGCGGCGTGACGTGGCTCCAGTCGCCGGAGTCGGTGCTGCAATCGCCGACGAGGTGGGCGCTGGGCTCGTCGCCGAATTCACCGTTCGAAGTGGGGAAATCGCCGCAGGGGGCCCGCTCTTCCCGCGGCCGCAGCGCTTTCGGGTCGAGGAGGCCGCCGTCGCCCTCGGTCCGGGCGAGGTCCGCCGAGCCGACGAGCCACCGCGTCGGCACCCCGGGAGTGGTGCGGATGAGCCAGTCGCCCTGGCGGTCGGCCGGGAGCCACACTTCGGTCTCGGTGTCGAACACGGCCGTCAGCGGTTTGCCGGTGCGGGTCGTCGAGCTGCCGATGCTGGAATCGCGGGAACTCACGTACAGGAACTCCCCCGGCCCCGGCGCGACGGCGGGCGCGTTCGCCGCCGTCTGCTCGAGGTCGCGGGCCGCAGCGGCGCTGGCTGCGGGCGTGACGTCGTCGGCGAGCAGCGGGACGGCGCTCACGCCACCCGCCAGCACGGCCACCACCGCCGCGGCCGCGAACCACCGCCGGGGCTTTCGCTTGCGCTCGAGCCCCACCTGCGTGCGGATCCGCTCCTGCACGTCCCGCGTGAAGGGCAACGGCGGGCCGAGCCGCGCCAGCGCGTCGTCGAGCTCGTCTTCGGACAGGATCTGCACGTCAGCCACCGGTCCTCCTGATCCGCAGCACGCGGCGCACCCTGTGCAGGCGCGACCGCACCGTGCCCACCGGAATCCCCAGCGCCGCCGCGACTTCGTTCGAATCGAGCCGGGCCCACGAGGTGAGCAGCAGCACGTCGCGGTCCTCCGGGCTCAGCGCCGCGACGCGCTCGGCGAGCGCCCGCACGTCGTCCTCCGCCACCATCCGCTCGACCACGCGCCGCTCGTGACTCTCGACTTCGGTCTTGAGCAACGCGCCCAGCCGTCCGGTCGCCGTGGTCTCCCGGCTCTTCGCCCGCAGGTGCGTGTGCAGCAGGTTCGTGGCGATGCCGAACAGCCACGCCCGCGCCGTCGCGCGCGCCGGGTCGTACGCCCCGCGGCTCCTGAGCGCCGCGACGAACGTGTCCGCCACCAGGTCGTCGGCCGCCGCGCCGATCCACCGGGACAGGTAGCGGTACAGCTCGCCGGCGTGCCGGGTGAACAGCTCCTCGAACTCCCGCCCGGGCGGCCCCGCGGCCAGCTCGGGCCTCTCGTCCCCGGCGGACGCGTCGTCCGTCATGGTCATCACGTCTGTTCTTAGCCGCAGACGTGTCCCACGTTCACGCGGGGCCCGCGTCGATCAGGTGACCACTCAGGACTTGGCGCGGTATTCGCGCAGGAGGCCGCGGCTGATGATGGTCTTCTGGATCTCGCTGGTGCCCTCCCCGATCAGCAGGAACGGGGCTTCCCGCATCAACCGCT